>CAJFMJ010000121.1 GCA_904391645.1 uncultured Neglectibacter sp.
CCCACGATTTCCTCCAACAGGTCCTCCATGGTGATGATACCCTCGGTACCGCCGTATTCGTCCACCACGATGGCGATATGTACCTTCTCCTTCTGCATCTCCTTAAACAGGCTGTCAGCCTTGATGGTTTCCGGCACAAAGTAAGCGGAACGCAGCAGATCCTTTAAGGGAGTCTTTTTCCCAGTGCCCCGGTCCAGCAGGTAGTCCCTGGCGTTTAAGATGCCCAGCACCGTGTCCACGCTCTCCTCGTACACGGGGAAACGGCTGTGTCCGCTCTCCTGGATCATCTCCATAATTTCCTCATCTGTGGACTCGATGTCCAGGGCGTCCATGTCGCTGCGGGGGGTCATGGCTTCCCGCACGGAGATGTCCCCAAAGTCAAACACGTTTTGGATCCACTCCTGCTCGTCCTCGTCGATGGCGCCCTTTTCACCGCCCAGGTCCACCATCATGCGGATTTCATCCTCGGTGACGTTTTCCTCTTCGGCCTCCACTTTCAGCCGCAGCAGACGCAGTACCCCATTGACCGAGACGCTCAGCAGCCAGATCACCGGGCGCAGTACAAAGGCCATGCCACGGATGACGCCGCAGGCCACCTTGGCAAACTCATAAGACTTTTGCAAAGCGATGCGCTTGGGCACCAGCTCGCCGAAAACCAGGGTGAAGTAGGACAGGATGATGGTGATGATGATGATGGCCACATTGTTCAGCGCCGCCTGAGGGAGCACCTGGAAGCCCAGGTCATTGTACAGCCAGTTCGACAGGACGGGGGCGAAGTTTTCGCCGGCGAAAGCGGCGCCCAAATAGCCTGCCAGAGTGATGGCCACCTGGATGGTGGACAGGAAGGCGGAGGAGTCCTCCACCATTTTCAGCAGCTTGCCGGCGGTTTTGTCGCCTTCCTCCTGAAGTTTTCGCAGTTTGGTGGAATTTAGGGATACCACAGCCATCTCCGTGCCGGCGAAGAAGGCGTTGACCAGAATCAATATGATTTGCAGTAAGATCTCCACAAAAAGTGCACTCCTTTTTATTCAATAAAAACACAGCAAAGATAGTCTACCAAGCGTTCTGGGAGCTAGTTCCGCGGATGAAATCCCACAGGAAAGCGCAAAAAAACATAGCCTGCTGCAAATTTACGCAGCAAGATATGCTTCCATGTATCGCTATTCAGTTGGAAATTCTTGGCGCTGGCAGGGTGACTGTCGCCGTCGTCCATGTCAGTACATACCTCTCTTTTAAATAATAATATTAGAGTTAGTATAGCGAAAATAAAGATTTTTGTCAATGGATTTTTCCCAAAGGAAAGCCAGGTTGTTGTCTCCGCTGTGGGCAAGGTGTATACTGGGGCCAAAGGAGATGATAGTATGAAACGAAAGTCTAAGGGAGTCCTCCTCTTTGTGCTGGCTTTTGCGCTGATTTTGTGTTTGACTCTGGGAGTGGTGGCTCTCCAGTTTTTCTGGGGCGGGAATGAGAAAAGCAGTCCCCTGCCCCAAGTTCTAGGGGTGGCCCTGACAGATTCCACCCTCTCGGGGCACTGGGACGACCACGGCTGGATGGGGGACGGCACCGAGTACTGGCAGGTGGAGCTTTCCCAGCAGGATGCTGCCGCCCTGGAGAAAACGGTTCAAACCCGGGAGGGCTGGCACCCCCTGCCGGTCAATGAGGACGGGGAAGCCCTGCTCTATGGCCGGCAGTGGCAGGAGGGCACCGAGTCCTTCTCCACGGGGCCCTACCTCACCGGTAAGGACGGAAAGGCCCTGCTGCCCCAGGTGGAAGAGGGGTACTGGTTCTTCTGGGACGACCAAACCCACAGCCCGGAAACCGCCGGGGTCCTGGGCCGGGGCTCCTACAATTTCACCGCTGCTGTGTACGACACGGCCACCAGGACACTCTACTGCGGGGAACTGGATACCTAAAGAAGACCGAAGAAGGCTGGAAAGATGACTAGGGATACTGTTGTGCTTTCTCCATAAAAGTGGTATGATTTTATTGGAATAGCCAGGAGAGATGTCCTGGGAACTGTTGGGCGGCATTCCTGCTGAGAGGGTTTGCCGCAAAGGCTGTGAAGAACAGCCGGAGAGAAAAAGGAGGTAAACAGGATGAGGAAAGGAAACAAAAACCGAGTGGTTGCCCTTTTGCTGGCGTTGGCGTGTGTATGCAGCCTTGCCGCCTGCCAAGAAGAGCAGCACGACGACCAAGAACAATACGATGCTAAGCCGGTGATCTACCTCTACCCGGAGGAGGAAACCCAAGTCACGGTGCAGCTAGACTATGCCGGGGAATTGACCTGCACCTATCCCACCTACCAGGATGGCTGGACCGTGACCGCCAGCCCGGACGGCACCTTGACGGACAACCAAGGCCAAACCTACAACTACCTCTACTGGGAGGGCAAGGATAACGTGGAGTACGACTTCTCCCAGGGCTTCTGCGTGGCCGGGGAGGACACGGCAGCCTTCTTGGAGGACGCCTTAAGCCAGTTGGGGCTTACCCGGCAGGAAGCCAACGAGTTTATCGTCTACTGGCTGCCCCAGATGGAGGAAAACCCCTACAACCTGATTGCCTTCCAGCGTGAGGCCTACACGGAAGCGGCGCAGTTGGCTATAGAACCGGCCCCCGACACGCTGCTGCGGGTGTTTATGGCCTGGAAACCCTTGGAGAAGCCGGTGGAGATCCCTGCCCAAGAGCTGACCAGCCCGGAGCGTGTTGGATTCACAGCTGTGGAATGGGGCGGCTGCCAGGTGAAGTGACCGGCTAAAAGAGAAGCGACATATATGAAAAGCACCTTCCCGGGAGCGCTGTCCTGGGGAGGTGCTTTTGTGTTCCCATCTTCCTCTGGGGGCCTTATCCCAGAGTGTGTTTCAGCCGCTCTAAAGGAGGCAGGGTGGCCTTGAGCACCAGGCCGGTGAGCAGCCCGGTGAGCACGCCGAAAAGCAGCAGGAACGGCACATAAAAGAGCACGCTGGTGGTGGTGAGCAGGTAGGCCACACACAGCTGGGCGGCGTTGTGGCACAGGGCCCCGCAGACCCCCACCACCCCCAGGGAGGACTTTGTCTTTTTCAGCAGCAGCCACATGAAAAAGGTGCTCACTACACCCCCGGAGAGGCTCATCAACCCTGCCACTACCCCCCGGGTCATCAGGGAAAACAGCCCCTTGAACACCGCCAGGAACAGCGCGCTGGGCAGGCCCAGGCTCCCCGCGGCGTACATGGTGGCTATGTTGGAGAGCCCCAGTTTGGCCCCGGGGGGCATCATGGGCAAGGGGGGCAAAAGCCCTTCCAAAAAGGACAGCGCCAGTGCCAGCGCCGCCAAAATGCCGGTGAATGCCACCCGGCCTGCTTTTCCCTTCATGGGCTTGCCTCCTTTCTCAACGGCTTCCCAACCCCTGGGAGGGCTGCCGGATACCATGTTTTTGCCGGGTCAATAGACCACCGCGTCCACAGCGTTGCCGCTGCCCTCCAGCCGCAGGGAGATCCGCGCCGGCAGGCAGATGGCCGACTCCCCGGCCCGGGTCAGCGTCCCGGTTTTGACGCAAACCTGGTCCGGGCAGGTGGAGGCCGTCACCGCCGCCCCTTGGGGGGAGAACTGGATGGTCACTTCCACGCTGTTTTTCCCTTCCAGGATGAGGGTTTCCGTTTGGGTCAGCTGGGAGAGTTGCCGCCGGGCCACTTCCACACCGTTTTGTTCCACAATGGCCACCGTCCCCTGGGGGGCCAGGGACTGGGCCAAAAACAGCGCCCCTGCCAGCAGGAGCAGTCCCCCGCACAGGAGCATCCCCAGGGGGGAGAGGAACCGTTTCTTTTCCATAGGCGCCTCACACCACCCCGGCCAGGGTGTAGTTGTCCGAATCCAAGTGGAAGGCGTCCGCCAGGTTTTCCGTGACGTAAATCTGGTGGTCCTCTGTGATGAACACAGCACCGCAGCCAAACTGCTCCAGCAGGGGGAGGCTCTCCTCTATCCCCAGCACGAAGCAAGCGGTGGAGAGCGCGTCGCTGAGCACCCCGCTGTCGCTCCAGATGGTGACCCCCACCAGCCCGCTTTCCGCAGGATAGCCGGTTTTCGGGTCCAGGATGTGGTGATAGGTGACGCCGTCCTCTTCAAACTGCTTTTCATAGCTGCCCGAGGTGGACAGGAACCCGCTGGGGACGGAGAGTGTCCCCAGGGAGCCTTCCGAGTCCGGGTCCCGCACGGCGATGTTCCAAAGTTGGCCAAAGGGCTTTTCCCCCCAGACCCCCACGCTGCCGCCCACGGCCACCACGGCACGGTCCACACCGGCTTCCTTGTACGCTGCCACAGCTGCGTCACAGGCGGCGCCTTTGCCCACGGAACCCAAGTCCAGCGCGGCGCTGTGGGATTGCAAAGCCGCGGTACCGTCCTCTTTTAAGGAGAGCTGGGTGTAATCCACCGCGGGCAGCAGGCTTTCAATCGTGCTCTGCTGGGGGAGGTGGGGGTCTTCGTCAAAATCCCACAGCCAGCTGATGGGGGCAATGGTGATGTCAAAGGCCCCGCCACTTGCCTGGCAGACCTCTTGGGCGGTGTGGAGGATATCCCAGGTCTGGGGGTCAATCTGGAGGAAATCCGTCCCTGCCGCCTGGTTTAACCGGGCAATGTCGCTGCCCTCCACCCGCCAGGAGATCAAGTCCTCCAGTTCCGCCACCGCAGTGGAGGCTGCTTGGGCAGCTTCCTCCCGGCCGCTGCCGTAGACTGTCTGCTGGACGTAAGACCCCATGGAGTAGGTGGTCAGGGTATAGCCGTTGCCACCGGCCCCCAGGTTGAACCAGATCGCTGTCCCCAGCAGCCCCAAGCCAACCACTAAAAAACCCAGGGAGAGCCAGCGGGCCGTTCTTTCCGATATGCGGTCGAGCCATCGTTTCATAGGCAAAATCCTCGTCTTGTTTTTGGGATGCATCCCCCGGGAAGGGCTCCGGAGGGTGTGGAGCATTGGGACTATTGTACCACGGGTTTTCCCATTTGCAAAGAAAAAGCCGGGAGGGGGAGGGCAAAAAAGCCCTCCC
>CAJFMJ010000122.1 GCA_904391645.1 uncultured Neglectibacter sp.
AAATCGATGACCTGTTCTTTCAGGCTGACCTTTTTAGCAATGCGGTCCAAAAAGGGGATCTTCACATGAAGCCCTGTCCCCCAGGACGCATGGAACGCTCCCAAGCGCTCCACCACAAACGAGTGGGCTTGGGGCACAATCTTGATGTTGGCGATGATCACTGCCAGGACAAACACCACCAGCACGATCACAACCACTGTGGTACCATAGAACTCAGTTGGCATTATTTACCTCCTCCTTTTCCTCCGACCCAAGGGGCACCGGGGTGACCAGCAGCGTTACCCCCACGATTTGCTCAATCCGCACCTTGACCCCGGCGTCGATCTTCCCATCGACTTCGCTGGAACGGGCGGACCAGCTGTTTCCCATCACCACGACCCGGCCGGTCCCCACGATATTGTCGATATCCTGGATGACAATCCCGGTGGCTCCCACCACACGGTCCGCATTGGTGTGCTCCCGGTGGAAGGTCAAGAGCTTTCTGGCCAAAGGTCTGGTAAAGGCCAGGGACACAAAAGAAACCACAACAAACAGCAGGATCTGTGCCCACAAAGGCGCGCCAAACAAACTGAGGACCAGCGCCACAAGGCCAGCCGGCACAAACCAAACGGACACCAAAGCCGGCACAATGGCCTCCACCACAGCCGCCAGGATCGCAATGCCCAGCCACACAAAATCCATGATCTCCATTGTGATTCCCCTTTCCCTACTCCCCTCAAAGACAGGGGAGCTTTGGCTTTACTATACACGATTTTCTCATCAAAAGCAAGCAAAACCCATATAAATGCCCAGTTTTTCCAGGAAAGACACCCCCAAAGCTAGGTGGCCTCCCGCAGGCGCAGCAGGGTGAGATTCACCTCCCCATTGGAGGCGTCGGCGCCGGAATAGCTTAAAAAGAACGTAGTGGGGCTGGGCGCCTGGATAATGAAATGGGCCGACCCCACCGCGCTGGAGCCATTGGCTGTGGTGGCAAAGTACACTCCGTCTTCCAAGTGCGGTGTGCCCCCCCAGCTGGGTGTGACTTGGATATATCCAGGCTGGCTTAACGTGACAGACACTTTGTAGGAAACCAAATAATTGCCCGCCGTCAGGGAAAGGGTGCTGGCATTGCTCTGGGTAATGTTTCCCTGGGGATCCGTGTATTGGGGAAAGAGAGGGATCTGCTCCCCAGAAGTAAACCGCGCTTGGAAATTGTAATAAGAGGCCGCACTGTCAGCGGGGACCGTCCCGGTGGCGCCCGTTGCCCCCGTGGGGCCTGGCTCCCCTTGGGGGCCCGTGGCCCCTGTTGCGCCGGTGAGGCCTGGCTCTCCTTGGGGGCCCGTGGGCCCTGTTGCTCCGGTGGGGCCTGGTTCCCCTTGGGGGCCGGTTGCTCCTGTTGCTCCGGTGGGGCCTGGTTCCCCTTGGGGGCCCGTCGCCCCTGTTGCTCCCGTGGGGCCTGGTTCCCCTTGGGGGCCGGTTGCTCCCGTTGCCCCCGTGGGGCCTGGCTCTCCTTGGGGGCCGGGAACACCCCCTGTTGGGCAAGGGCAACAACAGGGCCGACCATAATAATAGATGTGATCCACGTGCTCTCCCCTCTTCCATTGATAGCATTCCACAGTACAATGTATGCAAGGCAAAAGGAAAACGGGACAAAAAAAGCCCCCGGCCCTATGCCGGAGGCTTCTGTTTCTCTCTTACAATCCAATTATTCGATGTCTGCTCCCAAAGTCCCCTGGCTGGAGGCAGTGAGGTAGGCATTGATAAAGCCATCCAAATCGCCATCCATCACACCATTGACATTGCCGGTTTCAAAGCCGGTGCGGTGGTCTTTTACCATGGTATAGGGCATGAACACATAGGAGCGGATCTGGCTGCCCCAGGTGATCTCCTTCTGTTCGCCTTTGATATCGGAGATCTTCTCCAAGTTTTCCCGCTCTTTGATCTCCACCAGTTTGGCCACCAGCATTTTCATGGCCACTTCGCGGTTCTGGTACTGGCTGCGCTCCACCTGGCAGGAAACCACAATGCCGGTGGGGATGTGGATCAGCCGCACCGCAGAGGAGGTCTTATTGACCTTCTGGCCGCCGGCGCCGCTGGCCCGGTACACTTCCATTTTGATGTCCTCCGGGGGGATCTCCACGGTATTGTCCAGCTCCATCTCGGGCATCACTTCCAGGGAAGCAAAGGAGGTCTGACGTCTGCCCGCTGCGTCAAAGGGGGAAACACGCACCAACCGGTGGACACCCGCCTCGCTCTTCAGGTAGCCGTAGGCGTTTTCGCCCTCCACCATAATGGAAGCACTTTTCAAGCCAGCCTCATCCCCGTCCAGATAGTCCAGGGTTTCCACCTTGTAGCCGTGGCGCTCCGCCCAGCGGTTATACATCCGGAACAGCATTTCCGCCCAGTCCTGGGCCTCGGTGCCGCCGGACCCCGCGTGGAAGGTGAGGATGGCATTGTTTTTGTCGTATTCCCCGGTGAGCAGGGTGGCAAGCTTCATAGAGGCAATTTCATTTTTAATGGACTCGATCTCCGCTTTGGCCTCGTCCACCAAAGAGAGGTCTTCGGCCTCGTCGCCCATTTCGATCAGGGCCATACAGTCGCCTGCGCGGCTCTGCAACCGCTGGTAGGATTCGTCCTTATCTTTTAAGGCAGCCATGCGCTGGGTGATTTTCTGCGCCTGCTCCATGTTGTCCCAAAAGCCCGGCTCGGCAGACTTATGCTCCAGCATCTCCACCTCTTCCCGAAGCTTTTCCAGGCCCAGGGCCTGGCCCAGGTCTTCCAGGGCTTCTTCCTGTTCTTCCAGCTCCCGTTTCAACTCTTCAAATTGCAGCATAGTTTTATGGACAACCTTTCCAAAAATCGTATTCTCCCGTTATTATACTGGAAACCTGGAAAAAAAGCAAACCATATCTTTCGGAATTTGGCTTTCTTCCCCCGGCTGAAATCTGTAATAATTATTAACAGACTGAAAATTAAACGGGATTTCGTTGCGCTTTGGAGAAGAATCGTGTAAAATAATCATAATCACAAATTCTCATTTTATTCTGTGTAAAAAGGAAAGGACCACTCATGCTGGATTATACTGGAATCAAGTGCCCTGTTTGCGGGGTGCCCTTCCGCCAGGGCGATGACATTGTTGTCTGCCCGGAATGCGGGGCGCCATACCACCGGGCTTGTTATCAGGAAAAAGGCAAGTGCATTTTCGAAGACCTCCACAAAGAAGGGAAGGCATGGGAACCCCCGGCTCCGCCGGAAGCTCCCGACCCCCGCACGGAGATCAAGGACCAGGAGTGCCCTGTGTGCGGCACATTGAACGCCCACAGCGCCCTCTTTTGCAACCGCTGCGGCGCTTCCCTCACCGGGGAGCCCCAGCAATACAACAACTCCAACGCTGGGAAGGGACAAGAAACCTCCCCGTATGGGCAGGTACCTCCCCCGCGGCCCGGCTTCTTTGGGGGCTATTCCGCACCCAGGACCGGCTTTGGCAGCGCAGTGCCCCCCTTTTCCTACGACCCCATGGGCGGCGTTTCCCCGGCGGAGATGTTGGACACTGGCGTCACCTTTGGGGATGCCTCCAAGCTGGTGAAACAGAACACCGCCTATTATATGCCGGTGTTCCGCTATATGAAGCAGACGGGGAAAAACAAGTTCAATTTCATCGCCTTTTTGCTCTCTGGGCCTTGGATGCTCTACCGCAAGCAGTACAAGTATGGCACCATCGTCACGGTCATCATGTTTGCGCTGTTCATCGGGTTACAGGCGGCGCTGTATTTGGTGGCAGCCCCCCTTCAGCTGCAGCTGATGGAGCAGGTGGGCATTGACACCGCTCAAACCCTGTACCCCACTTACGAGCAGCAGCTGGCCATGAGCCAAATCTTGATGCAAAACCCCTGGCAAATGTTCTGTATGTTCCTGCCGGCCATCATCCTGCTGTGTATGCTGGTGGTGATGATCGTTGTGGGCGTCCGGGGGAATAAAATGTATATGCGCCACTGCATCCGCACCGCCCGCAAAGTGAAGGCTGCCGGCAACGACGGCGACCCCAACATGACTCTGGATGCCAAGGGCGGCGTCAATACGCCCATTGCCATCTGCCTGTTTGTGTGCTATATCTTGATCGTCAATCTTCCCATGTGGCTATAAGGAAAGTTCAAGTTTCGAAAAGGAGAAAAAAGCCATGAAAAAAGTGCGTAAAGCGGTGATCCCTGCGGCGGGCCTAGGCACCCGGGTGCTTCCCGCCACAAAAGTGATGCCCAAG
This sequence comes from uncultured Neglectibacter sp., assembly GCA_904391645.1. GTDB lineage: Bacteria > Bacillota > Clostridia > Oscillospirales > Acutalibacteraceae > Acutalibacter. The sequence goes on from CAJFMJ010000122.1 coordinate 4,238, forward strand.
GAGATGCTCCCCATTGTGGACAAGCCAGCCATCCAGTATATTGTGGAAGAGGCAGCGGCTTCCGGCATTGAGGATATTCTCATCATCACCAACCGGGGCAAGGGCCTTTTGGAAGACCACTTTGACCGCGCCCCTGAGCTGGAACGCCGCCTTGCCGCCGACCCCAACAAAGCGGCCATCTTAGACGAGGTTGTCCACATCTCCAAGCTGGCCAACATCTTTTACGTCCGGCAGAAGGAAACCAAGGGCCTGGGCCACGCCATCGGCTGCGCCCGGGAATTTGTAGGGGACGAGCCCTTTGCCGTACTCTACGGCGACGATGTCATCCTGGGGGAAGACCCTGCCTGCGGCCAGCTGATCCGGGCCTACGAACAGTTTGGCAACGGCGTGGTGGGTGTGAAAGAAGTGGCCCGGGAGGCCATTTCCAAGTACTCCTCCCTGAAGGTGGAGCATCTGCAAGACAACTACTTCCGCTGCACCGACATGATTGAAAAGCCCAAGCCCGGGGAAGAGCTGTCCCTGTATTCCATTTTGGGACGGTGCATCCTGCCCCCGGAGATCTTCGACATCCTGGACAAGACCCCTCCTGGAGCGGGCGGGGAGATCCAACTCACCGACGCCATGCGCACACTGGCCCGCCGGGACGGCATGACCGCCGTGGACTTCACCGGCACCCGGTACGACATGGGCAACAAGCTGGGCATTATG
>CAJFMJ010000123.1 GCA_904391645.1 uncultured Neglectibacter sp.
CGATTTGGATTCGGAAGGAAAAACGGTGGATTTGGACCTGCTGCGGGAAATGGATTTGGGAAAAACCGTAGCGCTGATTTCCGCTGCCTGCCAAATGGGCTGTGTGGCGGCCGGAGCTGGGGAGGACGCCCTGGAAAACGCCCGCCGCTATGCCGAGGGAGTTGGTATGGCCTTCCAGATCCGGGATGACATTCTGGATGTGCTGGGGGACGCTGCATCCTTGGGGAAAAACGTGGGGATGGACGCTGCCCGGGACAAACGAAACTATGTGTCCTTGCTGGGGGTGGAGAAAGCTCAGCGCCTGGTGGATTCTTTCACTGCTCAAGCGGAACAAGCCTTGGATGCATTCCCTGGGGATACCGGGTTCCTGCGGGAGTTGGCTCGCTCCCTGGCCACCCGAGAAAAGTGAGCCGCGTTCTCCAGTTCAAAGTCCCGCCGGAGTGGGAAGGACGCACGGTCAAGGACTTTGCCCGGCAGTATTTGGGGCTTTCCTCCCGAAGCTTTGTAAAGCAAAAGCACTTGCCAAATGGCCTTCTCAGAAATGGGAATCCCTGCCGCAGTATTGATGTGTTGTCTGGAGGGGATGTGCTGACGCTGAACCTTCCGGAGGAGAATCCAGTTTACCAGCCTGTTGCAGGTCCCCTGGACATCCTTTGGGAGGACGAGGACTACCTGGTGGTGGCAAAGCCTCCCGATATGCCGGTACATCCCTCACCAGGCCACGATCGGGACAGCCTTCTGAACCGTGTAGCCTATTATTGCCAGGAAAAAGGCCAGCAGTATGCTTTCCGCCCTCTGTACCGCCTGGACCGGGACACCAGCGGCATTGTTGTGGTAGGAAAGCATCGAACGGCAGTGTCTCCCGCACAAGTGAAAAAACTCTATTACGGCATCGTCCAAGGAGAGCTTGACTGCCAGGGCACGGTGGACGCACCCATTGCCTTGGAACCAGGGAGCAAGATCCGCCGCTGCTGTGGGAAAGATGGCCAGGTGGCTGTGACCCATTGGGAAGCTCTAGCCTCTGCAGAGGGCCATACCTTGCTCCGTTTTCAGCTGGAAACGGGCCGCACCCATCAGATCCGGGTGCATATGGCGTATGCAGGTCATCCCTTGGCCGGTGATGACCTGTACGGCGGTTCTAGGCAGCTGTTGGGACGGCAGGGGCTGCACTGCGGGTGGCTTTCCCTCTCCTGCAAGGCTCTGGGGACATCCCTGGAGCTGGGATGCCCCTTTCCCCAGGACCTGGTGGCCGCGTTTCCCTGGATCGAACCTTTCTCGCCGAAGTTGTCCCCTCATTGATAAGGAGGTATCTGTATGCCAGCCTGTTTGACCCATTACTATTTTGCCCAAAATGTCCGGGAAAGCTTGGAGGAAAAAGCTTCGCTCAACCTCTGTGCTTATGCCTGGGGTGCTCAGGGACCGGACTTTTTCTTTTGTCATCGCTTTTTGCCCTTTTGGAAAGGACGCTCTCTGAAAGATTACGGAGGCAGGCTCCATCGAGAAACACCTTCTAAGGTGTTGGGGGCCATGCGGGATTTCTTGAAGGAACATCCCGACCCAGTGTACCGCTCGTATGTGTGGGGGTTTGTGTGCCATTACTCCTTAGATTGCACAGCTCATCCGTACGTCAACTGGTTAGCTGTAGAATTGGCAAAGCAGCGTCCTTGGGAAACTCCTTCCACCATGCACGGGGAGATCGAGTCCGCCCTGGATGCGATCATCCTCCGCTTTGAAACAGGGAAATTGCCTTCCGAGGTACCCCTGAAGGAAATGTTCCCCAAAAACGAGCCGATCCAGCGGAAGATTGCCCATCTGTACCATCATGTTTTTCTCTCACTCCATGGGGAGGATGTGCCTGAAGAGCTGTTAGTCCAGGCCATGAGCGATGCCCATGTGGTCTTTTCCCTTGTGACGGATCGGACGGGCTTGAAACGGAAAGTGATCCAGCGGATAGAAAAAGGAAAGCCCAGCTCCATTTCCAGCCACCTGGTTCCCTTGACGGAGAGCGACGACGTGGATTATGCCAACCTGCAAAACGCACCTTGGGGGGATGGAGATTCCCACCAAAGCTTTTTTGAGCTTTATGGCGAAGCGCAGGGTGTGGCGGGGAAAATCCTAGGGAACTTTTTGGATGGGGATCTTTCCCAGTTGACGGAGGAAAAGCCTTTTGGCTAACTAAGCTACTTAATAAAAAAGAAAAAAGGCAGAGAAAAAGGGCCATCCGAATGGATGACCCCTTATTTCTCAGCCTTTGAATGCTTTTGGGACAATTGCTTAGACAGCTCGGGTCACTTTGCCGGAACGCAAGCAACGGGTGCAGGCGTACACGCGCTTGGGAGTGCCGTTGACAACCGCCTTCACCCGCTTGATGTTGGGCTTCCAGGTACGGTTGGAGCGACGGTGAGAGTGAGAAACCTTAATGCCGAAGGCAACGTCCTTGCCGCAGAAATCACATTTTGCCATATCTGCACCTCCTTAAAGACGAGATAACTCCAAATTTGCAACGATAGAAATTATAGCAGATTCCCTTGGGAAATGCAAGTTTTTTTTCAAAGGAATTGAGTTTTTTCCGGAAATAGGGTATAATCCACTCATAAATCTCTGAAAATCACTTTGGAAAAGGAGTCACCCCATGCTGTTTGATGTAATCCGAAGCCTGGCCTACGGCTACCATGTGGATGTGTGGCAGATCGTGGCCCAGGTGGTATCCATCGTGTTTGTCATCCTGTGTATTTTGCCGCTGCACGAATTCGCCCACGGTTGGGTTGCCAACAAGCTGGGAGATCCCACCGCCAAATTGGCCGGCCGCCTTACTTTAAACCCTTTGGCCAGTGTGGACCCGGTGGGCACAGTGGCGCTGATCCTCTTTGGGTTCGGCTGGGCAAAGCCCGTGCCTGTGGACAGCCGTTACTTTAAAAAGCCCCGGCGGGATGTGGCACTCACTGCCCTGGCTGGGCCTGTATCCAACTTGTTGGCGGCGCTGGTGGGGGCGTTTTTCGTCACCCTGCTCATCGCTTTTGCGCCGTCCAACGGAGTGACCCAGTTCCTGCTGAATATGCTCTACTACTATGTTGTGGTGAATATCTCACTGGCGGTGTTCAACCTGATCCCCCTGCCGCCTTTGGATGGTTCCCGGATCGTGGGGGCATTCCTCAGCAGCCGGGCACTGTACACCTATTACCGGTACCAGAACATCTTTGTGATGGTGATGTTTTTCCTGCTGTTTTCCGGAGCCATGACCGGTCCGTTATCCACTGTTCAGAACTTTTTCGCCCAGGTGATCTTTGCTTTGGCAGAAGCTCCCCTCCGTCTGTTTGGCGCGCTGTGAGTATGGAAAAACTGGAGTACCATTTGGAGGGGTTCGACGGCCCTCTGGACTTGCTGCTTTCCTTAATTGCCAAAAACAAACTGGACATTTACGACATCCCCATCGCCCAGCTGCTTGACCAATATATGGAACAAATCGCCTTGATGCGGGAGGCGGATTTGGATGTGGCCAGTGAATTCTTGGAGATGGCCGCCCGACTAGTGCAGATCAAGAGTGCGTCCCTGCTTCCCCGTCAGGAGGAAGAGGAAGATCCGCGGGCAGAACTCACTGGCCAGCTGTTGGAATATGAACAGTGTAAGAAAGCCGCAGCCAGGCTGGGGCAGCAGTGCTCTTTTGACCGGATCACGCGGGGACCGGAGCCGTTGCCTGCGGATTACACCTATAAGCGTATCCACGATCCCAGGGAGATTGCCCAAGCGCTGGTTTCCGCCTGGGGGAAGGGGAAAAGTATGCTGCCGCCAAAACCGGAGAGCTTTTCCGCGTTGGTGTCCAGAAAGGTTGTTTCGGTGGCCTCCCAAGCCATTGCCATCCTGCGGAAATTGTGGAAGAAACGCTCTGTCCCTTACAAGGCGCTGTTTGCCGGCAAACTGGACCGTTCCCAAAGGGTGGCTGCTTTTTTAGCCGTGTTGGAATTGGTAAAAAATAAGCGCCTCCGGGTGGAAGGCGATGGAGAAGACGCGGAAGTGAAATTGTTGGACTGGGGTGAGAAACACTGAATCAGGAAGAACTCATGGGTAAAACAGAGGCGATCCTCTTTGCTGGCGGCGAACCGGTGTCCTTAGAGAGGATTGCACAAGTGTTGGGGGTGCGTACCCCAGTGATCGAAAACGCTGTTTCGGCCCTACAGGAAAAATACAACACCCCCCACAGCGGTGTGCACTTATTGCGGCTAGGGGAAAGCGCCCAGTTTTGCACTAACCCGGCCTATGTGCAACCAGTGCGGGATGTTCTGGATTTAAAACGCAATACACCCTTGTCCCAGGCGGCCATGGAAGTGCTGGCGGTAGTGGCTTATAACCAGCCTGTCACCAAGGCGTTTGTAGAGCAGGTCCGGGGCGTGGACTGCTCTGGCGTCATCAGCAGCCTGATGCAAAAAGACTTGCTGGAAGAACGGGGCCGGTTGGAACTGCCGGGGCGGCCCTTGCTTTATGGGACCACAGAAACGTTTTTGCGTTGCTTTCAACTTGCTTCCATCCAAGACCTTCCGGCGCCTCCCCAGCGGGACGAGGAAGAGCCTCCCAACCAGGATGGACAGCTCACCTTGTAGAAAGGCGGTGAGAACATGATCCCACTGCTGATACTGGGCGGGGTGCTTGTAGTGGTAGCGGTGCTTCTGCTGGCGCCGGTGCGCCTGGAGGTAACCTTCCGGGAGGAGTTCACTCTTTCTGTGCGCTATCTCTTTTTCCGCTTCCCCTTGCTTCCTGGAGAAGACCAGGAGGAACAGGAAGCTCCTACTCACGAGGAAACTGCTTCTAAAGAAGGGGAACCTTCCAAGCCGAGTCTTGGCCAGAAACTGCGGGTGATCCTCCGGCGGGAAGGGCTGCAAGGGTTCCTTCAAACGCTGAAAGAACTTTCCCAGGAGGTGGGAAACGCCTCGAAAAAGCT
>CAJFMJ010000124.1 GCA_904391645.1 uncultured Neglectibacter sp.
AGAAGAACAAGAAGAACGACCCCGACAGGCTGGAAATGAACAAGTATTGCAGGTTCTGCCGGAAGCACACCCTGCACAGGGAAACCAAGTAAGGAGCGGAAGGTATGGCTGAAAACGTCAAGAAGACGGAAAACGGTTTTGTCCGTTTCTTCAAGCGCGCGGCAAAGTTCTTCCGCGACTGCAAGGGCGAAGTCAAGAAGATCGTTTGGCCAACCCCCAAAGCCACCTTTAAAAACACCGGCGTTGTGCTGGTGACCATCATTGTGGTGGCCCTGTTCGTTTTCCTGCTGGACACTGTGTTCATGAACCTTTTGGGTCTTGTAATGGACGTGGCCGGATAACATCCCCTTTGTTTTAGAGGATTCAGGAGAGCGGAGGTTAGCAGATGGCAGAAGAAGCAAAATGGTATGTGGTGCACACCTATTCCGGGTATGAGAACAAAGTGGCTTCCAACCTGGAAAAGACGGTGGAGAACCGCCAACTGCAGGATCTGATCCAAGAGATCCGGGTGCCCACCGAAAAGGTGACAGAGATCACCGATTCGGGCAAGCGCAAGGAAGTGGAACGGAAGATCTTCCCCGGTTACGTCATTGTCAAAATGGTGATGACGGACGAGTCTTGGTATGCGGTGCGGAACATCCGCGGCTGCACAGGCTTTGTGGGCCCTTCCTCCAAGCCAATCCCGCTTACGGAGGACGAGGTGGCCCGGCTGGGCATTGAGAAAAAAGAGGTCGAAGTCAGTTACAAAGTGGGCGACTCTGTCAACATCGTGGATGGGCCTTTGGAGGGCTTCATCGGCACGGTGGAAGAGATGGACGTGGAGAAAAACCGCGTGCGTGTCACCGTTTCCATGTTTGGGCGGGAAACCCCCGTGGAATTGGAACTGGACCAGGCCGAGCCTGTGGACTAAAACAGGCGGGGCGCCGCGCCCCAAACAGCGGTATGTTTTTAGGCAGCAAGCGGGAAATCCCCGCTTTGATTGTGAGGGGCAATGCCCCTGTGGGAGGTACAGCTGAAATCTTTTATACGGCTGTGCCGCTAGCCACCACGAATTTTGGAGGTGCAAAAAAATGGCTCAGAAGGTTACGGGCTTTATCAAGCTCCAGATCCCTGCCGGCAAAGCAACCCCGGCGCCGCCTGTCGGCCCCGCGCTTGGCCAGCATGGTGTCAACATCATGGCTTTTACCAAGGAATTTAACGAACGCACAAAGAACGATGTGGGTCTGATCATCCCTGTCGTCATCACAGTCTATGCCGACCGTTCTTTCACCTTTATCACCAAGACCCCTCCGGCCGCAGTGCTGATCAAGAAAGCCTGTGGGATCGACACGGCTTCCGGTGAGCCCAACAAGAAGAAGGTCGCCAAGATCACCCGCGAGCAGGTGCAGAAGATCGCCGAGCAGAAGATGCCCGACCTGAACGCCTCTTCTGTGGAGAGCGCCATGAGCATGATCGCTGGCACTGCCCGCAGCATGGGTATCGAAGTAGTAGATTAATTCCCGAGTGGGAGGAAATCTTTGTAATCCGATATTTACCACTGGAGGAAAGAAACAATGAAACACGGTAAAAAATATGTGGAAGGCGCAAAGCTCATCGACCGCAGCAAGCTGTACGACGCTGCCGAGGCTTTGGAAGTTTGCGTCAAAACTGGTACTGCGAAATTCGATGAAACTGTGGAGCTGCACGTGAAGTTGGGCGTTGACGGCCGTCACGCCGACCAGCAGGTCCGTGGCGCCATCGTTCTGCCCAACGGCACTGGCAAGAACGTGCGTGTGCTGGCTATCTGCAAGCCCGACAAGGAAGAGGATGCCAAGGCTGCCGGCGCCGATTACGTGGGCGGCGAGGAAATGGTCCAGAAGATCCAGTCTGAAAACTGGATGGAGTTCGACGTGCTGATCACCACCCCCGATATGATGGGTCAGGTTGGCCGTCTGGGCCGTCTGCTTGGTCCCCGTGGCTTGATGCCCAACCCCAAGGCTGGCACTGTTACCCCCGACATTGGCAAGGCTGTTGCCGACGCCAAGGCCGGTAAGATCGAGTACCGCCTGGACAAGACCAACATCATCCACTGCCCCATCGGCAAAGTGTCCTTTGGTGCCCAGAAGCTCCAGGAGAACTTCGACACCCTGATGGACGCCATCCTGAAGGCGAAGCCTGCCGCTGCCAAGGGCCAGTATGTGCGCTCTTGCGTGGTCAGCGCCACCATGGGCCCCGGCGTGAAGATCAATCCCGCCCGTTACGTTTGATTTCTTGATAGGTAGGGCTTGACAAAGCCCGGAACGATTGCTATAATATACAAGCTGTCCATCCAAAGACAGCAGGTTTATAAACGGTTTTGTCCGGCCTGCCGAGGAAAGACAAGCAAGGAAAACAAGTGGGACGTCAGTCTGGCTTGTGCGCGGTTTTGCGCCATGGTTTCATGAATTGCTTGCAACGCCTTTCCGAGGGAACCCGGGAAGGCGTTTTTGATTTTACTTTCACGATCCGGAGGTGAAATGAATTGCCCAGCGAGAAGATTTTGGAACAAAAGAAACAGCAGGTTGCCCAGCTGGCTGAAAACTTTAAAAAGGCCAATGTGGGTGTCCTGGTGAACTATGAAGGCATCACGGTGGAAAAGGACACCAAGCTTCGTAAGCAGCTGCGTGAGGCTGGCTGCGAGTACAAGGTGGTTAAGAACACCCTGCTGAACCTGGCCTTTGCCGAGGCTGGTATCGAGGGCCTGGAAGAGCATCTTCACGGTGCTACCGCTATCGCTTACAGCGAGAACGGCTACGTGGACGCTCCCAAGATCCTGTCCGAGTATGCCAAAGACAACGAGAACTTCACTGTGAAGGCCGGCTTTATTGACGGTGCTTCCGTGGATGCCAAGAGCATCGACGAGTTGGCCAAGCTGCCCCCCAAGGAGGTCTTGGTGGCCCAGGTGCTTGGCGGCTTGAACGGCCCCATCCAGGGCTTCGCCAATGTGCTCACCGGCACACTGCGTGGCCTGGTCATCGCCCTCAACGCCATTGCCGAAAAGCAGAGCGCCTAAGGGTGCTGATCCCGCAACAAGCGGTTTCCCGTCAGGCAGCTGCCTGACGTCACATCACTTTATAACTTTGAATTTAACTTTACACATGGAGGTATTTCATCATGTCTGAGAAAGTCACCAACCTGATTGAAGAAGTCAAGTCCCTCACCGTCCTGGAGCTCTCCGAGCTGGTTAAGGCTCTGGAAGAGGAGTTCGGCGTTTCCGCTGCTGCTCCCGCTGTTGCTGTGGCTGCTGCTCCCGCTGCTGCTGCTCCCGCTGCTGAAGAGAAGACCGAGTTCGACGTGGTTCTGAAGTCCGCTGGCGCTAACAAGATCAACGTCATCAAGGTTGTCAAGGAGATCACCGGCCTGGGCCTGAAGGAAGCCAAGGCTCTGGTTGACGAGGCTCCCAAGACCGTTAAGGAAGGCGCTTCCAAGGACGACGCCGAGTCCATCAAGGCTAAGCTGACCGAGGCTGGCGCTGAGGTTGAGCTGAAGTAAGCTTTTCCCACCGGATCAAAAATCCCTCCCCTTTTTGGGGAGGGATTTTTATTTATCCGTTGACTTTCCGCCGGTGTCTGAGATAGAATGAAGATAAACCAACTGACAGGAGGAATCGTAATGCAGGAAAAGTTTTTGGGGCTCACCCCACCTATGGGATGGAACTCTTGGAACACCTTTACTTGGAACATCAACGACCAGCTGATCCGTGAAACCGCCGATGTGATGGTGAATAGCGGTTTGAAAGATGCCGGCTACGAATATGTTGTCATCGACGACTGCTGGAGCTTGAAGCAGCGGGATGAAAAGGGCAATTTGGTGCCTGATCCGGAGAAATTCCCCAAGGGTATGAAATCTGTGGCGGATTATGTTCACAGCAAAGGCTTGAAATTTGGCATGTACTCCTGCTGCGGCACTCATACCTGCGCAGGTTATCCTGGCAGTTTTGAGCATGAGTTCCAGGATGCAGAGACCTTTGCCTCCTGGGGTGTGGACTATCTGAAGTATGATAATTGCTATAAGCCCATCCATGTGGAGGGTGAAATCCTCTACAAGCGCATGAATTTGGCATTGCGCAACTGTGGCAGGGATATTCTGTTCTCTGCATGCAACTGGGGCCGTGAGGACGTGCACCAGTGGATCCAGGGTTCTGGCGCACAGCTGTTCCGCTCCACAGAGGACATCAAGGACAGCTGGGAGTCCATCAAGCGGCTGGCCCTGTCTCAGATTGAAAAAATGCCCTACTCCGGACCTTTCTGCCACAACGACATCGACATGTTGGTGGTGGGTATGCACGGCGGCAGCAACAACGAGTATATCGGCCAGATCGGCGGTTGCACCGATGAGGAGTATCGGACTCACTTCTCTCTGTGGGCCATGATGAATTCTCCCTTGATGATCGGCTGCGATATTCGCTCCATGAGCGACTACACCAAGGAGACCTTGACCAATCCCGATATCATTGCCATCAATCAGGATATCGAGTGCCGCGGGCCCTACTGTGTACCTCAGTGGAACAACCCGGAGAACGTGCTGTCCCTGGTCAAGCCCATGGCGGACGGTTCCCTGGCCATTGGTATGTTTAACTTCAGCGACGTGAAGAGCGAAATGTCCCTGCAGTTCTGGGATATGGGTCTTCCCGCATCCGCAGGGGTGGGCCTGGAGGTCTACAACTGCTGGACCCATGAGAACGAGGGCCAGTTCTTTGAGCGCTATGCGGATATCTTGGAGCCCCATGGCTGCCGTGTACTGCGGGCAAAGCTGGTCCGTAAGTGATGGCCAACTATCAGACCTGTAAGCAGTGCGGTGCCCCTTTGGGAGGGGATGACATCGCCATATTCCGCAAGCTGGTCAACCGGAACGCGGAAGAATTTCTCTGCATTGACTGTTTGGCAGCTTATTTTCAGTGCCAGCGGGTGGAGAT
>CAJFMJ010000125.1 GCA_904391645.1 uncultured Neglectibacter sp.
GAAAAACGCCAGCCCAGGTAAGATGGGCTGGCGTTTTTTTGCAAATCTTTTTATAGGAACAGTGCAGGGTCCACCCGGCTGCCGTTTTCATACACCTCAAAGTGCAAGTGAGGGCCATAGGCGTTGCCTGTTTCCCCTTCATATCCGATTATGGTCCCTGCGGTGACATACTGCCCTGTGGACACCGCCACCGAGCTGAGGTGGGCATACCGGGTACTATAGGTGCCGTTGTGGTAGATGAGCACATAATAGCCCCAAGAGTAACCCCAGCTATCGTAGTCGTTGGCCTCGATCACCTGGCCGTCCGCCACGGCAACAATGGGGTCACCCCAATCCCCTGCGATATCCATCCCCTTGTGGCCGGGGTATCCATTGTAGGGGCAGGAAACGTAGTATTCACCCGGCATGGGCCAAATGGGATCAAATCCACCGCCGCTGCCATTGGAGGGCGGATTGACCACGGGGCTCCCCTGGGGATCCTCATCAGATTGCTGCTGTTGTTGCTGCTGTTGCAGGAGGGCTTGCTGCTTGGCCTCTTCTTCCGCCTTTTTCTGGGCTGCAATGGCAGCCTGGATGCGTGCCTCCCCTTCGGCAAGTTCTTCTTCATTGGCCAACAGAAGGTTCTCCGTAGCATACTGCTGCCCCTGGATTTCCTCTAAGACAGCTTCGTTTTCCTCATAAAGGGAATCCAGCTCTTTCTGCTTGTCCTCCAAAGTCACCTGCAGGGCAGCTACCTCTTCCTTTTCAGCTTGGCACTGCTCCCGGTCCGCTTGGGTAGAGGCCATATAGGCCTCCAGCTTGTCCACCAGCTCCTGGTCATGGGCGGTCATGGCATCCAGCATGGTCATCCGGGTGGTGAACTCCGCAAGGCTGCCGGCATCCAAAAGGATCTCCAGGGTGCTGACGCTTCCCGCCGTGTACAGCGCCACCAACCGCTCTTTGAAGGCGTCGATGGTTTCCTGCACCTCTCGTTGTGAGGCTTCCAGCTTTAAAGTAAGCTCTTGGATGCTCTCATTGAGCTGCTGGATATTTTCCCGGGTGGTGAGGATCTGCTGCTGTACCAAGTCGATCTGCTCTTGCAGGGTTTCCCGGTAAGCCTGCTTTTGGGCTTCGTCTTCCCGCAAGCTCTCAAGCTTGGCGTTGAGCTCTTGGTTTTCCTCTTCCAACTGTTGCTGCTGTGCCTGGATCTCCTCCACTGTTTCCGCGGAAACAGCCAGCGGAGTCAACGCCACCAGCCACGCAGCCAGCATGGCGCAGCACAGCCGCTTCACGCTCCGTTTCATTGGAATCAACCTCTCTTTCCAGTTTTCCCAGTGGGAAAAGTTTGCGAATGTTGTAACCACACCTGCGGTAGGCAGGTCACACAGGCTGCTTTAGGGCCGCCGGTCTGGCAGGGTCCTCCCAAGCCGCCTGCGTTGGCAATTCTTGTGGCTATTGTATCACTTTTCCAGGGGATTTTCCGTTTTCTGCTTTAAGGAGGGATTTTTCCGTCCGAAAGAGGCGCCTAAAGCGCAAAACCCGGCCTCCCTCCTGGGAAACCGGGCGTTAAAAGCGGTTTTACTTTTTGTTTTTATAGTCCAACCAAGTAAACTGGTTCCCAGACTGGACAAAGGTCACCGGCACTGCGTTGTCGATCACCTGGGGCAGCCACTGGGCCATATATTCCATACCGGGCTCCTCCCAGTTGAAGTGGCCGGGGTTGAGCAGGGCCCGCTTTTTGCCCAGGGTGAGGGAATCCTGGACATACTCCACCACTGTCCAATCCACCGTTTCGCCGGGAATGATCACCTGCAGGTCGTTCTTTTCAATGAAGTTGAGGCTCATCCGGTCCAAGTCGCTTCCCAAGAAGTGGAACACCACGCCGGCGCGGGTCACTTCCATGTCCGGGTCGCCCACAATGCGCATTCCGTCGATCCCCAATGTTTTAGCCAGGTGCTCGGCCACCGCTCCCACAGTGGTGGGCGGCAATTCATACACACAGCCGGGCATATAGCCGTCGGTGACAAGGTACTGCTCCCAGCCCAGCTTCTTGGAAAGGCCGGTGAAGATGCCGTCGGGCTTGTGGCCATGCATATGGTCGTGGTCCCGGTAGACCACAATGCCGGTTTCATCCAGCAGCTTCTTTTTGGCCAGATAGGTCTGGTTGTCCTGCTGCCAGTCGGTTTCGTCCCAACCGTCGTAGAACAGAGGCTCGTGGCCCAGCACAAAGTTGTAGCCCATCTCCGCAGCCTTTTTGATGACCTCTGCCGTGGGGCAGCAGGTGGTCACAACACCGGTGCACTCCTTATCCGGATCGCCATACTGGACAATGTCGCAGGTACGGCGGCCTTCCGCCAAGGGGCCATGGTAGGCCTCCACTTTTGCAATAATCTCAGAAATTTTCATCTGGAATCCATCCTTTCTAATTTACACTTTGTTGGGGCCCATGGCCTTGTATACGTCTTTCCGGTCGATCCAATCCAGGAACTCCTGGACTTCGATGTCCCAAATGGCAAACTCGTGCTCATAGCCGGGGAGCATATCGTACCGCAGGCGGGAACCTTTCCAAATGGACTTGAGATATGCTTGGTAGTTCTCCACCTTCTCGTAGAGGAAGTCCTTATCCCCCACGCACAGGAACAGGTCGGGCAGCTTTTTCCCGCTGTTCACAGCCTCTTCGGCCACCGTGTATGTATCGGGCATAACGGAAGTGGGCATTCCGCCGCGGGGACGGTTGGCAAGATCTTCCTTGGTGAAGACTGCCGGCGAGAAGGCACCGATAGCGCTGTAACGCTCCGGGTTCTGCAGGCCGTGGATCAAAGACCCGTAGCCGCCCATGGACAGGCCGGCAATATAACGCTCTTCCGGCTTATTGGAAATGGGGAAATAGTTCTCCACAAAGTCGGGCAGCTCTTTTTCCAGGAAATCGTAGTAGTTCATGCCCAGGTCACCGTTGACATAGGGGATATTCCCCACAGTGAAGGTGACTACCGCAATGCGCTTTTCCTCGGCATAACGGTCAATGCTGGTATAACGGTGCCACACCATGTAATCGTTGCCGTGGCCGTGGAGCAAATACAGCACCGGGAACTTGCCAGGCAGCTGATGGCTGTGCTCCTTGTCCATGTTGCAAGAGGTAAACGAAGGCAACGTGACCGAGATGTCCACCCCGTGCCCCAAGGCATAGGAGAAGAAATTGCATTGAATTTGCGCCATTTTACAACCCTCCAAAAAGATGAGATAACACCGCCCCAAACGCGCTTGGAAACCTTCACAAAGCGCACTTGGGGCGAAAACAGGACGCTTTCTTGATCCGCCCTTTTTAGAACTTTATCGAGATAAGGATACCACCGGGCAGACAAAATGTCAACAAAAAGGGAGAACATCCCCCTATGGTTCTGTTAAAAATAGCGCAAAAACTTCCTATCTTTCTCCCTCTGCAAAAGGCAGGACGGGAAACACGGGTTAGGTCAAGCCTCTGGAGAATCTGCCGCAGGTTGCGCTTGCTCCAACGGGAGCCTGGCACGCAAGGCCTTTGTGGGGATCCCCTGGGCGGTGAACAGCACTTCATGCTCTGTGAGGATGTTCTCCGGGTCGTTTTGTGCGTGAAGGTCCTTGGTGTCAAAGAAAATCTCAAACCCCGCTTCTGTCAAATACCGCTTGGTTGCAAGGTACAGGTCATCGTTGTCGGTTTTAAACCAGATCTCCCCGCCAGGCGCCAGCAAAGGCTTATACTGCAACAGCTGCCGGGTGTGGGTGAGGCGGCGCTTGTGGTGCCGGGCAGTGGGCCACGGGTTGCAGAAATTGATGTAGATCCGCTGGACCTTCTCTTCGGGAGAAAACAACTGGGGCAGGCGCTCGATATTATAGGCGCACAACGCCACATTGTCCGGCTGCTCTTCCCCGAAAATTTCCGCGATGTTCCGCCGGGCCACCCCCAAAATATCCAGGCTGATATCGATCCCGATAAAATTCACGTCCCGATGGGTGTGGGCTGCCTCTGCCAAAAACACACATTTGCCGCACCCCAGATCCAGGTGCAGAGGGCGTTGCTGGCCATACACCTCTTCCCAGCGGCCTTTCTGCTGCTCCGGTTGGGCAATAAAATACGGACAGGCGGAAAGCTCCGGCCTGGCCCAAGTCTTTCTTCGAATCCTCATTGGGTATGCTCCTTGAATCAGTTTTGCAGAGCCTATTATACCGGCACGCCAAAAGGAAATCAAGCGGGGTCATTGAATCTTACAGGGAATTGGTGTACAATAGGTTCCAATGCAAGTGGGTATAAGGGGGTTCAAACATGGAAAAATGGGCGTTGGCTTTAGAGGGCGGTTCCCTGCGGTGTATGTTCTCCGCCGGTGCGGTGGATGTGATGATGGAACATGGGCTTTGGTCCGACGGCGTGTTTGGCGTTTCCGCCGGTGCGCTGACCGGCGTGAACTACGTTTCCCGGCAGGTCGGCCGCACTGCCCAGGTGAACCTGGATTATGTCAACGACAAGCGGTACTTGGGCCTTGGGAATTTGATTTTTAAAAAGAGTATTTTTAATTTCGACTTTCTGTTTGGGGAGATTTCCGACAAACTTATCCCCTTGGACTGGGAAACCTTCGCCCAATCCCCCACGGAATTCACCGCGGTCTGCACCGACTGCCGCACGGGCCAGCCGATTTATGCGGAAAAACACACCTGTGGGGACATCTATGGGGCCATCCGGGCCAGCGCCAGTATGCCGCTCCTGGCACCCACGGTGGACGTGGAAGGTGCGCCCTGTGTAGACGGGGGCGTGTCGGTTTCCATCCCCTATGCCCGGCCGCTGGAGGAAGGGTATCCCAAAGTGGTGGTGATCACCACCCGGGAGCACGGCTACCGCAAACCCCAAACACCCCGGACACTGGCCAGGCTTTACGCCAAATACTACAAACCGTA
>CAJFMJ010000126.1 GCA_904391645.1 uncultured Neglectibacter sp.
AAGGTACTCTCCCCCTTTCAATAAAAGAACCAAAGCTGCTGTCCAGCCCAGGATGCCTCTTTGATTTCGGGTAAAAATGGATCCCCCCAGGAACGCGGGCATAAAAATTCGCGAACCCCACAAAAGTGAAGTTCTCGAATTGCCCGGGGTGCAACCCATGGGTTGGAGTCACAAAATAGATACCGCTGCCAACGCGAGCCGCAGGGCAAAAGAAAAGGCCGCGCCCTGAACGCGACGTGCGTCCAGGCTCAGCCTGGTCGAGGTGACAGGACTCGAACCTGCGGCCTCGTGGTCCCAAACCACGCGCGCTACCAACTGCGCAACACCTCGATAAGTGTTTCCCAATGGGAAACACTGGATCGTCTTCTTATTATACCGAAAAAAGCACGCCTCGTCAACGGTTTATTCCGTGTACATCTTGGCAAGGCCGCCTTCGCTGGTTTCCCGGTACTTGGAGAACAAGTCCCGGCCCGTTTCATACATGGTCTTCACCACCATGTCAAAGGAGATCTTCCGAGTGTAGGTGAGGAAGTTGGCCAGGCTCAGGGCATTGATGGCCCGCATGGCCGCCACGGCGTTGCGCTCAATGCAGGGGATCTGCACCAGGCCGCCAATGGGATCACAGGTCAGCCCCAGGTGGTGCTCCATGGCCACCTCTGCGGCGTATTCGATCTGGTCCAGGTCCATATGGTACAGCTCCGCCAGGCCTGCCGCCGCCATGGAGCAGGCACTGCCCACCTCTGCCTGGCAGCCGCACTCCGCCCCGGAGATGGAAGCGTTTGTCTTGATGATGTTCCCAATCACCCCGGCCGCCGCCAAAGCGTGGAGCACGTCCGTGTCAGAGAACCCCTGCTGCTCCTGCTTGAACAACAGCACTGCCGGCAGCACTCCCGACGCCCCGCAGGTGGGGGCTGTCACCACCACGCCGCCTCCCGCGTTCTCCTCGCTGACGGCAAAGGCATAGGCGCACACCTTGCGGTTCTCCCGGGTTTCGGGGCTTTCATCGATGTGGCGCTGGCGCACCAGGTACTTGGCCTTGCGCTGCACCCCCAGGCCCCCATGGAGCACCCCTTCGGTGTTCAGGCCCGCGTAGACAGTAGCCTTCATCTGCTTCCACACGTCCCGCAGGTAGTCCCAGATCTCCACGCCTTCGTTTTCCTCCACGTACTGCCACAAAAACTTGTTTTCCCGCTGGCAGTACTCCTTGATCTCCTGGAAGGTGGAAAGGGGATACACGTCCTGGGGGGCCACGGAGGGTTGTCCCTCAATCTCGATCTTGCCGCCACCCACGCTGAACACCCGCCACTTGCCCAACAGGCTCTCCCCGGAAAAGGCGGAAAGCTCCATGGTGTTGGGATGGGGCAGGGTGTCCTCCGGCGTCTGGGTGTCAAAGACAATGTGGGTGGCCGCCGGTGCAAAGGCGTCCTGGATGGCCACGTCCGTCAGGTGGCCTTTCCCCGTTTTGGCCAAAGACCCGTACAGCACCGCCTCAAACCGGTCCGCCTGGGGGAATTTCTCCCGGAACAGGGTTGCGGCATGGCTGGGCCCCATGGTGTGGGAACTGGACGGCCCCCGGCCAATGCGGTACAATTCGCGCAGTGATTCCATAATTCATTACCCCCAAGCTTTGAAAGTCCGAATGATATTGTATGCGATTCCAGGACAAAAATCAAGATATTTCCCTCACGGAAGGATGGTGTACACCAGATTCTCCCAGTGAAGCCGCGTCCCCACATCCACGCCCTCGGGCAGCAGGGCCATGGCGATCATCATGGGCTCGCCGTTGTCGTAAATATCCGTGCGCCGCAGGTAGGCGTATTCCCCCTGGATGCTCTCCACCACATATTCATAAGGTCCCATTGAAAAGCCCTCTCTTTCCATACTTGTTTCTTTCCTCCATACTACCTTATTTTCCCCAAAAACGCAAGGGAAACGCCCTGCGCCTTGACAAGGGCACCGCTGCCTGTGATAATAAGTACAATGGATTTTAAAAGAAAGAAAGAAAGAAAGGGTGCCTTTTATGGAAATCGTGAAATTTCAGCCCGTGCCCGGCAGCGACGGCCAAGTGACCGGCTACCTGCACACCCCCATTTGGGAAATGGAAACCCGCCGGGAAAGCTTCCCCGCGGTGATCATCTGCCCCGGCGGAGCCTACTTTTTATGCTCCCAGCGGGAGAGCGACCCGGTGGCCATGCCCTTTTTGGCCCGGGGCTACCAGGTGTTCATCCTCAACTACTCCGTGGGGGAAAAGGCCAAGGGCTTCCGCCCGCTGATGGAACTTTCCGAAACCGTGCGGATCCTCCGGGAAAAGGCCAAGGAGTACTGGATCGACCCGGACAAGATCGCCGTGTGCGGCTTTTCCGCCGGCGGCCACGTGGCAGCCTCCCTGGGCACCATGTGGAACGACCCGGAGCTTTTGAAGGTCTACGACAACCAGGGCGGCAAAAACCGGCCCAACGCCATGATCCTGCTCTATCCCGTGATCACTGCGGACCAGTTTGCCCACCAGCTGTCCATCAAGCTGGTCAGCGGCTGCGAGCCCGGCACCCCCGGTTACGAATACTTCTCCCTGGACAAGCGGGTGAGCCAGGACACCTGTCCGGCCTTCCTGTGGCACTCCATGGAGGACGGGGTGGTGCCTGTGGAGAACAGCATCCAGATGATGACGGCTCTGCACAACGCCGGCGTAGCGGTGGAAGCCCACTTCTTCCCCCACGGGATGCACGGCACCTCGGCCTGCACCGAGGAAACCTTCTCCCGGGACGACTACAACGCCCGCTGGATGGATCTGGCCCTGACCTGGCTGGACAACACCTTTGGATACCATCTGTAAGGGGAGTGTGTCCCCAGAACCGCTTTTCCCCTGCGACGACAAGGTGCTACGTCAGATTGTCACCGTGACGGTAGACCGGGAACTGGGATCCCATCACCCGGAGTATCCCGACCTTCATTATCCCGTCAATTACGGCTATATCCGGGGCATCCAGGCTCCGGACGGGGAAGAGCAGGACGCCTATCTCCTGGGGGTCTATCAGCCTGTGAAGGAGTTTACAGGAGAAGTGATCGCCATCATCCACCGGGAAGACGACGTGGAGGAAAAATGGGTGGTTGCTCCGGTGGGAAAACGGTTCTCCCGGGAAGAAATCTGGGAAAAGGTCCGCTTTCAGGAACAATACTTCCATTCCTCCATCCGGATGGTATAACCCTATGTTTCCGGGAATCCGGGATCAACGGCACCCATCCGCCGGAAATAGACTCTGCAAGAGGCCTTGCGGCATTCCTCGAAAACGAGTATAATAGGAACACATTAAGGAAAGTCGAGGGAAATCCCATGAAATTAGGTATCGTGGGCCTGCCCAACGTGGGCAAGAGCACACTGTTTAACGCCATTACCAACGCAGGGGCCCAGTCGGCCAACTACCCCTTCTGCACCATCGAGCCCAACGTGGGCGTGGTGGCTGTGCCGGACAAGCGTCTGGACAAGCTGGCCGAAATGTACGAGCCGGACAAATTCACCCCGGCCACCATTGAGTTTGTGGACATCGCCGGCCTGGTGAAGGGCGCCTCCAAGGGCGAGGGCCTGGGCAACAAGTTCCTGTCCAACATCCGGGAAGTGGACGCCATTGTCCACGTGGTGCGCTGCTTTGAAAACGACGACATCATCCACGTGGAGGGCAGCATCGACCCCAAGCGGGACATCGAAACCATCGACCTGGAGCTGATCCTCTC
This sequence comes from uncultured Neglectibacter sp., assembly GCA_904391645.1. GTDB lineage: Bacteria > Bacillota > Clostridia > Oscillospirales > Acutalibacteraceae > Acutalibacter. The sequence goes on from CAJFMJ010000126.1 coordinate 3,730, forward strand.
GGACATTGAGGTGCTGGACCGCCGCATTGACAAGACCAAGAAGATGCTCAAGGCTGACAAAAAATACCAGGCAGAGCTGGACTTCTTAGAGCGGGTCCATGAGGCCCTGGAAGCCGGGAAATCCGCCCGCAGCGTGGAGTGTACCGAAGAAGAGGCGGAGATCCTCTCCACCGTGTCCCTGCTGACCAACAAGCCCATCATCTTTGCCGCCAACATGAGCGAAGACGATTTCCGGGGCGGTGTGGAAAACAACAAATACTTCCAGGTGGTCCAGGAGTTCGCCAAGGAGGAGCACGCCGCGGTGCTGCCCATCTGCGCCGAGATCGAGGCGGAGATCTCCGGCATGGACCCGGAGGAGAAAGTGCTGTTTTTAAGCGACATGGGGCTGGAAGAGTCCGGCCTGGACCGGCTGATCCAAGCCTGCTACTCCCTGTTGGGGCTGATCTCCTACCTGACTGCCGGCAAGCAGGAAGTCCGGGCCTGGACCATCCAGAAGGGCACCAAGGCCCCCCAGGCCGCCGGCAAGATCCACTCCGACTTCGAGCGGGGCTTCATCCGGGCGGAGGTCATCGGCTTTGACGAGCTGATGGAATGCGGCACCATGGCCGCGGCCAAGGAAAAGGGCCTGGTCCGCTCCGAAGGCAAGGACTACGTCATGCAGGACGGGGACATCGTGCTGTTCCGTTTCAACGTGTAACCATACACCCATATGCCAAAAAGAGGATGGCTGACGCCATCCTCTTTTTTCTTGGGCTGGGGCAGCGCAGTCAGCACTGCTTCTCCGCCTGCTTTAAATATTCGATCTTCCACTGGATCTTCTCCAGATGGTGCTTCAGCTCTTCGATCTCCTCCAATACCCGGTCCCGGTGATGGGTGAAGATCTCCAGACGCTCTTCCAAGGTGCTGTCCCCCTGGTCCACCAGGTCGAAATACCGCTTGATGTCCTTTAAGGGCATCCCTGTTGCCTTTAAGCACAGCACCATTTCCAGCTGGGCCAGGCTCTCATCGCCATACACCCGGATGCCGTTTTTCGTCCGCCCGCA
>CAJFMJ010000127.1 GCA_904391645.1 uncultured Neglectibacter sp.
CCATGAAGGTGCTGGAAAAGCGCCTGCGGGGACGGGGACCCGAGAACGAGGAGACCATTCAGAAGCGCCTACAAAAGGCCCGGGAAGAAATTCCCCATGCGAAGGATTACGATTACATTGTCTATAACGATGCTCTGGAGGATGCGGTAAGCGACCTGCAGGCCATCATTAAAGCGGAAAAGCTGAAGTTTTCCCGCAATACAAATTCCATTGAAAGGGTGTTGGAAGATGCTGAGACCGTCCGCTAACATTATTACAGTTCCTCATAAGAGCACTTATTCCCTGGTGATTGCCGTGGCAAAGCGTGCCCGTCAAATTGCCCAGAAGGCAGAGGACGAGGGCGTTATCCTCACAGACAAGCCGGTGGATATGGCTGTGCAGGATTTTGCACAGGGCAAATTCTTGCTGATCGAGCCGGATCCGGTGGCGGAAGAAGTGGATGAATGAGGAGCTCTTCGCTCAGATTGCCGTAGAAAATACGGTATATCATTTTGACAAGCTCTTCACCTATCGCGTCCCGACAGAGCTGAGTTCTAAGGTGGAGCCGGGTATGCGGGTGAGTGTCCCTTTTGGGGCAGGAAACCGCCGTCGTGTTGGAGTGGTGTTTTCCCTTACGGAAGAGGGGAGCGACAAAGCCAAAGAGATCGAGTCCTTGTTGGATCAGGAACCCTCTCTTTCGCCAAATATGTTGGAGTTGGCCCTGTGGATCAAGGATCGTTACTACTGCACTCTGTTTGAGGCTGTCAAGTTGATGATTCCCACGGGATATCAGCTGCGTCTGCAAGAGGCTTATGTTCTCAGCGCGGATTTCAAAAACTTCGACAGAGAGGATTACACCGACAGTCAGTGGCGGACAATCCTGCTGCTGTGGTCTTCCAAGAAGGCGGTCCCTGGGGAGAAGCTCACCCAGGAAATTGGTTTGCAACCCACCCATCCGGAGCTTGCGGTTTTGTTGGAGCGGGGAATTGTTCAAAAGGTAAATACAGCCACCAGCCGTGTCCAAGATGCCACGTCGAAAATAGTGCGTCCGATCCCGGGATTTACCGGGAAGCTGACACCTCGGCAGCGGGATGTTTACCAGACGCTGATGGATGCCGGCGAAGCTTCCGAGCGGGAGCTGTGCTATTTTACCGGGGCGTCCTCCTCAGTGGTGAAAGCCCTGGTGGAGAAGGGGGCGGCGGAGGCCTTTGAATACGAGGTGTACCGCCGCCCAGATTTTTTTTCTGACGAAGAGGAAGATCCCGATCATTTGGTGCTTTCTCCTGCGCAGCAGCAAGTGCTGGAGGAGCTGACGGAGGAGTACCGCAACCCGGAAGGGTGCCGCAGTGCCTTGCTCTATGGGATCACCGGCAGCGGGAAGACCTCCGTGTTCCTCAAATTGATCCAAAGGGTCCGGGACGAGGGGAAAGGCGTCATTGTCATGGTGCCGGAAATCTCCTTGACCTCTCAGACGATCCGGCAGTTCCGCCGGTGGTTTGGGGATGGCATTGCCCTGTTCCACAGCGGGCTTTCCCTGGGGGAGCGCCTGGATGAGTGGAAACGGGTCCGTCGCGGCGAGGCCTCCATTGTGGTGGGAACCCGGTCTGCGGTGTTTGCCCCGGTGAACAATTTGGGGCTTGTGGTCATCGACGAGGAACAAGAGCACACCTATCAATCCGAATCCAGCCCCCGGTACGATGCCCGGGAAGTGGCGCGTTACCGCTGCTGGAAGCAAGGGGCGTTTTGCCTGCTTTCTTCCGCCACTCCCTCTGTGGAAACCACACGGATGGCCCAGGAGAAAAAGTTTGGGTTCCACAAGCTCAGTGACCGTTTTGGCCAGGCGGTGTTGCCCCAGGTGGAACTGGTGGACATGAACCAGGACGCCCCTTCTGGGGATGCCTCCTTTGGAAAGACGCTGGCCCGCGCCTTGAAGGAAAATTTCCAAGGGGGCAGGCAGTCCATTTTGTTGCTCAATCGCCGGGGTTATCACACCTTTGCCACTTGCCAGACCTGCCATGAAGTGGTCAGCTGCCCTCACTGCAGCATTTCCCTGACCTACCACAGCGCCAACGGCCGGCTGATGTGCCACTACTGCGGCTATTCTGTGCCCTACTCCCGCCATTGCCCCTCCTGCGGCAGCGACACCGTAACCTTCCGGGGAGCCGGTACCCAAAAGGCGGAAGAACAGCTTCAAGCGCTTTTGCCGGAAGCCCGCATCTTGCGGGTGGATACCGACTCTGTGGCAGCCAAGTATTCCTTGGAGAAAAAGTTGGATCAATTCGCCAAAGGAGAGTACGACGTCATGGTGGGCACCCAAATGGTGGCCAAAGGGCTCGACTTTGAAAACGTCACCCTGGTGGGGGTGCTTTCAGCGGATCAGTCCCTGTACAGCGATGATTTCCGCAGCAATGAACGAACCTTTGACCTGCTCACCCAAGTGGTGGGCCGCGCCGGACGTGGAAAATACCCAGGACGAGCCATCATCCAGACCTACGCGCCAGAGAACCCGGTGCTTCACTTGGCGGCCCAGCAGGATTACTTTGGCTTTTACCGCCAGGAGATTCTCTTCCGCCAGGCGATGCTCTACCCGCCCTTTGTAGATATTCTGGTGATTGGCTTTGTGGGGGAGAAAGAGCCCCTGGTAAAACAGGGGGCCAATGCTTTTTTGCGGAACCTGGGAGAGCTGGCCCGGGAAGAATACAGCGACTTGCCTTTGCGGGTATTGCAGCCCTCTCCGGCTGCCGTGGCAAAGGTGAGCAACAAATATCGGTACAAGCTTTTGATCAAGTGTAGGAACACCTCCCGGCTGCGGGAAATGGTGTCCCGTCTTCTGGTACAGTTTGCCTCCCAGCGGGAATTCCAGCAGGTCACTGCCTACGCGGACCCCAACCCTTATCGGATCTTATAGTGAAAGGACTTGAAAACTATGGCAATTAGGAAGATCGTGAAATTTGGCGACAGTGTTTTGGAAAAGGAATGCCGCCCGGTAGAAAAATTCGATAAGAAGCTGCATCAGCTGTTGGACGATATGAAGGAAACCTTGGCCGATGCCAATGGCGCTGGATTGGCAGCTCCCCAAGTGGGCATCCTGCGTTCGGTGTGCGTGGTGGATGTGGGCGATGGACCCATTGAGCTGGTTAATCCGGTGATCACTGCCACCGAAGGCGAACAGAACGGCGCGGAAGGCTGCCTTTCTTACCCCGGCGAATTCGGCTTGGTCAAGCGGCCTATGAAGGTTACCGTCCGAGCCCAGGACCGGGACGGCAACTGGTTTGAGAAAACCGGCGAAGGCTTGTGTGCCCGGGCTTTCTGCCATGAGATTGACCATCTCCATGGCGTCTTGTTCACCGCCCATGTCAGCCGGATGCTCACCCCGGAAGAATTAGAATCCGGCACTGCAGAAGAAGAGGAATGATCCCATGCGCGTAGTGTTTATGGGCACGCCGGATTTTGCCGTGCCCTCTTTGCAGAAATTGTTGGACGCCGGCTTTGAGGTGTGCGCTGTCTACACCCAGCCGGACAAGCCCAAGGGCCGGGGCCACAAGCTGCAGGCGCCTCCTGTAAAGGAGCTTGCTTTGCAGCATGAGATTCCTGTGTTCCAGCCTACTTCTTTGCGGAAGGAAGAGGTCCAGCAAGAGCTCCAAAGCTTCCAACCTGATGTGATCGTTGTGGTGGCCTATGGGAAGATCCTGCCCAAGGCGGTTCTGGATTTGCCCAGGCTTGGATGTATCAATGTCCATGGGTCGCTGCTGCCCAAATACCGGGGAGCTGCACCCATCCAGTGGACGGTGATCAACGGCGATGGAACCGGCGGGGTCACCACCATGTTTATGGGAGAGGGGCTGGATACCGGGGATATGCTTCTCAAGGCGGAAACACCGGTTGGGGCAGAAGAAACTGCCGGCCAGCTGTTTGACCGGCTGAAAGACTTGGGTGCTGATCTGCTTTTGGAAACATTGGAGAAGCTGGAGCAGGGTACGCTGACGCCGATTCCCCAAAACGAAGAGGATGCCACCCATGCCCCCATGCTTTCCAAGGAATTGTCGGTGATCGATTGGTCCAAACCGGCCCGGGAACTCCACAATTTGATCCGTGGCCTGAACCCCTGGCCTTCTGCGTATTCCTATTTGGACGGCAAAAAGCTGAAGATCCACGCTTCCCGTGTAGTAGAAGGCAGCGGAGAAGCGGGAAAGGCATTTGCCAAAGACGGGAACTTGTTGGTCTATTGTGGTGAAGATGCTTTGGAACTGACGGAGATCCAAACGGAAAACGGAAAACGAATGGATGGGAAGAGCTATCTTTTGGGCCATCCTTTGACTAAAGATTCCCGGTTTGGCTGCTAAAACTTTTGAAACAGGTAGGAAGTGCTATGAAAACCACCGCTAGGCACACAGCATTGCAAGCACTGCTGCAAATGGAAGAAAACGAGGGCTACTCCAATATTGTCATCGATAAGGCGCTGCGGGGTGCCGGGTTGGACTCCCGGGACGCCGGGCTTGCTTCTGCCATTTTCTACGGTGTCTTGGAACGCCGGCTGCCTTTGGATCACTTCCTTCGCGCCTGCTTGAAAGATCCGAAAAAGAAATTGGATCCCCACTTGTGGATGATCCTTCGCTGTGCTGCCTATCAGATCCTCTATTTGGACCGTGTG
>CAJFMJ010000128.1 GCA_904391645.1 uncultured Neglectibacter sp.
CAGCTGGCTTTTGGAAATCTCCAGCCACGCCGCCCGATGGGAAGCCTTTCGCTGGGTTCTGACTCGCAGGGGTTGCACCCCGGGCGATCCGAGCAGCTGGCTTTTGGAAATCTCCAGCCACGCGCCCGGTAGAAAACTTTTCGCTGGGTTCCCCCTCGCAGGGGTTGCACCCCGAGCGATCCGAGCAGCTGGCTTTTGGAAATCTCCAGCCACGCCGCCCGATGGGAAGCTTTTTGCTGGGTTCCTGCCTCGCAGGGGTTGCACCCCGGGTGGCCCTGGAAGGCGTCCGATCCTATTTTGTGTTTTGTGAATGCTAGGCGCTCAAACTCTGGGCGTCAAATGGAGGGTTTTTAAATTGAGCAACAAAGGGAAGTACTATCTGACGACAGCCATTGCTTACACGTCCGGCAAGCCCCACATCGGCAACGTGTATGAGATCGTTTTGGCGGACGCCATTGCCCGCTTCAAGCGCATGGAAGGCTACGATGTGTTTTTCCAGACCGGCACCGACGAGCACGGCCAGAAAAACGAACTGAAAGCCGAGGCCGAGGGCCTGACCCCCAAGGAGTTTGTGGACAAAGTGGCCGCCATCATCAAGGGGCAGTTTGACCTGATGAACGTGTCTTACGACCACTTCATCCGCACCACCGACGACTACCACGAGCGGGAAGTCCAGAAGATCTTCAAGTACCTGTATGACAAAGGGGACATCTACAAGGGCGCTTACGAAGGCCTGTACTGCACTCCCTGCGAGAGCTTCTGGACCGAGAGCCAGCTCATCGACGGCAAGTGCCCCGACTGCGGCCGGGAAGTCCATCCCGCCAAGGAGGAAGCCTACTTCTTCAAGATGAGCAAATACGCCCAGCGGCTGATCGACTATATCAACGAGCATCCCGAATTCATCCAGCCCGTGGCCCGGAAAAACGAGATGATGAACAACTTCCTGCTGCCTGGCCTGCAGGACCTGTGCGTATCCCGTACTTCCTTTAAATGGGGTATCCCCGTGGAATTCGACCCCAAGCACGTGGTGTATGTGTGGCTGGACGCTTTGACCAACTATATCACCGGCATAGGCTACCACTGCGGAGAGCCCAGCGAGGAGCAGTTTGCAAAGCTCTGGCCCGCTGACCTGCACCTGATCGGCAAGGACATCATCCGCTTCCACACCATTTACTGGCCCATCTTCCTGATGGCTTTAGACCTGCCCCTGCCCAAGCAAGTGTTTGGCCATCCCTGGCTGCTGATGAACGGCGGCAAGATGAGCAAATCCAAGGGCAACATCATCTATGCCGACGACCTGGTGTCCATGTTTGGCGTGGACGCCGTGCGGTACTTCCTCCTGCACGAGATGCCCTTTGACAACGACGGCAACCTGACCTGGGAGCTGGTGTGCGAACGGACCAATTCCGACCTGGCCAACACCCTGGGCAACCTGGTGAACCGGACCATCTCCATGAGCAACAAGTACTTTGGCGGCGTGGTGGAAAGCACCGGCGTCACCGAGGCTGTGGACGATGACCTGAAGGCTGTGGCAGCTGCCTGCCGCGGCAAGGTGGAGGCCAAAATGGCCGACCTGAAAGTGGCCGATGCCATCACCGAGATCTTTGCACTGTTCAAGCGGTGCAACAAATATATCGACGAAACCATGCCCTGGGTGCTGGCAAAGTCCGATGACACCAAGCCCCGACTGGCCGAGGTGCTCTACAACCTGGTGGACTGCGTCACTTTGGGTGCCAGCCTGCTGAAGGCCTATATGCCTGAAACCGCCGAGAAGATCTTCGCCCAGCTGAACACCCAGGCCCGGGAGTGGGACGATCTTGATAAGACCGGCCTGTATCCCAGCGGAAATAAGGTCACCGACAAGCCGGAGATCCTCTTTGCCCGGCTGGATGTGGAAGAGGTGATGGAGAAAGTCACCGCTATGGAAGAGGCCGCAAAGCCCCAGCCGGAGATCGAAGTGGAGCCCCAGCTCACCGAGCAGGTGGACTTTGACACTTTCTGCAAGTGCGATTTCCGGGCTGTGAAGGTGAAGGCTTGCGAGGCCGTGAAGAAGAGCGCCAAACTGCTGCGCTTCACCCTGGACGACGGCACCGGTACCGACCGGCAGATCCTCTCCGGCATCCACAAGTGGTACGAGCCGGAAGACCTTATCGGCAAGACCCTGGTGGCCATTGTCAACCTGCCCCCTCGGAAGATGATGGGCCTGGAGAGCTGCGGGATGCTGCTCTCCGCGGTGCACACTGAAAAGGGCGAGGAGTGCCTGCATCTGATGATGGTGGACGACTCCATCCCTGCCGGCGCCAAGCTCTGCTAAGGCCATGACGGAACAACGGGAACTGCACGCCGCCCCACCGCGGTGGAACCATATTTTCGACTCCCATGCCCACTACGACGACGCCCAGTTTGACGGGGACCGGGAACAACTGTTAGGCTGGGTGCTCCAGGAGCGGGGCGTTGTGGGCATTGTGAACATGGGCTCGGACTTGGAGAGCTGCCAACGCACGGTGGAGCTTTCCCGCCGGTACGATTACGTGTACGGCGGGGTGGGCATCCATCCCGAGTGCGCCAGGGACTTGCCGAAGGATTGGCTGATCCAGGTGGAGAAGCTACTGGACGACCCCAAGATAGTGGCTGTGGGAGAGATCGGCCTAGACTACCACTGGCTTGACGAATGCCCCAAGGACCGGCAGAAAGAAGTCTTTGCCACCCAGCTGGAACTGGCAAAAAAGCTGACCCTTCCGGTGGTGATCCACGACCGGGAAGCCCATGCCGACACCTTGGAGTTTTTACAAAAATACAAGCCCGCCGGGGTGGTGCACTGCTTCTCCGGCAGCTGGGAAACCGCCAGGGAGATCCTCTCCCTGGGGATGTACATTGGCTTGGGAGGCGTGGTCACCTTTAAAAACGCCCGCCACGCGGTGGAAGTGGCTCAAAAGATCCCCCTGGAACGGCTTTTGTTGGAAACGGACGCCCCCTATATGGCTCCCGTGCCCTATCGCGGGAAGCGGAATGACTCCTCCCTGATCGCCCATGTGGCGGAAAAGATTGGAGAGCTACGAGGGATGGACCCCCAGGAAGTGCTGGATGCCACCGCGGAAAACACCCGGCGGCTGTTCAGCCTGGACTGAGGGGCAAGCGAACTTTTCTGAAAGGAACCTGAAAAAAGCATGGAACAAAACAAGTATGGCGCTGCCATCACCTATGAATATGGAAAGAACCTTTACATCAACATGACCAACCAGTGCTGCAACAGCTGCGATTTCTGCCTGCGGAACAACAGCGACGGCAGCCTCTACGCCGACAACCTGTGGTACCACGGCGGCGAACCCACCAAGGAGGAGATCTGGGAGGAGCTGCAAAAGCAGGATCTCAACCGCTTCAATGAGCTGGTGTTCTGCGGCTATGGCGAACCCGCTTGCCGCTGGGACGACATGATGTGGCTGTGCGGCAAGATCAAGGAAAATGGTTCCCACTTCATCCGCATCAACACAAACGGCCTGGCCGACCTCATCACCGGCCGCGACGCCGCTTTGGAGTTGGACGGCAAAGTGGACGCTGTTTCCGTCAGCCTGAACGCCTCCACCCCTGAGGGCTACGACCAGGTCTGCCACAGCCAGTTTGGCTTGGATGCCCTGCCCGCCATTTTGAAATTCACCTCCCGGGCGGTGTTCAACGTGCCCCATGTGCGCATGACTGTGGTCAGCACCATGCCCAAGGAGGAGATCGAAGCCTGCAAACACCTGTGCGAAAAGATCGGCGCCGACTTTTACGTGCGGGAATACATCGACAAATAAAAGACCGTAGGAATAAAAAAGGCCCGCAAGCTAACGCTTGCGGGCCTTTTGGGTTTATCCGGTTACAGGGGCAGGTAGCCCACTTTTTTCATCACCTTCTGCAAGGTCTTGCGGGCGATGCGCTGGGCTTTGGGGGCGTTGCCCTTGTAGCACTGCTCCAGGTACGCCTTGTCGCTGATCAGCTGGTTGAACCGCTCCTGGATGGGACGCAGCTCTTGGATGACGGCCTCTGCCACGGCGGGTTTGAAGTCGCCATAGCCCTTGCCTTCAAACTCGGCCTCCACTTCCTCCATGGTCTTGCCAGTGATGGTGGAGTAAATGGCCATCAGGTTGCTGACGCCGGGCTTGTTCTCCGGGTCAAAGTGGACATGGGCTTCGCTGTCGGTGACAGCCCGTTTGAACTTCCGCAGAATGGTATCCGGGTCATCCAGGACGGTGATGAAGCTGTTCACGTTCTCGTCCGACTTGGACATCTTCTTGGTGGGGTCCTGGAGGGACATAATCCGGGCACCATGCTTGGGAATGATGGGATCCGGCACGGTAAAGGTGGGGCTGTACAGGCCGTTAAACCGCTCGGCGATGTTCCGGGTCAGCTCCAGGTGCTGCTTCTGGTCGGCGCCGATGGGCACGTAATCCGCCTGGTACAACAGGATGTCGGCGGCCATGAGGCAAGGGTAGGTGAACAGGCCGGCGTTGATGTTGTCGGCGTGCTTTGCGGATTTATCCTTGAACTGGGTCATGCGGGAGAGCTCCCCGAACTGGGTGTAGCAGTTGAGGACCCAGGCCAGCTGGGCGTGCTCGGGCACCTGGCTTTGGATGAAG
>CAJFMJ010000129.1 GCA_904391645.1 uncultured Neglectibacter sp.
CCAAGGAGATTGCCGAGGAGATTAAAAAGCAGTTCGGCATCGAGGTGGACAAGCGGAAAATCGCACTGTCCATGGATATCAAAGCCTTCGGGACTTACCCCTTCGAGGTGAAGTTCTACGGCGGTATCACCGCTTCCATGAGTGTGGCGGTTTGCGAAAAGAAGTAAGGGGAACGGCCTCGCGGTGCGGGGCGCCCCTTTTTGCGTGAGAGGAGGCGATGGCGATGGAGTACGGCGGTGGTACAGAAGGCTATCTGGACAGCCAGGCACAGCCGGGGATGAGTATGCCTTTCAGCCTGGAGGCGGAACAGTCGGTGCTGGGGGCCATCCTGTTGGAGCCGTCCTGTTTGGCGACGGTGGTGGATATCCTGCCCCAGCCCAGGTATTTTTACGCGGTGAACAACCGCATGATCTACGGCGCCATGGTGGAGATGTTCGCCCTGGGCCAGCCGGTGGATTTTGTCACCGTGCTGGAGCGGCTGAAAGAGGAACCGGATTTTGACGAGGCCACGGGGAAAGTGTACCTCACCCAGCTGGCTCAGTTGGTGCCCTCCATCTCCCATGTGGAAACCTACGCCAACATCGTCCGGGACAAATATGACCTGCGCACGTTGATGCAGGCGGCCCGGGGCATCCTGGATGACGCCACCTCCGGGGAGCGGGAAGTGTCCATGCTGCTGGACTCTGCCGAGCGGCGGATCTACGACATCCGCCAGGGGAAAAGCGACAAAGGCCTGCAGCCGGTTCGGGAGATCCTGCTGGAAACCTTTGACCGGCTGGATAAGCTCAATTCCGCGGACCGGGAGAAGTACCAGGGCCTGCCCACCGGCATCAAAGAGCTGGACAGCACCATCACCGGCCTGAACCGCTCGGACTTGATCGTCTTGGCAGCCCGTCCCGGTGTGGGCAAAACCAGCTTGGGGCTGAATATCGCCCGGCACGTGGCGGTGACCGCCAAGCGGCGGGTGGCCTTTTTCTCCCTGGAAATGGGCCGGGAACAGCTGGCTTCCCGTCTGCTTGCCAGCGAGGCCCTGGTAGAGGGCACCAAGCTGCGGGCGGGGGACCTGACCGAGGCTGAGTGGGCCCGTCTGATCGAGGCAGGGGACATCCTCCGCCGCGCGGACCTGTACATCGACGACAGCCCCGGCTTGACGGTGCTGGAAATGCAGGGCAAGCTGCGCCGCCTGGACCACGTGGACCTGGTGATCGTGGACTACCTGCAGCTGATGACCGGCAGCCGCCGCACGGACAACCGAGTCAACGAGATCTCCGAGATCACCCGGAACCTGAAGGTGATGGCCAAGGAGCTTAACGTGCCGTTGATGGCCTTGTCCCAGCTGCGCCGTCCCACAGAGCGCACCAAAGACCACCGGCCCGGCTTGTCCGAGCTGCGTGACTCCGGCTCTATCGAACAGGACGCCGACATCGTCATCTTCCTTCACCGGGAAGCTTACAATGCCACCAGCGAGGGCGGCCAGCTCACCGAGGACATGGACCAGAACGCCGCGGAGATCATCGTGGCCAAGAACCGCCACGGCGAAACAAAGTCCATCCCTGTCCATTGGCAGGGCGAGTATATGCGCTATACCTCTCGAGAGGTCATCCGCCATGAGTGAGCTTTTGGCGGCGGGGGACCTCTCCGGCCTGCCCCAACAGGGCTTGATCGTGGTGGGGTTTTCCGGCGGGGCGGATTCCACCGCCCTGTGCCACTGGCTGCTGGGGAAAGTGGACCCCCAGCGGCTGGTGCTGGCCCATGTGAACCATCAGTTGCGGGGGGAGGAATCCCAGCGGGACGAGGAGGCTTGCAGGGCCTTTGCCCAGGGGCACGGCCTACGGCTGGAGGTGCTCCGAGAAGATGTGGCCGCTTTGGCTTGCCAAGAGGGGCTGGGCCTGGAAGAGTGCGGCCGGAATGTCCGGTACCGGTTTTTCGAAAGTCTGGCCCCGGGCAAGGAGGACCGCATCCTCACGGCCCACAATGCCAATGACAATCTGGAAACCATCCTGCTGCACCTGTGCCGTGGGACGTCTTTGCCGGGGCTTTTGGGCATCCCCTACAGCCGGGGGAAGGTCTTGCGCCCCTTGCTGAAAGTTCCCCGGGAGGAGATCGAGGCTTACTGCCGCCGGGAAGGGCTCTCTTATGTGACTGACAGCTCCAATCTCTCCCAGGAGTATACCCGCAACCGGCTGCGGCACCAGGTGCTCCCTGTGCTAGAAGAGCTGAACCCCCAGGTGTTGGAGGCGGTTTCCCGCATGGTGGGGACTCTGTCCCAGGACGAGAGTTTTCTGGAAGAACAGGCGTCCTCCCTGTTGAAGGAAGCCCGTGTCCCCTGGGGCTTGGATGCCGCACTGTTGGGGGCTTCCCACCGGGCTGTGCAAACCAGGGCGCTGCGGCTGTTTTGCCGGGAGCAAGGGGTGCCTCCCCTGGAGAAGCAGCACGTGGACGCCCTGTGCTGCTGCCTGGCCCAAGGTGGGGAAACGGGTTTGCCGGGAGGCTTCCTGGCCCAGTGCTCCCAAGGGGTGTTTTCTTTGAAAAAAATGGGAGAGGCAGGGGAGGTAGAGGGCTTTTCCCAGGAAGTGGCCCTGGGAAAAACAGACCTGCCCTGCGGAAAGACCTTATTTTTGCAGGTAAAACCCCTTTCCCGGGGGGAGAACTCTCCAAAAATTCACAATTTGTTGTTTAAAAACGCTTTGGACTATGATATAATTACAGGAAATTTGAGGGCGCGTTCCAGGCGGGAAGGGGACCGGTTTTCTCCCGCGGGGAGGCGGCTTTCAAAAAGCATGAAACAGTTGTTTCAGGAACAAAAGGTCCCCGTGTTTCAAAGGGGGCGGGTGGTCTTGCTGGAAGCGGCAGGACAGCTCGTCTTTTGCGAAGGCGTGGGGCCGGCGGAGGGCTTCCAGGTGACAGGGCGCACCAAGTGGGCGCTGCTGGTGGACATCCGCGAAAGGGAATGAGCTTGAGGAACCAGGTTTGCTGGGGGAAAGGGACGAATGCATATGAAAACTGAATGCGGAATGCGGCAAGATATTGAAGAAGTGTTGTTTACAGAAGAGCAGATCGCAGAGATCGTGGAGCGCGTGGGCAGCGAGATCTCCCGGGACTACCAGGGGAAAAACCTGCTGCTGGTTAGCGTGCTGAAAGGCTCGGTGGTGTTCATGGCCGATTTGATGCGGGCTATCACCATCCCCGCACGCATCGACTTTATGGCTACCTCCAGCTACGGCTCCGGGGTGAAGACCTCCGGGGTGGTCAAGATCGTCAAGGACCTGGACCTGGAATTGAAAGACTACGACATCGTCATTGTGGAGGATATTTTGGACAGTGGAAAGACCCTGAGCTACCTGATGGAGCTGCTCCAATCCCGGGGGCCCAGGAGCATCCGCATCTGCACCCTGTTCGACAAGCCCGAGCGGCGGGAAGTGGAAGTGTTCCCCGCCTATGTGGGTGCCCAGATCCCCGACGCCTTTATTGTGGGCTATGGGCTGGATTACGATGAAAGATACCGCAATCTTCCCTTTGTGGGTGTGTTAAAACCCTCTGTGTATGAATAAAAGGGGAAGAAAGCGGATAGAGTTTTATTGAAACTTAGGAGGACAAATACTTGGACAGCAATCAAAAGAAGATCCGAAACCTGTTGTTGTATATCGGGATCCCGGTGGTGGTGCTGTTTATCATCATCTTCCTCTTCAACAACCGGACGCCTCAGCAGGCAACCTATAAGTACTCCGATATTATCGATTACTTCCAGACCCAGCAGGTGACCAAGTACCGGCTGAACCTGGGCACTGGCGAAATGGCCATCACCCTGGAGGATGGAAAGACCATTGGCTATGTGCTCCCCAGTGTAGATTTGTTCTACATGGACGTTAAGGAGGACATTGACCAGTATAACGAGGACCATCCCGACAATAAGATGGTGCAGGATATCATCCGGCCGGTGGAAACCAGCTGGGTGATCAGCCTACTGCCCACGTTGATCCTGTTTGTGGGGCTGATCATCTTCTGGGTGATCATGATGCGAAGGCTTGGCAGCAGCATGGGCGGCGACAAGCAGATGAACTTCGGCAAGGCCAAGATCAAGCAGATGAGCGACGAAAAGCGGAAGACCACTTTCGCCGACGTGGCAGGCGCTGATGAGGAAAAAGAGGAGCTGCGGGAGATCGTGGAGTTCCTCAAGAACCCCAATAAGTACAACTCCCTGGGCGCCCGGATCCCCAAGGGCGTGCTGCTGGTGGGCCCTCCCGGTACCGGTAAAACCCTGTTGGCTCGTGCCGTGGCTGGTGAGGCCGGTGTGCCCTTCTTCTCCATTTCCGGCTCCGACTTTGTGGAAATGTTCGTGGGCGTGGGCGCTTCCCGTGTCCGTGACCTGTTTGATAAAGCCAAGAAAAACCACCCCTGCATCATCTTCATCGACGAGATCGACGCCGTTGGCCGCCAGAGAGGCGCTGGCCTGGGCGGCGGTCACGACGAGCGTGAGCAGACCTTGAACCAGTTGCTGGTGGAGATGGACGGCTTCGGCGCCAACGAGGGCGTCATCATGATCGCCGCCACCAACCGCCCCGACATCCTGGATCCCGCCTTGATGCGTCCCGGCCGGTT
>CAJFMJ010000130.1 GCA_904391645.1 uncultured Neglectibacter sp.
ATCCCAAAAGCCCTTTTTGTGTGCATATATGTAAAAATCATAATAACATAACGGTAAAATTCCCTTTTTTTCCTCTTGTGCCAAAGAAGTGTTCGTGTTATAATGGGGCGCGGTTGGTGGAGAATATCTTTTGTGAATTTACTTTGGCAGGTGGCAATATGCAAAAAAATTCCTTGGAACGTTTGCAGCAAGAGGAAGAATTTAAGCAGTTTTATAACACCTTGGCACAGCAATCTGGTTTTGAACAAATCGCCTATTTTTCCCAGCACGGCTCCACGAGCCGCTTGATGCACAGTATTGCAGTGGCTTATTACAGTTACCGCTTGGCCCGGATGACCCGGCTCCCGTTCCATTGGGAGGAGCTGGTCCGGGGAGCACTGTTGCATGACTATTTCCTGTACGATGCCCAGGACGGTGACCCGGCCCACAAGTGGCATTGGACCCGTCATCCGGCAGTAGCCGCGGAGAATGCGAAAAAAGACTGCCCTCTCACTCCTATTGAGGAGGATACCATCCGTTGCCATATGTTCCCCCTCACTGTGAAGCCTCCCAAGTATCGGGAAGGGATCATGGTTTCTTTGGTGGATAAAGGTTGCTCGGTGTATGAATTTTTCAGCCGACGTTCCCCTTACGCCAATTTGCAGGCCATGGTAGAAGTACCGGAAGTCACCCGGCACACAAAATTGCGGTTTGTGCCGGATATCGTAGGAACCCAAAATTAAAATCTGTTTGGCTCCCGTAACGGGAGCTTTTTTCTTGCCATTTTGGACAAAGCCTGCTATACTTTAATGTTGCAAAATATGGTGCCATTTTTTGAAAGAGGAAAAGCTTATGAACCGATTAAAAGAACTTTATTTGAAGTATAAGGAACTAATCCTCTATGTCTTTTTTGGCGGTTTGACCACTTTGGTCAATTGGGGGAGTTACTGGCTCTTGGCCGACTTGTTCCACGTGCCGTATCTGTGGGCTACTGCCATTGCCCAAATCTTGTCCATTCTGTTTGCCTATGTAACCAACCGGAAATGGGTGTTTGAAAGCAAAGCAAAGGGCTTTGGTCCTGTCTTCTGGGAAATGGTGCGTTTCTTCGGGTGCAGAGCTGTGTCCTTTGTTCTGGACTTAGGTTGTATGCGCGTGGGTGTGGGTACCCTGCATATCAATGACAAAGTGATGAAACTGCTCTCTAACGTGATTGTCATCATTGCAAACTATGTGTTTAGCAAGGTATTTGTATTCCGCAAGCCTAAATCGGGACATTGACGGGTGCTCTTGGATGGGGTATAATAAACAGATAAATTATGTAAATTTAGGGGGACACGCCTATGGCGCGCAAAAAACATACTAACTCGCAGGGGTTTGAAGACGTTTCCAGCTATTCTTCTTCGAAAGAGTACAAAAAGAGAAGAGGAAAAAGGCGGGTCCGGGCGGTGCTGCGTGGCATTGCAATCTTTTTCTGCTTGGTGTTCATCCTTTGCGGCAGCGGATTGGTCTATGTGTCCACCAATTTGCTCTCTGGATTAAACACCACGTCCATTGCCAAGGATGACGACACCCTGGGCATCGACTCGGAAAATATCGTTATGGACAACAGCATCAAAAATATTGCCCTGTTTGGCGTGGATGCCCGTAATACGGAGTTTACCGGCCGCTCGGACGTCATCATGATCCTTTCCGTGGACAACCGCCATGGCAAGATTAAAATGACCTCCATCCTTCGGGACAGCGAGCTGCTCATTGAGGGAGAGGGCACAAGCGGCTATGTGAGCTATGTCAATAAGATCAACGCTGCTTACGCGGATGGAGGCCCAGAACTGGCCATCCGTACCTTGAACCAAAACTTCGGTTTGGATATCCGGGACTATGTCACCATCAACTTTGCCAATATGGCCGCCATTGTGGACGCCTTTGGCGGGGTGGACATCACCATGACTGCGGAAGAGGTGAGCGCCCTCAACGATAACCTGTGGGCTCTTCAGCAAGAGGTGGAAGAGCAGAAAGAGCTGGATCAGCAGAACGGCACTTACGATGAGCAGAGTTATTCCGACATCGGCTATGAGGATTTCATCCCCTCCCTGGACGGCACCGTCCAGTTGGTGTACGGCGAATATCAGGACGGAACCTACCACCTGAACGGCAACCAGGCAGTGGCCTATGGCCGTATCCGGTACGTGGGCAGCGACTATGCACGTGTGGAGCGTCAGCAGAATGTGTTTTCTGCCTTGGTGGCCAAGGTGGGTGGCATGGGCCTCACCGATTATGCCAAGCTGGCCCAGGAACTGATGCCTTATTGCGAAACTTCTTTGAATTTGGACGATATTTTGGCCATGACCCCCATCCTGTTCACCAATTTTACCATGAGCAGCATCAGCGTACCTAACGCCGAGTATGAAACGGATCTGTTCGACCAGCAAGACAGTTCCGGTACCTATCACATGATCTATGATCCCACAGGGGCTGCCCAGCGGATCAGCGCGTTTATCTATGAAGAGGACTCCCCCTATTGGGAAGAGTACGGCGACACATCCAAGGAGCCGGATACCAGTACCTCGGTCATGGACTAAGGGAACAGTAGCGGAGGAAATGAATGGGAAAGAATGAATATCAAACCGGGCCACGCCACGGGGCTGCCCGGAACGGTGCTGGTTCCAGCCGGCGGCAGGGTCAAAGCACTGCCCGCCATGGGACAGGCAGCCGCGGGACGGGTGCCAGCCGTCCTCGCCGGGAGCCTTTGCAGGACAATTACTATTACGAGGAGCCTCCCAGAGGCTGGCAGGAAGGGGATTCCTTCCAGGATATCTCCAGCTATTCCTCCCCGGCAAAGCGCCGGGCTGACCAACGGGCCATGGAGGAGGAACGGGCTGCTTCCCGCCGGCGTTCTTCCGGAAGGCAGAGCCGTGAAATCTCCAGCGGGCGCCCCCAAAAGAAGCGGGCCAGCTGGGGGAAGAGGATCGCTCTCACCTGTTTGGCACTTGTTGTGCTGTTGGGGGCGGGCGTGGTGTATCTGTTTGGTTCCTTGCTCAGCGGCCTGACCATGACCACCATCACCTCAGATCCTGACGCGTTGGGGATTCAAACGGGGGTGCAGTCCGACCCCAAGATCATCAACGTGGCCCTTTTCGGCCTGGACGCCCGGGAGGAAGGGGAAACCAGCCGCTCCGATGTGGTGATGATCCTCACGGTGGACAAGCGCCACCACACCTTAAAGCTCACCTCCATCCTTCGGGACAGCGAGGTGTATATCGATGGGTACGGCTGGGATAAGATCACCCACGCCTATGCCTACGGCGGGCCGGAACTGGCCATCCGCACCATCAACCAAAACTTCAACCTGGATATTCAGGACTATGTGTCGGTGGACTTCTACCAAATGGCGGATATTGTGGACGCCTTTGGCGGGGTGGATATGGATTTGACAGCAGAGGAGGCTGCCGCCCTCAACGAGAACTTGTGGAACCTGGAGCAGGAAACTCCCGGCACTGTCGCCTATGGGGACTATATCCCCTCCACGGATGGCACTGTCCAGCTGGTGTACGGGGAGTACCAGGCCGGCACCTACCACTTGACCGGCAATGCTGCTGTGGCCTATGCCCGCATCCGGTACATAGATAGCGATGATGTCCGGGCCTCTCGCCAGCAAAAAGTACTTTCCGCGCTGCTGTACCAGCTGAAAAAGAAAAACATCTTCCAGTACCCCAGTTTGATCCGCAAAGTTTCCAGCCTGTGCGAAACATCCCTGGATGTGGGGAATATGCTGGGGATGGCCCCGATCCTCTTGGGCGGGCTGAAGCTGGAAACCCTGTCCATTCCCGGTGAGGAAGAGCAGGCTTACGGGGCCTATCTGGACTCTGGAGCGTGGGTGTATGAATATGACCTGACGGCCGCGTCCCAGCACATCAACCGTTTTATCTATGAAGAGGAATCCCCCTATTACACAGGGGCAGAATAACAAGAACAACCATTTTAGAAACACAGAAAGGGCGGATCGTTGTGAGCGAACCCGTATTGGTCATTATGGCTGCCGGCATGGGCAGCCGTTATGGTGGATTGAAGCAGATCGACCCGGTGGGGGCCTGCGGGGAAAAGATCATCGACTTTTCCCTGTTTGACGCCCGACGGGCAGGTTTTCAAAAGGCCGTGTTTATCATCAAGGAAGAACTCCTCCCCGATTTCCAGGAGGCCGTGTTCCAGAAGGCTTCCCAATATATGGAGATCCAGTGGGTGTTCCAAAAGCTCACCGATGTGCCGGAAGGCGTCACCGTACCGGAGGGCCGTGTGAAGCCTTGGGGTACCGGCCACGCCACCCTGACCGCTGCCCGCATCTTGGGGGACGCCCCTTACGCCGTGATCAATGCAGACGATTTTTACGGCCGGGAGGCTTTCGAGAAGATGTATCACTTCTTGAAGAACGCCCAGGATGGTGAAAAGCTGGACTTCTCCATGGTTGGTTTCTATTTGAAGAACACTGTTACGGAGAATGGGTATGTATCCCGGGGTGTGTGCCAAGTGGAAGAAGGAATGCTCCAGTCTATCACGGAGCGCACCCACATCGAGTCCCGGGCCGACGGCCCGGCGTACACCGAGGACGG
>CAJFMJ010000131.1 GCA_904391645.1 uncultured Neglectibacter sp.
TGGGCCTGCTTTAAAAACTTTTTCCACTTGGACGAGCGCTTCTCGTCAAAATCCAGGGTGGGGTACCAGAACACCAGAGTGGTGCTTTCCGGGGAAAGCTCCCACAGCTCGTAGAGCTTTTCCAGCTCCTGGGCTGACTTGGATTCCACGTCGAAATCCGCCACGGAAACGCACTTGCGCTGGGCAAAAAAGGGCAACGCCTGGGCCGCGTCGCCAATGCTGTCCAAAGAGGATTCGTTGGTGAAGGACTGGTCGTTGAACTCGGGGAAGGCATCCCCGGCGGCCCGCTGGATCAGCTGCCGGGCCAGGCGCTTGACCATGTATTTCTCCTCACCGGCCACCACAAACAGGCCGGAAAGCTCCCCAGCTGCCATCTGCTTCTTCAGGCCGGCATCGTCCACCACAGCCACGGCGTTCCCTCCTTTCTCACCCTTCCCGCCGGGCGGCGATCTCCCCCGAGGGGGCGATTTCCACCGCCAGGCAGCCTTCTTTTACAGGCACCACCAGCCCGGAAGGCCAAGGGGCATTTTCCTCTATTATAGCATCGGTCTGCCAAACAGACAACGAGGAATTTACCCGGCTCTCCCCTTGGTTGGTGAAGAGCAGCTGGCAATCCTGGGAGCGTGCCTGTTCCCATTCCACCACCACTTCCACCCCGTGGACCGTCAACCGCAGCCCCTCCCACCGGGGAAGGATCTCCACCGTTACGCCCTCCAGGGCTTCAAAGCTTTCGCCACCGGAAAGGAACGCCGGCTCCTCCCCGTTCAAAGCCACCTCCAGGTCCCGGCCCACCAAAGCGCCCTCGGGCAGGATCAGCTGCCCGCCGTAATTTTCCAGCACCTGGACAGCGGCCTCCCGGGCATCGGAGGTGGACATCGGCATACACACCGTTTCCACCTGGGTCACGTTGTGCCGCTGAAAGATCTCTTGGACCGCGCTGGTGCGGTACCCGCCCAAAGAGAGTACCGCCGCTTTGCCGTCCATCACCAGCACCACGCAGGAATCTTCCCCAGACTCCGGCGCCGCAAACACGGCCTTCCCCCGGTCCAGCCACAGCTGGAACACGCCTCCAAAGACTGTCAAAACCAACATGCATCCCGCCAGCACCCGCCGAAGAGGCCGATCTTTCCCGGAAAAGCTGGCCACAATCAGCAACAGCAGCAGGCCCACCACCACAACCAACAAAACGGTGCTGGAAAGGGGCAGGAACGTGCCCTTCCACTGGGAAAGCACCTCCGCCAGCCACAGGAGCAGCCGGGCCGCCCAAGCCGCGCCCCACAGGAAGGGTGCCGCCAAGGGCGCCGTGGCGGGGAGCAGCGTCAAAAAGGAGCCGAAAAAGGCCAAGTACAGCAGGGCGGTGCCAGGGGCCACCATGAGGAAGTTGGCCAAGGGCAGCAGTAAGGGGAACCCTCCAAACACCGCCAGCTGTACGGGGAACGTCCCCAACAGTGCCGCGGCCGTGGCAGCCAGGGACTCTGCCGGGAAGCGCCACAGTTTGGCAAAGCGGCCCTTCACACGGCCCATCAACAGAGTGGCCAAGGGCTGGTACAGCAGCACAATGCCCAAGGTGGCGGTGACGGACAGGGCAAAGCCCAGATCCCCGCCGGCAAAGGGGTTGAACAGGCACACCACAAGCACCGCCAGACCCAGGGAGTTCAAACTGTCGGCGCGGCGTCCAAAGGAGTCCGCCAAAAGCAGCACGCCGTACATGACAGCGCCCCGGGTGGCGGAGGGCTGGAATCCGGAGAGGGCCAAAAACAGCAGCAGCGCCAGGCCGGTGAGAAGGTTCCCCACCGCCTTGCGGACAGGCAGCCGCTTTAAAAGCAGGTGGAGGAATGCCGCCAACACCGCCATGTGCATTCCCGAAACCACCAGGATGTGGGACACTCCCAGTCCCCGGAAATTGGCATTGTCCTCCTGGGAGATCCCGCTGCCGTCCCCCAGCACCATGGCCCGGAGGAACCCTGCCTCCCGCCGGGGCAGCAGGCGGTCCAGTTCCCGGCTCACCTGGCGCCGCAGCTGGACCAAGATCTCCCCCGGGGACAGGGTGGGGTCCTCTTCCACCACGATACCCTCATACTGGGACAGGTATCCCCCGGCCTGGTAGCCGTCGGCCAAGCGGGTGTTCAACGTGGAGTACAGCCCGCCGCCCTGGTCAAAGGCGGTAAAGGTCACATCGCACTCCACCCAGTCGTAGGGCTGGGCAGCCAGGGGCATGGTGGCGGAAAGCCGCAGGGTAAAGGGTTCCACCGGGGCAAGCTCTCCCTCTTCCCCCAAGGCCGTCACCTTGAGTTTGTAGTAATACCGGTGATACTGCTCCTCCGGGTAGTCCAACGTCTGGGCCCGGATGGTGAGCTTTTCCCCTTCCAATTTCTGGAGGGGCGCGGCGTGCTGCCAAGCCAGGAAGCACGTCCCGCACAAAAGCCCGGCTACAGCAGCTGCGGCTGCCGCCCAAAACAGCCCCCGGAAAACAGAAAGAGCCTTCGGGGGCTCCCCCGAAAGCTCTTTTTGGACAAAATACTCCTTCCGCCCCCAGGCAAACCCCAGGACTCCCCGGCACAGAGCGATCCCGCAAGCCAGGCCAAGGCACAGCAAACAGAGGACCCAGGCATTTCCAGGTCCCAAAGCCGTGCACAGCACCAAGGCTGCATAACCGGAAAACCCCAGCAGGGCGAAAGGCCGAACCACCGCTTACTTGAAGAACAAGGGCAGGGGCTCCAGGTAGATGATGTCCGTGCGGTCCTTGGCATCGCCTTCCGCCAGGACGCAGGCCTTGCCCACTACCTTGCCGCCGATGGTGTGGAGCAGTTCCTCCATGGCCGCCAAAGACTCGCCGGTGGAGATCACGTCGTCCACAATCAGGATGCGCTTGCCCTTCAGGTTTTCGCAATCGGCCTTGGACAGGTACAGCTTCTGCACGTGGTCCGTGGTAATGGACTTCACCTCCACGTGGATGGGGTCTTCCATGTAGGCTTTCACGCCTTTCCGGGCTACCACGTAGTTCCGGCAGCCAATCCGGGCCATCTCGTAGGCCAGGGGGATGCCCTTGCTCTCAGCCGTGACGATCACGTCGTGCTCCGGGCACTTCTCCAGCAGAGCCTGGGCAGTCTTCTCGGTGATCTCCACATCGCTGAACATGACAAACCCTGCAATATCCATGTGGTCGTCAATGGGGCAGATGGGCAGTTCCCGCTGGCACCCCGCTATGTTCATCTTATATACTTCTCCCATAATTCCATTCCTCCTTCCCGCTTTCCCAGGGGAAAGCGGCCAGAGCCCCTCGGGTCCCCAAGAGGCAGGGCCAAAAAAACTCACAGTTCCTGTTTGGGGCGTTTTGGGGGGAGGCCCCCGCAGGCAGCCTCTGCCGCCCCACGCCCGGGGCTTTGCCCTTTCAGCGCAGCGCCCTTATTCCCCGGCGGGCGGGAAGGGCGGCCAGCCCATCTGCTGTTTGCCCAGCAGGTGGAAGTGCAAATGCTTGACAGTCTGCATCCCGTCCTTGCCGCAGTTGTTCACCACCCGGAAGCCGTTTCCCAGCCCCAGCTCCTGAGCGATCTTGGGGATGGCTTCGAAAACCTTGGCCACCACAGCGCTGTTTTCCGGGGTGATCTCCATGGCGGAAGCAATGTGCTCTTTGGGGATCACCAGCACGTGCACCGGCGCTTGGGGGTCCTGGTCGTAAAATGCAATGACAGCGTCGTCCTCATAGGCAATCTTCGAAGGGATCTGCTTTTGGGCAATCTTGCAGAAAATACAATCGGTCATGGGGGATTCTCCTTTCCAGGGAATATTGTCAACCGGCAATCAGCCGATCTGCTTCTTCACCAGCTCCGGCACAGCGGCCAGAGCGTCATCCAGCTTGGACTGGTCCTTGGCACCGGCCATGGCAAAATCAGGACGTCCACCGCCGTTGCCACCGCAGAGCTGGGCCACTTCTTTCACCAGCACACCGGCTTTCAGGCCCTTTTCCTGGGCAGCCTTGCTGCACACAGCTGCCAAGGTGGCCTTGCCGTCGGAAACGCCGGCGAACACCGCCACAATGGCCTCAGGCCGCTCCTTGGCCTTGTCGCACAGGGCCCGCAGGGCGTCGCTGCCGGTACCGGACAACAGGGCGTACACCACTTTCACGCCCTCCACCTCCTGGGCATTTTGGAACACACCCTCCAGGCGGTTCTGGGCCAGCTTGGCGTTGAGGGATTCGATCAACTTGTCCTTGTCTTTGATCTGAGCCATCATCTGGCCGGCATGGAGGGGCAGCTCCATGGGGTTGGCCACCTTCATGGCCTGGGCGGTCTGCCGCAGGGTGGCCATCTGCACACCCAGCATCTCCAGCACACCTGTGCCGGTGACGCCCTCGATCCGGCGCACACCAGAGGCCACGGAGGACTCGCTGACGATCTTAAACAGCCCCAAGCGGGCGGTGTTGTCCATATGGGTGCCGCCGCACAGCTCCTTGGAGAAGCCGTCTTCCACAGAAACCACCCGCACCACGTCGCCGTACTTCTCGCCGAACAGGGCCATGGCGCCGCTCTGGCGGGCTTCCTCAATGCCCATTTCCACCATGGAAACCGGCACGGCCTTCAG
>CAJFMJ010000132.1 GCA_904391645.1 uncultured Neglectibacter sp.
TTACCTGCGGATGAACGCCCTCTCCAAGCGGAAGGGCTTTGCCTTGGATGAAAAACAGTGAAAGGAGCGCGTTTATGGAGCAAACGGTCAAGGAAAACAACATCACCACAGGGGTGATCTGGAAACAGCTTTTGATCTTTTTCTTCCCCATTTTGATCGGCACCTTTTTCCAGCAGCTGTACAACACAGTGGACACCATTGTGGTGGGCCAGTATGTGGGCACCCAGGCCCTGGCGGCGGTGGGCACCACCGGCACCATGATCAACCTGCTGGTGGGGTTTTTCGTGGGGGTATCCTCCGGCGCCACGGTGATCATCTCCCAGTTTTTCGGCGCCGGGGACGCTAAAAACGTGTCCCGGGCAGTGCACACCTCCATGGCCCTTGCTCTGGTGGGGGGATTGATCATCATGGTGCTGGGGCTTTTGACCGCCCGGCCCTCCCTGGTGATGCTGGGCGTGCCGGAGGAGATCCTGGGGGACGCCCTGACCTACATGAACGTGTATTACGCCGGGATCATTGCCTGCATGATCTACAACGTGGGCACCGGTGTGCTGCGGGCCATCGGGGATTCCCGGATGCCCCTGTATGTGCTGATTGTGTGCTGCCTGGTGAACATCGTCCTGGACCTGCTGTTCGTGGTGGGGTTCCACTGGGGGGTGTTCGGGGTGGCCATTGCCACGGCGCTGTCCCAGGTGGTCAGCGCGGTGCTGATCATGCTGCGGCTGATGCTCACCCGGGAATCCTACCGGGTGGAGCTGAAAAAGATCCGCTTTGACCGGAGCATTTTGAAAAACGTCATTCGCATCGGCCTGCCGGCGGGGATGCAGTCGGTGCTGTACTCGGTGTCCAACCTGGTGGTGCAGGCCAGCATCAACTCCTTTGGCACCGACGCCATCGCCTCCTGGGCGGCCATCGGCAAGATCGATGGCTTTATCTGGATGGTGATGAGTGCCTTTGGCATCGCCATCACCACCTTTGTGGGACAGAACTTCGGCGCCCAGAAGTTTGCCCGGGTGAAGAAGAGCATCCGGGTGTGCCTGACGATGTCCCTGAGCACCACCATTGCCCTTTCCGTGCTGCTGCTGATGTTTATGGAACCCCTGCTGCGGTTCTTCACCGGGGACGAAACCGTCATCCAGATCGGCCAGAACTTCTTCTGGGTGCTGGCCCCCAGCTATTTCACCTATGTGTTCATCGAGATCCTCTCCGGCGCTATCCGGGGGGCGGGGGAGGCCTTCCAGCCCATGCTTATCACCTGCTTTGGCGTGTGCGGCTTGCGGATCCTCTGGTTGGCGCTGGTGGCGGTGGTGCCCCAGCTCCACACCATGCAGATGGTGGCTATGAACTACCCCATTACCTGGGTCATCGCGGCCATTGTGTTTATCATCTATTACTGCCGCATGAACTGGCTGCGAAGATGTATCCGAAGAGCGGGTTTTTCTCTTCCGGAAGCGCAGTGAACTGGGTGCTCCAGGCAAAAACATATTGCATTTTTAAAGGGATTGCGCTACAATAAACTCACAATATGTCCGTACAAATTCGCTGTTTTTGGATTGGAGGAAGAGAACATGAACAACATCCCTCAGGTGAAGCTGGGCATTGTGGCTGTTTCTCGTGACTGTTTCCCCATTGGGCTTTCCCAGAGCCGCCGGGCCGCCGTGGTGGCCGCCTGCGCCGGGAAGGGCCTGGAGGTCTACGAGGCCCAGACCACTGTGGAAAATGAAAAGGATATGCTCAAGGCTGTAGAGGAAGTGCAGGGGGCTGGCTGCAACGCTTTGACGGTCTTTTTGGGCAACTTTGGTCCCGAAACCCCCGAAACCCTCATCGCCAAGCACTTTGACGGCCCCTGTATGTTTGTGGCGGCTGCCGAGGGCGACGGCGACCTGATCAACGGCCGTGGCGACGCCTATTGCGGGATGCTCAACTGCTCCTACAACCTGGGCCTGCGGGGCCTGAAGGGCTACATCCCCGAGTACCCGGTGGGGGACGCCCAGGAGATCGCTGACAAGATGGTGGAGTTTGTGCCCATTGCCCGGGCAGTGCTGGGCCTGAAGGGCCTGAAGATCATCACCTTCGGTCCCCGGCCCCAGGATTTCTTTGCCTGCAACGCCCCCATCCAGGGCCTGTACGACCTGGGTGTGGAGATCGAGGAAAACAGCGAGCTGGATTTGCTGGTGTCCTATAAAGAGCATGAGGGCGACCCCCGGATCCCCGACGTGTGCGCTGACATGGCCGCCGAAATGGGCGAGGGCAAGTACTACCCCGATATGCTCAGCCGCATGGCCCAGTTCGAGCTGACCCTGCTGGATTGGGCGGAAGCCCACAAGGGCAGCCGGCAGTATGTGGCCTTCGCGGACAAGTGTTGGCCCGCCTTCCCCAGCCAGTTCGGCTTTGAGCCCTGCTATGTCAACTCCCGCCTGGCCAGCCGGGGCATCCCCGTTTCCTGCGAGGTGGACATCTACGGGGCGCTTTCCGAGTACATTGGCGCCTGCGTTTCCGGCGACGCCGTCACTTTGCTGGACATCAACAACTCCGTCCCTGCCTCCCTGTATGAGGAGAAGATCCAGGGCAAGTTTGATTACGACTACAAGCTCACCGACACCTTTATGGGCTTCCACTGCGGCAACACTCCCAGCTGCAAGCTGTGTGCCGACCGCGCTGTGAAGTACCAGCTGATCCAGCACCGCCTGCTGGAGCCCGCCGGCAGCGACCCCGATTTCACCCGGGGCACCCTGGAGGGTGACATCGCCCCCGGCGACATCACCTTCTTCCGGCTGCAGAGCACCTCCGATGGGAAGCTTCGGTCCTACGTGGCCCAGGGCGAGGTGCTGCCTGTGCCCACCGGCTCCTTTGGCGGCATCGGCGTGTTCGCCATCCCGGAGATGGGACGGTTCTACCGCCATGTGCTCATCGAGAAGCGCTATCCCCACCACGGGGCCGTGGCCTTCGGCCATCACGGCAAGGTGCTGTTCGAGCTGTTCAAGCTGCTGGGTATCCAGGACATCGGCTTCAACCAGCCTGCCGGGATGCTCTACAAGACCGAGAACCCCTTCTGCTAAGTGTGAGAAGCGGGGCTGCTGCAAAAAGCGGCGGCCCCCTTTTTGCGTTTGGCGGTTGCAATTTTTCAGAAGATGGTCTATAGTAGTACCGTTCGATGAAAGGACTCATAGGAGGAATCTGTATGACGGTGGTCATTGTGTTGGTAGTGGTTGTGCTGGTAGTTTTGCTTTTATGGCTGTGGGCCATTGCCCCCCACCTGCCCCGGGCGGATTTCTCCGCGTTTGCCAAATACGATTACGCCCACCGGGGGCTGCACAACAAGGAAAAAGGCGTGCCCGAAAATTCCCTGCTGGCTTTTGATATGGCGTGCCGGGGCGGCTTCGGCATGGAGCTGGACCTGCAGCTGACCCAGGACGGCCAGATCGTCATCCACCACGACCGGAACATCAGCCGCACCTGCGGGGTGGATCGGAACATCGATGAGATGACCTATGAGGAGCTGTCCGGCTACCGGCTGTTGGGCAACCCGGAACAGCAGGTGCCCCTGTTCTCCGACGTGCTGAAGGTGGTGGACGGCCGCACCCCACTGATCATCGAGTTTAAAAGCTACACCCGCCAGGAGGAGCTGTGCCAGAAGGCCATGGCCCTGCTGGAAGGGTACCAGGGGCTCTACTGTGTGGAGTCCTTCGACCCCCGGATCGTCCGGTGGTTCAAGAAGCACCATCCCCAGATCGTCCGGGGCCAGCTGATGTGCCGGAAGCCCCGGGAGGAGATGTCCGACACCGAGGACTTTTTCAACCGGCTGATGCTGACCAACGTCTACACCCGGCCCCACTTCGAGGCCTATGACTTCCACCTGCGCCACCACCCCTCCCTGCGGCTGGCCCGCCGGGTGTTTGGGATGCAGGAGGTCAGCTGGACCCTGCGCTCCCTGGAGGAGTACCAGCAGGCCAAGGGGGAAGGCTGCCTGTGCATTTTTGAAAAGTTCCTGCCGCCGGAAACTTCCACCCACCAGAAGTTCACCTTCTCCGATTTGCTGGCCCAGTCCGGGAAAGCCGCCGTGTGCCTGCGGTCTTCCGAAGGGAAGGGCTCCACGGCTGTGAAGTAAATTTTAAAAAATTTTAGAGAGTTTTTCTAAAGGAAAGGGGAGCGCAAGCTCCCTTTTTTGGCGGCCTATCCAGAGGGCGGCCAGAGGGAAAAAATCCTGGAAATTTTTTGAAAAATCCTTGCAAAACCTGGGGTTGTGTGGTATTATAATGGAGCGTGACTGCACAGGCGTTCTTGACAAGGGAGCGCCAGATATGCGATGAAGCGGGAGGTTGCGGCCCAAAGTGGCCGGTTTTTCCGTGGAGTATGTCCGATTTGAAACCGGGCGAAGGAATTTGAAGGGATGGAACCACCGGGTGTCCCCGGCAGGCCGATCTTATGCCCTTCAGAGGATTGATATGGGTTTGTCCTTGCCCCGGAATCCGTGCAATGCGGATTTCCGGTTTTTCTATGTCCGGGGTGGAAACACCCGGAACAGTGTTTGAAAAACCCAGCCCGCCTAAGAAATTTAAGGAGGCGATTTTGAG
>CAJFMJ010000133.1 GCA_904391645.1 uncultured Neglectibacter sp.
TTCCGGGGTCTGGAAGGACTCGCCGGGCTCCAGGTGCCAGCGGAAATCGGTGGGGTTGATGCCTGCCAGGACGCGGGGGCATCCGTTGGAGTTGACTTCCACCTCCAGGGAGAAATTGCCGCTGTAGATCAGGTTCATGCCCCAGGCTTCCCCGGCTTCCTCGGTGGTGGCGTGCTTGGCCAGCACCAGCATGGGGTTGTAGTGGTGGCCGGTCATGCCCCGCTTGGACTGCACTGCCTGCAGGCCGTGGCGCAGGGGCGTGCGGGTGGTGGTGTTTTCCTTGTTCCACTCGCCGTAGACGTGGATCATGTCCAGGTCCATGGTGGGCAGGTCCACGCAGGAGCTGAAGGCCCGCTCCAGCACCACAGGGGCGCTGCCGGTGTTCTCCAGGCGGACGCTCTTGGCCAGCACGGGATAATCCTCAAACACGGTGTACAGCAGGGTGGCTTTCAGCCCGGTGACCGGGTCCATGGTTTCCACTTCCAGGGTCTGGGCAGCGCCGTCCCGGTCAAAGGTGGCGGGCAGGCCGGGCAGGGCAGGCTTGCCGTCGTAAATCTTGTGGGATACATACCGCACATCCGTGACGGAATCGCCGTTGGAGTTGCGTACGGAAAGGGCGGCCAGGCGGAAGTCCCCGGCGCCATTGGTGGGATATTCCATGGGGTTGATGTCCGGGGAAAAGAGGAGGTCGTCCACTTTGGTGTTGTAGGGGCTAAAGGACGGGAACCGTCCCCGGTACATCAAGTAAGAGAGGTCGGTATCGGGGATCTTGGCGCCGTAATACAGGTGTACCAAATAGTTCTCCTGATACACCATGAAGGCGTAGGTGGACAGGCTGGTGTCCAGCTTGAACACACGGTGCTGTTGGTCATAGGTAATGGGCATGGTTACTACCCCTTTCCAAGTGAATTTTGGAGCCGGACTTCGAGCTTATCTTAGCATAGAAGCATGGGCTGTGCAAGTATAGAGAATGAAAGAAATTGTGGAAATCCAAAGGTCTTTTTGGGCGGATTACGGGATCAGCTGTTCCAACAGCACCAGGTCTAATGTGGTGAGAATGCCGTCCCCATCCAGGTCGGCTGCCCTGCGGGCGGGAGTCCCTACGTCATCCCCTTCCAAAAGCAGGGATTGGGCCTGCTGCAGGTCTGAGCGGGAAACCGTGCCGCTGCCGTCGCAATCCCCCAAAGTCACCAGGGTGAACCCTTCCACCGTCATGCCAGTGGCCACAGAGCCTGAGGTGACTTGTGTGCCGTCCGGCCGGGTGACATAGACTGCATCCGGTTGAAAATAGCTCAACACCTGGCTGACAGTGGTCCCCCAAGGAGCCACCAGCCAATCGCCTTCCCGGGAGATGCCCGAGGGCCACGGAGAAGGGCTAGGGGAAGGGTTGGGCGAAGGGGAAACCTCCGGGCTGGGAGAGGGAGTGCCCGTGTCCCCAGGCGAGGGGGATGGAGAGGGAGATGGGGTCGGAGAAGGAGTAGGTGAAGGGGTTGGTGAAGGGGTTGGTGAGGGAGAAGGAGTGGGCGTGGGCGTCGGGGTAGCAGGCTCTTGGAAAAATTGGACAGGGGTAAACCAGTAGGCATCCTCTTCCAGTGTAATGGCGCCGCTGCCGCACACAGCCACCAGCTGGCCCCGCAGGGATACGCTTCCCAGGCTGCCCTCTGACAGATCGTAGGCGTTCACTTGGCCATCGCTGCCGTAAAGCAGGTGGCCTTCCCGGTCCATGGAGCAGAGGAAGGATGCGGTGGGAAGCATCCCCGTATAGGCCAATTCCCCTTCATAGCTGTAAAGCATCCCCAGGGAGGTGAGATAGTGCCCTTCACCCACCAAATAAAGGGGCGGGAACAACAGGGGCGAGCGGGAGAGAGCATCCAGCTGGCTGGTGGATCCCCAATAGCAGGAGGAACTGGTGCTGACAAACAGGCCGTCCAAGGGGGTGATCCCCATGAAGGTCACGCCGGAAAGCTGGTCGGGCGCCACGATTTCAGAGGGGCCTTGGGAAGCCTCCATCCACAGGGAGCCGTCTTGGACATAGAAGACCCGGCCTTCGCTGTCGCAGCTGGACAGCGTAAGGCTGCCCGCCGCAGTCTGCAAAGACCGGGTGGTCACTTCGGTAAGTTGGGGCAGGGAGAGCTGGGTGAGCAGGGCAGTTTCGCCCTCTTGGGACAGGAGGAACAGGCTGTCGCCCCGAACGGCAGCCCACAGCAGGGAGCTGCCCTCAAGGGCGTATTGGGCTTGGGTTTCCCCGGTGTGCCGTTCCAATGCTACCACCACGCCGGAGCCGGGGGCATCGCCGGAATAGGTCAGCAGGCACAGGTCTTCCCACTCCTCCAGGGAGATCACCTTCCCTCCGGAAGGGACAGAGGCCACTTTCCGGGGTGCAGTGGCAGTATCCCCCAGAAAGGCAAAAAAGAACACCAGCAAGAAAAGGGCGCACAGAGCAAACCCCCGATGCAGCCAGGTGCTCGTGTGAGCGGTCAAATTCCCTTTCAGGCAAGCCATCCCTTTCATTTGCGGTCCTCCTATTCGTTCCCCTTAAAACCGTTTATCGAAAAAATCCCTGGCCAGGCCCGCGTCCCCTGTGAGGGTGGCCAGCAGCACTTTGTACACGTTTTCCGGGTCTTGGTAAAACCGGCGTTTCACCAGCTTGGCCTGATCCTTGTCCGGTACATACAGGGATACGGTCATCAAATCCATGTCGCCGCCGGAAATGTGGCAGGTGATCTGATACCCCCGCTGGGTCTGGCGGATTTCCACCTTGTTTTCCCGCTGGGCCCGGGCTTGGGCCAGCAGGGTGAAGGCGGCTTCCAGGGCCTTGTCCCGCACGGAAAGGGGCAATGTGGCATCCAGGGAATCGGCGATCTCCTTGCCTGCCGGGGTGACGGTGAAACAGCCTTCCCCGTCCTGCTTCACATTCCCCTGGGCTACCAGGGAGGCCAGGGCGTCTTCCACCTCAAAATAGTTGGCCAGGCCCTTTTCCTGGATGATCTGGGTCAGGTCCTGCCGGGCCAAGGGCCCGGGAACACTGGAGAGGATATAGCAGAGCAAAATCCGGATGTCATTTTTGTGCCAGAGCCCACCGGGTTCCACCCCGGCGGAGAAAGCGTCCTGTTTCATGGGCAAAGATCCTTTCTTACAAATCTGACAAAGTGAAAAAACAGGCAAGCCTGCACGAAGAACTAATATTAGTATATCGATTTTTATAGAAAATAGCAAGGGGCATTTGGCGGGCGGGAGAAAGTTTCCCGCCTCCTGTAGACGGAGGGCATTTCATGGGGAGGGGCTGCTGCTTTTTTGCAAAGCGAGCTTGACATTTTATGCAAAGTAGACTATACTAAAATTGCAAAGTAAACTTAGCAAAGGAGGCGGGACTATCAAGACCAGAATCCCAGAGCTGCGCCGGGAGAGAAAACTCTCTCAGGAGGAGCTGGCCCGGGCGGTGGGCACCACCCGGCAGACCATCACCTCCATTGAGGTGGGGCGGTACACGGCCTCCCTGCCTCTGGCGTACAAGATCGCCCATTATTTTGGACTGACCATCGAAGAGGTATTCGACTTTTCAGAGCTGGAAGGAGAGGTGCACCATGGATGAATATCGCAAACGCATCAAACGGGAAAACATCTGGCTTCGCATTGGCGTGGTGCTGATGCTGGCTTTAGACGTGGTGGTGGGGGTTTTCTGGGAGGAGATCTTCCCGGACCCCCGCACCATGAGCGGTCAGGCAAGGGCCATGCAGAGCATTCTGTTTTTCGGCTTTTGGCTGTACCTGATCCTGCGGCTGATGTTCAACTGCAAAAAGCTTCGCAATCCCGACAAACTGGAGGCGGACAGCCGCTGGCAGCAAGATGAGCGGCGCCTCCTGGTGGGGGAGAAGGCCGCCAAGCTCTCCGGAGACCTGACCCTGGTGGGGCTGACCCTGGCGGTGTTTGTGACAAGCCTCTATAATATGGATATGTTCAACGCCCTGTATTACACACTGCTGGGATGTGTCCTTTTGCGGGCGGGGAGCTGGTTCTATTACAGCCGAAAATATTGACCCGCCCCCGGCACTGTGGTATAATAAGCCGCAGAAAACGGGGGCACGAGCGGCGAGGGAAGATTCCCCGCCCATCCCGGCGGCTGGAAAGCCGCCTGACCGACGTGCTCACCGCAGGTGTGGTATAATAGCCGCGGATACCAACCCATCGGCAGGGATGGGAGCCCCTAAGGAGGGCTGCCTGCTGATGGGGTGGTGGACCAGCAAAAGAGCCCGGATGGTTTTGGCCGCCGGGGGCGCTGGATATTTCGAGAGAAAGAGTGGGTTTCCCTATGGTAAAGATCGTGACCGACAGCTCCTGTGACATCAGCCCCCAGCGCTGTGCGGAGCTGGGGGTGGAAATGCTCCCCATCACCGTGAATTTTGGGGACACAAGCTACCGGGCCAACATCGACATCTCCAACGAGGA
>CAJFMJ010000134.1 GCA_904391645.1 uncultured Neglectibacter sp.
CCTGTTCCCGGGCGATCTTGGCCAAGTCCTCGTATTCCGGCTTTTCCCGGTCGGCCCCCCACCCCGAGGCGGATTTCACCCGCACGGGCCCATAAGGGGTTTCCTCCGTCCGCTGGGAACGGGACAGGGTGTACCGGTTACACAGGTTCTCCCGCACCCCCAGGGTGGTGGTGTGGGCAAACAGCAGGGAGAGCATCTTCTCCCGGTCCTCTTCCCGGCACATACAGGTGAGCAGCACCCCGGGACGGTTTTTCTTCATGCCCACCGCCGTGGTGTACACGTCCAAAGCACCGGCCTCCCACAGCCTCTCTTGGGCAAATCCCAACGCTTCGGGGGTCATATCGTCCAGGTTGCAGCACAGCTCCACAATGGTTTCACGGCCCTCTTGGGTCTGGCCCAGCATGGCCCGCACGCAGTTGGCGGCTTCAAAATCTTTCTTCCCCATGCCGTAACCGATCTTTTCCACACGCATCACCGGGGAAGGCCCAAAGCTCTGGGCAAAGTGCTTCAGCAGTGCCGCACCGGTGGGGGTGCAGAGTTCCCCCTGTACCGCGCCGCCATAGGTGGGGACTCCCTGCAAAATAAAGGCTGTGGCCGGGGCAGGCACCGGCAAGATGCCGTGGGCACACCGCACTTGGCCACTTCCCACGTGCACCGGGGATGCCACGATCTTCTCCGGCGCCAGGTCATGGAGCAGCCAGCAAACAGCCACTACATCGGTAACAGCATCCAAAGTGCCCACTTCGTGGAAATGCACCTCCTCCACCGGACGCCCGTGGGCGTGGCTCTCCGCCTGGGCAATCAGCTGGTACACCGCTTCGGCGTCTGCCCGGACGCTCTCCGGGATATCCAAATGGGACAGAATATGGCGGATCTCCCCCATCCCCGCATGATGGTGGTGACCATGAGGATGCTCATGGTCGTGGGGGTGTTCGTGGTCGTGGGGGTGTTCGTGGTTGTGGGGAACATCCACACTTTCTTCTTCCTCCCCATGGACTGTTACGGACACATGGGTACCTGTGATGCCGCACTTCACAGCCGGCTCCGCCTGGAACGCCACCCCAGGGATATGCAGGCCGTTCATCCGCTGAACAAACTCCTCCGGATGGGGATGCAGTTCCAACAAAGCGGCGGTGAGCATATCCCCTGCCGCACCCATATTGCATTCCAGATAGATTGTTTTCATGTTACAAATCCTCCTTCTGTTCTTTCTTGAAAGAAAGAACCAAAGAACTTTTTCTTCGCGTTTTCGTGGGCCATGCCCACTTCCCTTCTGAAAAAGGCCGGCACACCGTCCGCGCGAAAAGCTTTTCAGGCAAGGGCAGAACCCTCCGTCCTTTTCAGCACAGCCGTACTGGCCTCGCCTCCCCTTTCCGGGAAGGAAGAACCAAAGAACCTCTTCTTCGCGTTTTCGTAGGCTGTGCCCACTTCCCTTCTGAAAAAGGCTGCCACACTGTCCGCGCGGAAAGCTTTTGACCGCCCGGTTACAGGTGGTTGATCATGCTGGCCAGGTACCCAGCGCCAAAACCGTTGTCAATATTCACCACACTGACGCCGCTGGCACAGGAGTTGAGCATGGACAGCAACGCCGCCAGGCCTCCAAAAGCGGCGCCATAGCCCACACTGGTGGGCACGGCGATCACCGGGCAATCTGCCAAGCCGCCGATCACGCTGGCCAGCGCCCCCTCCATTCCTGCAATGGCAATGATCACCCGGGCGCTCATAATGTCCTCCAAGTGGGACAAGGTGCGGTGCAGCCCAGCCACACCCACATCGTACAGGCGGGTGACCCGGTTGCCCAGCACCTCCGCGGTGAGGGCAGCCTCCTCCGCCACAGGCATATCGCTGGTGCCGCCAGTGGCGACCACAATGGAACCCTTCCCCGTGGGGGCAGGCATCTCGCCCACAATGCCCACACGGCCGATCTCGTGATAGTGCAGGGGCAAGGATTCCCCCACCACGTTGGCAGCCTCTTCCGACATTCTGGTGATGAGGATCGCCTTCTCCCCGGTTTCCCGCATGGAGGCAGCGATGTCCCGGATCTGCTGAGGGGTCTTCCCCGCCCCGTAGATCACCTCCGCTGCGCCCTGCCGCAGCCCCCGGTGGTTATCCACCTTGGCAAAGCCCAGCTCTTTAAATGGCTCCATTTTCAGGGCCAATACCGCTTCGTCCACCGAGCGCTTGCCCTGGGCCACTTGTTCCAAAATGGAACGGATCTCCTGTTGGTCCATTCTTCTCCCTCCTTATCGCGCCTTCAAGTCCAAGAGCACGGTTTCAAACCAGGGGGCCAGCGCCTCCCGGACCGCCCCCCGCTGTTCCACAGCCTTGGAAAGCTGCCCACCCGGCAGCTGCAACCGGGCCGCCCCGTGAAATACCCGCACCCGGAAATCGGAATA
This sequence comes from uncultured Neglectibacter sp., assembly GCA_904391645.1. Taxonomy (GTDB): domain Bacteria; phylum Bacillota; class Clostridia; order Oscillospirales; family Acutalibacteraceae; genus Acutalibacter. Next base: position 2,397 of record CAJFMJ010000134.1, read on the forward strand.
TCCCATTCCGGAGAGGGCAGCTTCCGCCTGCTCCACCTGATGGAGCACCTCTGCCCGGATCTTCTCGCCTGTGGGGATCCGGGTGGCCAAACAAGCATAGGCTGGCTTATCCCAGGTGAACAGCCCCGCCTTTTTGGAAAGTGCCCGCACCTGTGCTTTGGTAATACCGCACTCCCGCAGGGGCGACCGGACGGACAGCTCCCCCAACGCCCGCATACCGGGGCGGTCACCGGCGTCATCGGAAGCATTGGTGCCATCCATCAGCACCGTGTAGCCATCTTGTTGGGCCTGTTCCTTCAACCGCCCAAACAGCGCCTTTTTACAAAAATAACACCGGTTGGCTGGGTTCTCTGCCACCTGGGGGACATTCAAAATATCCAAGTCCAACACGGACAGTTCCACCCCCAGCTGGGCACACAGCCGTCGGGCGTCCTCCAGCTCAAACTGGGGCTGAAAGGCTGTTTTCACAAAGTAGGGCTGTACCTGGGCGCCGTTTTCCACCGCAGCGTACAGCAAATAGGCGGAATCCACCCCGCCGGAAAATCCCAGCGCTACCTTGGGGCACCGCTGGAAAAACTGTGAAAGGTCCATATCTCCTCCTAAATGGCAAAAGGAAACAAACCCGGCACGCTCCGGCGCGCCCGATCTGCTTCCTGCATCTCCTTGATGTGTGACTTTTTAGCGCAACTCCCTTCTGGGAGGACGTCCCCTTCCTGAGGCCGTTTGTTTCAGTTTACAGGAGAAACGCCCCGGCGTCAAGGGCCCGTCAAAAAATCAGCGCCCGCAGCACCTTGGGCATCTCCCACAGCTACCCTTATTCCCAGGGGAAATCCCCCTATTCGAATTCTAAGGAGGGATCCTATGAAACAATTGGGTGTGGACATTTCCGAACACAACGGCAGTGTGGACTTTTCAGCCCTGCAAAACGCCGGGGTACAATTTGTCATCCTCCGCTGCGGGTTTGGCTCGGACTACACCAACCAGGACGATGCCCGGTTCAAGGAAAACGTCCAGAAAGCAGAGGCAGCGGGAATGCCCTGGGGCGCCTACCTCTATTCCTACGCCACAAACAGTTCCATGGCACAAAGCGAGGCGCAGCACGCCCTGCGCCTGCTCCAGGGGAAAAAACCCCTGTACGGCGTGTGGTACGATGTGGAAGATCCACAGATCGCCGGCGGGGATCTGACAGCCACCTGCCAGACATTTTGCGGCGCCCTGGAGTCAGCGGGGGTGTACACAGGCATTTACGCCTCGTTAAGCTGGCTGAACGGCCTGTTAAACAGCCCCCAGCTGGACCGGTACGACAAATGGGTGGCCCAGTGGAACAGCCAGTGCACCTATGCAAAGCCATACGGCATTTGGCAGTACACGGACAGCCTCTCCATTGGAGGGAAGGCCTTTGATGGCAACTATGCCTACAAGGACTACCCCAGCCTCATAGCCGCCATGGAGGGGGGAAACGGGACAGGAAAGGAGGAGGATGAAATGCCCACCTACCAACAGTGGAAAGACTACATGGAGCAATATCTTGCCGAGCTGGCTACCAAGCCAGTGGCTGATTGGGCCCAGGGCGCCGTGGCTTACGCCAAGGAATCGGGCCTGATGAACGGGGACACCGACGGCAATTTCCGGCCGCAAAGCCCCATCACCCGCCAAGAGCTGGCAGCAGTGCTTGCCAACCTGGGGGACCAATAACGCGCCACGCCTGTAAAGCCAAAGTGCTTGCCATAGAGGGCAGGCACACAAAAAGGGCCCTGCCAAAAGGCAGGGTGCACCTGTAAAATGAAAGTAGACACTCACAAAAGTGTGGGTGTCTGCTTTTTTATGGTAAGATAGAGAAAAGGAGGAAGAGGAAATGGGAAAGAAAG
>CAJFMJ010000135.1 GCA_904391645.1 uncultured Neglectibacter sp.
TGGAGGAGGTGGCCTCGTCCAGGATCAGCATGGGGGGCAGGCACAGCATCACCCGGGCGATGCACAGAAGCTGCTTCTGGCCCTGGGAGATATTGCCGCCGTCTTCCCCGATGACCGTGTCATACCCCTGGGGCAGCCGCTTGATAAAGCTGTGGGCATGGGCTGCTTTGGCAGCCTCGATCACCTCTTCCAAGGTGGCGTCGGGCTTGCCATAGGCGATGTTCTCCCGGATGGTCCCCCGCTTGAGCCAGGTGTCTTGCAGGACCATGCCGTAATTCTTCCGCAGGCTGTGGCGGGTGATGTGGCGGATGTCGGTGCCCTCCACCTGGATGGAACCCTCGTCCACATCATAGAACCGCATCAGCAGGTTGATCACCGTGGTCTTGCCGCAGCCGGTGGGGCCCACCAGGGCCACCCGCTGGCCGGGTTTGACTTCCAGGTTGAAGTTTTCAATGAGGGGCCGGTCCTTCTGGTAGGAGAAGCCCACCTCCTGGATGGACACGGCGCCCTGGGCGTCCTGGAGCACCCGGGCGTTGGAATCGTCGGGGATCTGGGGCTGCTCTTCGATGAGCTCAAACACCCGGTCGGCGCAGGCCAGGGCGTTTTGCAGCTCGGTGACCACGCCGGAGATCTCGTTAAAAGGCTTGGTGTACTGGTTGGCGTAGCTCAAGAAGGCGGAGAGCTGGCCCACGGACAGGTTGCCGGAAACCACGCTCAGGGCGCCCACAATGCCCACGCCGGTGTACACCAGGGAGTTGACGAACCGGGTGGAGGGGTTGGTGATGGAGGAGAAGAAGATGGCCCGCAGGCTGCAGCCCCGCAGCCGCTCGTTGATCTCGTCGAACTTCTCCAGGGAGTCCCGTTCCCGGCCAAAGGCCTGGACCACCTTCTGGCCCTGGACCATCTCTTCCACAAAGCCGGTCTGCTCGCCCCGGACCTGGGACTGGAGCCGGAACATATCATAGGTGCGCTTGGCGATGAAGGCCGCCACAACCAGGGACACAGGGGTGATGACCACCACCACCAGGGTGATGAGCACGTTGACGCTGAGCATGAAGCACAGGGTGCCCAAAATGGTGATGACGCCGGTGAACAGCTGGGTAAAGCCCATGAGCAAGCCGTCGGCAAACTGGTCCACGTCGGCGATGACCCGGCTGACCACCTCGCCGGTGGGATGGCCGTCAATATACTTCAGAGGGAGGATCTGGATCTTCCGGAAGGCCTCGTTGCGGATGTCCCGCACCACCCGGTAGGTGATCCGGTTGTTGATCAGGCTCATCACCCACTGGGACAGGGCTGCCAGGCCGATCACCACGCCGATGCGCACCAGGATCTTCACAATCCCGGCAAACTCCACATTGCCCGGGCCCACGATCAGGTCCACGGCGTTACCGGTCAAGATGGGGATGTACAAGCTGGCCGCCACGGTGACCGCCGCCAGCAAAACGGAAAGGCCCACCAGCACCCAATAGGGCCGGATGTAGCCCAGCACTTTTTTCAGTGTGCCCTTTCTGGCTTTCTGCGCGCTCATGCTGTGGCCCCCTTTCCTTCGGTCTGGTATTGGGAAGCGAAGATCTCCTGGTACACTTCACAGGACTGCAGCAGCTCCTCGTGGGTGCCAATACCCACGGCTTGGCCGTCATCCAGGACAATGATCTTATCCGCATAGCGGATGGAGGAGGCCCGCTGGCTAACGATAAACACCGTGGGCCCGCCCTCCATTTCCCGGATGGCTTTCCGCAGCCGGGCATCGGTGGCAAAGTCCAGGGCGCTGGCGCTGTCGTCCAGGATGAGGATCTCGGGCTTGCGCACCAGGGCCCGGGCAATGGTCAGCCGCTGCCGCTGGCCGCCGGAGAAGTTCTTGCCCCCCTGGGCCACCGGCTCATCCAAGCCCCCGGGCTTCTGCTCCACGAACTCCTTGGCCTGGGCTGTTTCCAGCGCCTGCCACAGCTCTTCCTCCGTGGCGGAGGGGTTGCCCCACAGCAGGTTGTCCCGGATGGTGCCGGTGAACAAGGCCGCCTTTTGGGGCACCACCCCCACCTTTTGCCGCAGCTGCTCCAGGGGGTACTTCCGCACATTCACCCCGTCCACCAGCACCGCGCCGTTGGTGGCGTCGTAGAACCGGGGGATCAGGTTCACCAAAGAGGACTTGCCGCTGCCTGTGCCGCCGATGACGCCCACCGTTTCCCCGGGGGCCACAGAGAAGCTCAGGCCGGCAAGGGAGGTGTCGCCGGCGCCCTGGTAGGTCAGGTCCACGCCTTCAAACACCACGCTGCCCCGCTCTTCTGAGGCAGGCGCAGCCTGGGGGGAGCTCATGGAGGAGGGGGTGTCCAGCACAGCCTGGACACGGCCCATGCAGGCCAGGGCCTTGGTGATGTTGATGATCAGGTTGGCCAGCTTGATCAGCTCCACCAGGATCTGGGACATATAGTTGAGTAAGGCCACCACGGCGCCCTGGGTGATGATGCCCGTGTCCACCCGGATGGCGCCCACCCACAGCAGGACCACCGCCGCCAGGTTGATGATCACATAGGTCACCGGGTTCATCAGGGCGGAAACACGCCCCACGTGCTCCTGGAGCTTGGTCAGGGCGTTGTTCTCCGTTTCAAAGCGCTGGGTTTCGGCCTCTTCCCGGCCAAAGGCCCGGATGACCCGGACGCCGGTGAGGTTTTCCCGGGTGGCGCCCAGGACTTTATCCAACCCGGACTGGACGGTCTTATACCGGGGCATGGTCCACAGCATCACGCCGAACACCACCACCGCCAGCAGGGGGATGGTCACCACGAACACCAAAGCCGCCGGCACATCGATGGTGAAGGCCATCACCATGGCGCCGAACACCACAAAGGGCGACCGCAGCAGCAGGCGCAGGGCCAGATTCAGGCCGTTTTGCACCTGGTTGATGTCGCTGGTCATACGGGTGATCAGGGTGGAGGTGCCTACCGTATCCATTTCGGAGAAGCTCAATTCTTGGATGTGGGCAAACAGGTTGTGCCGCAGCTTGGCAGCAATGCCCACCGAGGCCTTGGCCGCAAAAAACTGGGCCGTGATGGAGCAAACAAGCCCCACAACGCCCAGCCCGGCCATCACCAGGCACATCCGGCCAATGTAGCCCCGGTCGGCGTTTTTGATGCCCACGTCGATGACGGCAGCCATGACCAGAGGCACCAGCAGCTCGAAGGTGGCCTCTAACAGCTTGAACAGGGGGCCCAGGATACACTCCTTTTTATAGCCCCGCATATAGGCGAATAAGCTTTTCACAGGGATCGTCCTTTCGGGTGAAATCATTTCCAAGGTAACAGTATAGCATAAAAAACCTCCTGTTAAAAGGGACCCATGGAGCTGGGGAAAGGGCTTTTTCTCAAAAAACGCCCCGGGGATGCACATCCCCGCCCTTTTGCGGGAATGTTAAAACCCGTTGCTTGCTGCAACGGGCAAACCTCCCTATAATGGGTGGTGACAAAAGCGACCCAAAAGGAGGAGTTCTTCATGCTCAACGAAACCATCCGGGCCCGCCGGAAGGCCAAAGGCCTTTCCCAGCAAGAGCTGGCCGTCAAGCTGAATGTGGTGCGGCAAACCGTTTCCAAATGGGAACAGGGCTTGTCCGTCCCCGATTCGTCCATGCTCATCGCCCTGTCCGAAGCCCTGGAAACCCCTGTGAGCGCCCTGCTGGGGGAAACCCCTGAGGAGGAACCCCAGGCCGAGCCCCTACAGGCCATCTCGGAGAAACTGGAGGTGATCAACTTGCAGCTGGCCCGGCAGGCAGACTCCAGAAGGAAGGCAGCCCACTGGCTGCTCATCGCCCTGTGCGCGGCGGTTGTGGCCGGTTATGGGCTCTTGCTGGCGCTGAACAGCCCCTATACACACTGGGATCTCACCGACCCGGAAACCGCCGTCCTGGCCACCCTCTATCACTCCTTTGAATGGCTGTTTTCCCGGGTGGCACCCTTGGTTTTGGTTGCCGGCGGCATTGGGGTCTTCTTGACGCGAAAGAAACACTGAGGCCCTGCAGGAAGCACTTTTTTGTGCGCTTTGCAAAAATAGCAAAAATTCTTAATTTTTCCTCTTGCAAATTCCACACCGCTCTGGTATGATAGTCACACAAGGCCCCTGCAACTGACGGGCTGATGTGGACTTTACCACAGGGGAGCAGGGAATGTGCCGTTTTGCCGACCGTCTGGGCAGTGTCGCCGCGCGAT
>CAJFMJ010000136.1 GCA_904391645.1 uncultured Neglectibacter sp.
CAATATGCACCATTAGCTCAGTTGGTAGAGCACCTGACTCTTAATCAGGGTGTCCCGGGTTCGAGTCCCTGATGGTGCACCAAACGGCCCGTTGGTCAAGCGGTTAAGACAGCGGCCTCTCACGCCGTTAACGTGGGTTCGATTCCCGCACGGGTCACCAAGGCAATTCGTAAGAATTGCTTTTATATTCCTCCATAGCTCAGTCGGTAGAGCACGCGGCTGTTAACCGCGGTGTCGTTGGTTCGAGTCCAACTGGGGGAGCCAAGATAAATCCCGTAAATGCTAAGCATTTACGGGATTTTTGTATTCCTTATTATTTTTCTTTTTGGTTCTCCCAAGACTAAAAGTTAATACGCTATGTGTACGATTGTTAACCGATAAAAATGAAGGAATTGCATCGCTTTTTTGTCGTGGTTCGGCCCGCTCATGAAAAATGGCGGGCTTTTTCCTTTTTTAGGGAATACCTATGCAGCGTATATGCAAGATGTTATTTTGAATTATTCTCAGTTTAGTTTTCCATTCAGATCAAACGACTATTGTCCTTCAGTATCGTACTGTTGCGAATGGTTTTTTCTTATTATATACTGGGACTAAAAGGAGGTCCATCCCATGAAACAAACCATCCGATTGACCCTCACCCCCACAGAAGCCAACGTCCTACTCCACGGCCTCAATGAATTGCGAAACAAATGGCTGGAAGAGGGTCGGGACACTTATCTGGTGGACGAGGTGTTCCTGCACGTCATCAAAAAGTCAGAAAAGAAGCTGCGTACATAATGAGGAAAAGAGCACCCGTCAGGGTGCTTTTTTCATGCTGTTACATAGCCGTCCCAAAAAGGAGATGGCAAGCAGAAAGGAGGAATCCCATGAATCAACCCAACTGCCGGGTCATCGCCCTGGCCAACCAGAAGGGCGGCACCGGCAAAACCACCACCACTGTCAATCTGGGAGTGGGCCTGGCCCGTCAGGGGAAACGTGTCCTTCTGGTGGACGCCGACCCCCAGGGTGATCTCACCACCTGCCTGGGCTGGCGAAACCAAGATAACCTGCCCGCAACCCTGGCTACTCTTATGGAGCAGGCCATCCGGGATGAACCTTTAGATATCCAAACGGCCTTGCTCCACCATCGGGAAGGCGTAGACCTGCTGCCCTCCAACATTGAGCTGTCCGCCATGGAAATGGCCCTGGTCACCGCCATGAGCCGGGAGTTCACCCTGAAGGAAGTGCTGTCCCAGGCGCGAAATCAGTACGACTACATCCTCATCGACTGTATGCCCTCCCTGGGAATGGTCACCATCAACGCCCTGGCTGCCGCCGACAGCGTCATTATTCCCGTCCAGTCCCACTATCTCCCCGCCAAGGGCATGACGCAGCTTCTTCGCACGGTGGGCAGGGTAAAACGGCAGATCAACCCCAATTTGCGGGTGGACGGCGTACTGCTCACTTTGGTGGACAACCGCACGAATCTGGCCCGGCAGACGGCAGAGACTTTGCGGGAGAATTATGGCAGCGTACTCCACATCTACCAAAGCCAGATCCCCTTGGCGGTGAAAGCCGCTGAGGTCAGCGCAGCGGGGAAGAGCATCTACGCCTATGACCCCAGCAGCAAAGTGGCCGGGGCCTACGAAGCCTTCTCAAAGGAGGTGCTGGATGGCGGAAAACAACGGGTACAGTCTAAACCTGCCCTCACTCGATGAACTGTTCAGCACCCAGGCTGAGAGAGAGGATGCCAGGCTGGAAAAGGTGGTGCTGCTGCCGCCGGAGGAGATCAGCGACTTTCCCAACCACCCCTTCCAGGTGCGGATGGATGACGCCATGGAGGAGATGGCCCAAAGCGTTCGGGAGAACGGGGTGCTGGTGCCAGCTTTGGTGCGGCCCAAGGAGTATGGCGGCTATGAGATGGTTTCCGGCCACCGGCGCAAGCGAGCCGCGGAATTAGCCGACCTACATGAAATCCCCTGCATCGTCCGCAACCTCACCGATGACCAAGCCATTATCATCATGGTGGATAGCAACCTCCAGCGAGAACAGATTCTGCCCTCGGAGAAAGCCTTTGCCTACAAAATGAAGTTGGACGCTATGAAACGGCAGGGACAAAGAACAGATTTAACTTTATCGCCAGTGGCGACAAAGTTAGATTCAGCAGCGCAACTTGGACGACAAAGTGGTGAGAGCAGAGACCAAGTGTTCCGCTATATCCGCCTGACGAATCTGATTCCCGATTTGCTCTCTCTGGTGGATAATTCCATCCTAAAGGAACCGGGCAAGCCCCAAATGGCTTTGCGCCCCGCTGTAGAGCTGTCCTACCTGCGAAAAGAGGAGCAGCTTGACCTGTTTGACTTGATCGAGGAAATGGACGCTACTCCCTCTCACGCCCAGGCCCTGAAGCTGCGGCGGCTGTCGGAAGGGAAGGGGCCGGGCCAGCGCCTGGCTCGGGACGCCATTGTTTCTGTTATGCAAGAGGAAAAGCCCAACCAGGTGGAGCAGTTCAAGATTCCAAAATCGAAAATCGCCAAGTTTTTCCCAGCGGGGACGCCCGCCAAGAAAATGGAGGAAACCATTGTAAAAGCCCTGGAACTGTACCGCAGGCGTCAGCGGGACAGAGAACGGTAAAAAAGAACAGTGCCGCCAAGGGGAAAGTGCGCCCAAAACCGGGAAACGGCGGTTTTCGCTGTTCCCCCTCTCCACACCTCACCCCCTGTACTGCCAAGACTTCCTAAAAAGAAAAATTTTTCCCTTTGAGAAAATAGAGAAGAGTAGAGCAATAATTATTCACATTAAGAATTATAAGAAGGCCTGGATTGTTGAAACATCCGGGCTTTTCTTTTTTCGTTGGTAAAGGAGATGTTTATGGATTTGAAAACGATCATAGCGCTGTGCCTGGCTCTGTTTATTTTGGCGGGGCTGGGATTTTTGTTTGTCCGCACCCGGAAAAAGTGAAATGGAAAGGAGCTTGTATGGCGAGAGAACATTTTGAACAGCGGTTGTTCCGCATTTTTCAGGAGGCTGGCTATTTGCCCAGCGATTTGCTGACCATCTCCCCGGAGGAGATGGTGGAGGTGCCGGGGGTCACCGTGCCCAACATCCGGACTATCTTGGCTTTGCAGGGGGCGGTGGATAAGGAACAGGCCATGCACCGGCTGATCCGGTCGGTTTACCAGGAGGACGAACGATGAGGCCCCAATATTCCCCCTGGGGAGAGATCCAGCATTGTGTGGAGCTCTGCCCCGGGATGTATGAAGTTTCCACCGCCAGCCATGGTGGGGTCATGGCAAAATTGGGGGTGGCCTCCAAGCTCTTTTCCAGGGCGGCCCGGGCGTACAGCTTTGTGGAGGGCGGCTACCTCTGTTTCGAGGAGGACTGCGAAGCGCCGGTGGCCATCCGGGAGTTACTGGACAAGGGCTTGTACAAAGCCCCGGTGAACCAGTATTACGGCCCCGGGGAGTATGAGGCCGCCATTGACCGCTCCATCCAGCGGTATCAGCCGGAGTATTGGGCATACCGGAATGCCCGATTGGAGAAGGAGTCTCTGAAACAGCTATCTTTGTTTCCCCAGAAAAAAGGGACTGACCTAGAACGATAGAGAAGGGAGGAATCCATGGCTACACGATGGGAACAAATTACCGAGTTATTTAAGCAAACCGCCCGTGAGGTGACCACTACTCCCGCTAGCTGGCGGGCGTTTCTCACCTCCGCCTGCCGCAATTACCGTCTGCCCTTTGACGAGCAGCTTCTGATCTACGCCCAGCGGCCAGACGCCACCGCCGTTTTGGAGATGGAGCGGTGGAACCAGCGGTTTGGGCGGTGGGTCAACCGGGGAGCCAAGGGCATCGCCGTGTTTGACCGGGAGCGTCCCCACCGGCTGCGGTACTACTTTGACATGACCGACACCCACGAAACCAGGATGTCCCGGCCCGTGCCCCTGTGGCAGGTGCGTCCCGAGTATGAGCAAGATGTGGCAGAGTCCCTGGAAAACAGCTTCGGGGAGTTGGAACACCGGGAGGATTTTGGGGACGCCCTTCTCTCCGCCGCTCGAAACGCCGTGGAGGACAACATGGGCGATTACTTGGGTGAGCTGGAACAGCTCGCCCCGGGGAGCCTGTTGGAGGAATTGGATGATGACAACCTG
>CAJFMJ010000137.1 GCA_904391645.1 uncultured Neglectibacter sp.
AACCACCCAGATCCCCTTGAGAAGGTGCGCCCTTACCGGCCTGTTCCAGGAACTGGTGCGCCGGAAGGTGGAGGTCCGCCTGGTGGATAACCTGTGGGAGATGGCCGATGCGGTCATGGCTTCCACCTTACAGTGGTCCCTGTGCAAGATGGGCAACGCGCTGCCACGGCCTTCTGAAGCAGCGGCCCCCAGGTCCTTCCCAGGGGGATTTTCTCCTGACCCTTGACTTTCCCGCAGCACCTTCCTATAATGGGAGGAAACCAGTGGGGAAAGGCCCCACAGGAGGGAATGGGGAAGTTTCCCCCAGGGAAAGGAGCGGTTGCTATGAAAGACAATGTGAAAAAACTGGTGTTCATCGCGATGATGGCGGCACTGACCTGCGCTGCCACCATGGTGATCCGGATCCCCACCCCGGGGACAGGGGGGTATATCCACCCGGGGGATGCCTTAGTGGTGCTTTCCGGCGTGCTGTTGGAACCCCTGGGCGGGTTTTTGGCAGGGGGGCTTGGCTCCGCCATGGCGGACTTGGCCGCGGGCTATGCCCTGTACGCGCCCTTCACCCTGGTCATCAAAGGGCTGATCGCCCTGGCTGCTGCCCTGTTGTACCGGAAGGCGCCAGGCGGCCACCGCACCCTTGGGGTAGCCCTGGGCGGCGTGGCGGATGTGATCCTGGTGGCAGGAGGCTACTTCCTCTGCGATTCCCTCCTCTATGGGATGGGAGGCGCCCTGGCCAGCGTCCCGGCCAACCTGATCCAGGGGGCCAGCGGCTTGGTGCTGGCAGTGGTGCTGTACCGCGCGTTGGTGGCAGTGCCGGACCTGAAAAAGTTGATCTCATAAAAATGCAAAGGTGCCGCTGCAGGTTGCAGCGGCACCTTTTTGGCATCTGCAAAAAAGCGCGCCCCACACAGCAGCGGGACGCGCTTTCTCTTTTAAAAAAATCGGAAAAAGAAGAAGTACAGTACAAGGCCGAAGATCAGCAGGATCAGCACAATGGCTGGTACAAACACAATCAATCCGGCCAGGATCATGGCAAGGCGGTCTTTCTTTTCCAGAGGGGTTTTTTCAATGTCCTTCTGGAAACGCTCTTCCGCCTCTTTTACATTGAGCACGCGGTTGATCTTCTTGCGGAAGAACATGGCTTATCCTTTCTTGGCTTCCAGGGGGAAGTGGCAGGCCACATAGTGGTGGTTGCCCATGTCCCGCCATTGGGGGGCTTCCTCTTTGCATTTTTCCTGGCAGTAGCGGCACCGGGTGTGGAACTTGCACCCCTTGGGGGGGTTCACCGGGCTGGGGATATCGCCCTCCAGCAAGATGCGTTCCCGGCCCCCGTTGTCCTCTTCCGTGGTGGGGATGGCGGACAGCAGTGCCTCGGTGTAAGGATGGTAAGTGTGGGCAAACAGCTCTTCCGATTCTGCCAGCTCCACAATGTTGCCCAGGTACATCACGGCAATGCGGTCGCTGATGTACTTCACCACGCTCAGGTCGTGGGTGATGAACAAGTAGGTCAGGCCGGCTTTTTTCCGCAGGTCCGACAGCAGGTTCAAAATCTGGGACTGGATGGACACGTCCAGGGCGGAAACAGCTTCGTCGCACACCACAAATTTGGGCCGCAGGGCCAGGCTGCGGGCAATGCCGATGCGCTGACGCTGGCCGCCGGAGAACTGGTGGGGATAGCGGTTGAACATATAGGGGGCCAGGCCGCACTCTTCCATAATCTGGAAGATGTATTCCTTCATGGCGGGGTCGCCCCGCTTGTAGATCCCGTGGGAGGTCAGGCCCTCCCCGATGATCTGCCCCACGGTCATCCGGGGGTTCAAGGAGGAATAGGGGTCCTGGAAGATCAGCTGCAAGTCTTTGCGCAGCACCCGCATCTCCTCGTAGGAGAGCTTCTTCAGGTCCACCTCCTTGCCGTCCTTGTAGTAGAGGATGTCACCGTGGCTTTGGGGGTACAGCTGCAAGATAGTCCGCCCCAGGGTGGACTTGCCGCAGCCGGATTCGCCCACCAGGCCCAGGGTTTCCCCTTCAAAGATGTCCAGGGTGATCCCGTCGTTCGCACGCACATAGCGCTGCTCTTCCCGCAGCTTTGTCTTTTTCACGGGGAAATACTGCTTCACGTCTTGCAGGCGCAGCAGCACCTTTTTCCCGTCCACCACCGGCTGGGCAGAGCTTTTGCTCTCCTTTTCGATGGTGATCAGCTCTTTTTTCTCATTCTCCATGTGCTTTTCTCACCGCCTTTTCCGCATAAAAGCAACGTACCAAATGGCCGGGTTCCACTTCCCGCAGCTGGGGTTCGCTTTCCTCGCACTTTTTGGTGCAGTATTTGCACCGGGGGCCGAATTTGCAGCCCTGGGGCAGATACAGGGGATTGGGCACCGCGCCGGGGATGGCGTCCAGCCGCTCGCCCTTGGGGGTGTTCAGCTGGGGGATAGAGGTCATCAGGCCCTCGGTGTAGGGATGGGAATAGGTGGAATCGTGGAAGATGGCCCGGGCAGGGGCTTTCTCCACGATCTGCCCGCAGTACATTACCGCCACGTCGTCGGCCATCTCGTGGATGACGCCCAGGTCGTGGGTGATGAACAGGATGGAGGTGCCGGTTTCCCGCTTCAAGTCGTTCATCAGCTTTAAGATCTGTGCCTGGATGGTCACATCCAGAGCCGTGGTGGGCTCGTCGGCAATGAGCAGCTTGGGCTTGCAGGCCAGGGCCATGGCGATCATGACGCGCTGGCGCATACCGCCGGAAAGCTGGAACGGATACTGCTTGGCCACCCGCTCGGGGTTGGGGATCTTCACGTCGGAAAGCAGCTCCACCACCTTTTTCCGGGCCTCTTCCTTGTTCAGGTGCTGGTGGATCTTCAGGGTTTCGGCGATCTGCCGCTCCACAGTGAACACCGGGTTCAAGGAGGTCATGGGCTCCTGGAAGATCACCGAGATCTCGTTGCCCCGGATGTGGTACATCTCTTTGTTGGTACAGGCCAAAATGTCTTTGCCGTCAAAGGTGATCTCGCCGCTGTCGATCCAGCCGTTGCCGTCCAGCAGCTTGATGATGCTCATAGCAGAAACGCTTTTGCCAGAGCCGGACTCGCCCACAATGCCCAGGGTCTTGCCGGCCTCCAGGGAGTAGGTCACGTCGTTGACCGCTTTGACAATGCCCTTTTTGGTGGTAAAAAATGTGTGAAGGTTTTTTACTTCCAGCAAACTCACAGTGCTCACCTCTCTTTCGATTTGGGGTCGATGGCGTCACGCAGGCCGTCGCCCACACAGTTGATGCTGATGGTGCAAATGCCCAATGCCAAGGACGGGAAGGCCCACCGCCACCAGTAGTTCTCGATGACCTGGCCGTTCTGGGCGCCGTTGAGCATATTGCCCCAAGTGGCGTTGGGCTCGCTGACACCGAACCCGATGAAGGACAGGGAGGATTCAGTGAGCATACAGGTGGCAAAGTCCAGGGTGGCGTTGACGATGATCACGGTGATGATGTTGGGCAGGATGTGGCGGAAGATGATGCCGAATTCCTTGACGCCCAAAGCCTTGGCAGCGGTGACGAATTCCTGTTCCCGCTCGGCCAGCACGCTGCCGCGAACCAGGCGGGCAATGCCGGGCCAGGACAGAAGGCCCAGGATGAACATGATCAAAATGATCCGTTGGGTTTCGGAAATGCTGTTGCCCAAGATGCTGGACAGGATGATACAGAAGGGCAAAAACGGCACCGAGGAAACGATCTCGGTCAAACGCATCAGCAGGTTGTCCAGCTTGCCGCCCTTGTACCCGGAGATACCGCCGATCACCACACCGATGAAGGTGGAGATGATCACGGCGATGGCGCCCACGGTCATGGTCATGCGGCCGCCCACGATCAGCCGGCGGAACACGTCACGGCCAAAGGCGTCGGTGCCCATCAGGTAGCCGTCCAAG
>CAJFMJ010000138.1 GCA_904391645.1 uncultured Neglectibacter sp.
ACACGGCGGCAAGGGTGGCCAGCGGATGGACCTTCACAGTTGAGGATACCAGTTTGGGCTCTACCACTTGCCGTATACAGGTGATCACCAGCCAGCCGATCACCACTCCCAAGGTCCGCGCGTAATGGCCGGTCAGCAACTGGTAGATGGCCACTGGGGCCAGGACAAGGCCGGGGCCCAAAATGGGGAGTACGTCGGCGATGGCAGTGGCCACAGCTAAAATCAAGGGATAGGGGATACCCAATACCGCTAAGATAACAAAGGTCTGGCAAAAGGTGAGGAAGTAAAGGAACAAGTAAGAAAGAAGGTATTTCCTGCCGTTGCCTCCGGTGCTTTTCACCGCCGCCGTCATATGGGAGGCGGCCTTGTCGGAGAAAAACGCCTTTCCCCAATGGAGGATGGAGCGCATATCCCTGGTGAAGAAAAAGGCGGAACACACGGTTACCAGCAGGAGGGTCACTACCATAGGGACGGAAGTCAGCAACTGTAACAGGGCTCCTAGGCCGGAAACCAACAGGTCCATGCTGTTTTGAAGGGTGTCCAAAATCTCTTGCTGATGGTTTTCCAGAAAAGACAGGTCAAACTTCCCGAAGAAGGACCCCGCTTGGTTGAGGAAATCTGCCACGGGTTTTGAAAATTCCTCAAAGCTGTTTTCAGAAGCGCGCCGGAGGAAGGCAGTGATCTCCCGCACCGCTATCACCCCCAAAAGTGCCAATCCGCCGCAAAGTACCACCAACGCCACAGCCGTGGAGATACCTGCCGCAACCCCTTGACGGAGCCGAAACCGCTTTTGAAGCCACCGCGCCAAAGGCTGGAGAATGAGGGCCACAAGGAATCCGGCCACAAAGGGGAGGGAGTAAAAAAAGGTTTTGACCCACAGGAGGAACAAGAGGGTATACCCTGCGAAAAACACCAGCAGGGGCAGCAACCGTTTCCAGCGGGCTGCCTGGAACATGGGACCACCTCCATTACCGTTTCCCATAGTATGGTCCGGTTTGGGAGTAGGTACGCCGGAAAACGCAAAAAAAGCCCCGCTTTTCCAAAAAAGCGGGGGAGTTATTGCTTTTCTTCACCGGTCAGTAGCCAGTAAACGGAAACATTCAAAATATCAGACAGGGCCAGCAGTTCAAAATCGGTGACAAAACGGATCTGCCCTTCCAGCTTCGATAAGCCGGAGGCATTCAAGTCCACTCCGCGTACCTGAAGCTGTGCCAGCAATTCTTTCTGTTTCATGCCCTGGCCTTTTCTGGCGGCTTCTACTCTGGCTCCAATGAGATTCTTGTTGCCCAATGGTTGGCTGCGCAGCCGCATCCCACTTCCCTCCTAGTATACATAATCTGAAAGCTGTCTTCATTATAAAAAATGCCTTGGGAAAAATCAATGGCATTTGGGGAATTATTTCACAAAAAGAATTGATTCTTTTCTGAATTTTTCAAAAAATCAAAATAATCTTTTTTGTTTTAACGCAATGTAAAATATTTGCTGTACTTTTTTGCCGAAACTGTTATAATATTTTAGAAAAGCTAGTGACTACACTTTATAGTTTGATCACGGAGGAAGTGCTGAACATGATGAAATCCTTCCAAGAGCCCAACCTCACTATGCTAACCGATTTTTACGAGCTGACCATGGCCAACGGCTACTTTGCCAACGGCTTGGGGGACACCATTTGCTATTTCGATATGTTTTTCCGCAAAGTGCCTGACAAGGGCGGCTTCGCCATTATGGCAGGTGTGGAGCAGCTGGTGGAATACCTGAAGAATTTGCGGTTTTGTGATGAGGACATTGAATTCCTCCATCAAAAGCATATTTTTAGCAGGGAGTTCCTGGATTATTTGCGGAACTTCAAATTTTCCTGCGATGTGTGGGCTGTCCCGGAAGGCACCCCCATTTTCCCAGGGGAGCCCATTGTCACCGTCCGGGGTCCGGCCATCCAGGCACAGTTCATTGAAACCATGGTGCTGTTGTGCATCAACCACCAAAGCCTCATCGCCACCAAGGCCAATCGGATCGTCCGTGCGGCCCAGGGCCGGGCGGTGATGGAGTTCGGTTCCCGCCGTGCCCAAGGGTTTGACGGTGCCATGTTGGGAGCCAGGGCCGCTTATATCGGTGGTTGCGTGGGCACAGCCTGCACCATCAGCGACCAGAAATACGGCGTGCCAGCTTTGGGCACTATGGCCCACAGCTGGGTGCAGCTGTTCCCCACCGAGTATGAGGCTTTTAAGGCCTATGCCCAGGAGTACCCTGCCAACTGCGTACTGCTGGTGGATACCTACAATGTGCTGAAATCCGGTGTGCCCAACGCCATCAAGGTGTTCAATGAAGTGCTGGTGCCCCAGGGGTTCCGGCCGGCAGGTATCCGCATTGACAGCGGCGACATCACCTACCTTTCCCGGAAAGCCCGGAAGATGCTGGATGACGCTGGGTTTGAGGACTGTCCCATCTGTGCCTCCAACTCCTTGGATGAGTATATCATCCGTGATATGTTGATGCAGGGGGCCAAAGTGGACTCTTTTGGTGTGGGCGAACGGCTGATCACCTCTTCTTCCGAGCCTGTGTTTGGCGGCGTTTATAAACTGGTGGGCGTGGAAGATGGCCAGGGCAATGTGATCCCCAAAATTAAGATCAGCGAAAACGTGGCGAAGATCACGACCCCTTGTTTTAAGAGTGCTTGGCGGCTTTTTGACAAGGAAACCGACAAGGCCATCGCAGATGTGATCACCCTCCACGATGAGGTCATCGACGAGGAGAAGCCCTATGTGCTGTTTGACCCCGAGCACACCTGGAAACGCAAGACCGTGGAGAATTTTACCGCGGTGCCGCTGCTCCAGCCCATTTTCAAAAACGGGGAATGTGTCTATACGCCCAGGGCGCTGAAAGCCATCAAGGCCTATTGCATGGCCCAGGTGGACAACCTCTGGGAAGAGGTCACCCGGTTTGAGAATCCTCACAACTATTATGTGGACCTGTCCCAGAAGCTGTGGGACGAGAAGAACCGGCTGCTTTCCCAGCAAAGCTATTGACAAAGGGGCGGTTCCCCTTATAAAATAAAAGTGTGAGCAGGCTAGACAGTCGCGGGCGAAGGGGGAAACCCCTCGTCTGAGGAAAGTCCGAGCTCCCCAGGGCAAGGATAACGGCTAACCGCCGCCGGGGGCGACCCCAGGGAAAGTGCAACAGAGAGATACCGCCGGGTTTTCCCGGTAAGGGTGGAAAGGCGAGGTAAGAGCTCACCGGCGCGTGGGAGACCACGCGGCCCTGTAAACCCTATCCTGAGCAACACCGTGGAGGAACACAAAGCGTAGCCCTGCGCGTTCCGAGGAGGTGGCGTGAGCCGGATGGCAACGTCCGGCCAAGATAGATGACTGTCCACGACAGAACTCGGCTTACAGGCCTGGTCACATTTTGAAGACAAGGGGAAACCCTAAAAAACTCCCGGGAGGCTTTCCTCCCGGGAGTTTTTATCATCTGCGGCTGCCAGTAAAGGTGAGGGTTTTGTCCTTGGGGAAGGTGATCACCAAAGTGGGGAGGCGTTCACCGGTATCGAAGACCGTGTAGGCGCACACACCATAGCCCCAGCCCAGCCCTTTCACCTCCATCTCGTAGAGCCTGCCATCTTGGTTTTGCTGGGTTTGGCGATACGTACCGGCGGTTTCTTCTGTCCCGCTCACAAAGGTGAGCACCCCTTTCCGGGCTTGGCAGGAGAGGGACGTTTCCTCTGCATCCGGATACTGTATAGCGTTGCTGGATCCACAGGCGATCACATTGCCATTTGCGTCTTGGACTGTGGACATGGTCCAGGTAAAGTCCTCAATCTTCAACACGCTTTGGACGGAGATCACTGCGAAGACAGCCACCAAGACCACCGCCAAACCCAAAGCGGCCATTGCTTTCTTTTTCA
>CAJFMJ010000139.1 GCA_904391645.1 uncultured Neglectibacter sp.
CAGCGGTTTGGGCATCAACGCCACGGCCGCCGTGAGCGTAAACTCTTCGCTGGACCAGATCATCATGATGGCCGGCTCCCTGTTGGCCGTGGGCGCCAACAGCTACATAGCCCGTTTGTTGGGCGCCAAAGAGGAAAAAAAGGCCAGCCAGGTGTTGAGCACTGCCTTCTTCCTTGCCATCATGTTCGGCGTGGTGGTGATGATCTTTGGAACCATTTTTATGGTGCCCATGGTCAGGCTTTTGGGCGCCACCCCCACCTGTGAACAGTATTCCATCCAATATGCCACTTACATTTTGTTGGCCGCTCCCTTTATGGCTGCCAGCTTTGTCATGAACCAATGCCTGCGGGCTGAAGGCAGCGCTATGCTGTCCATGATCGGCATGGGCTTTGGCGGTATTTTAAACTGCATCTTAGACCCCATTTTCATTATGGGACTGAACCTTGGCGTAGCAGGTGCTTCCATTGCCACGGCTATTTCCAAACTGGTCAGCTTCTCCATTCTGATCTTCCCCTACCTCACCCATCGCAGCATCCTGCGGATCTCTGTAAAGAATATCCATCCCACTCGGGACATCATGTCGCAGATTATCAAAGTGGGTTCCTCCTCCATGTTCCGTTCCGGACTGGCTGTGGTGTCGGCCATCATGCTGAACAACATTGCTGGTCAGATCTCCGACGCGGTTTTGGCTGGCGTGGGTGTTTCCACCCGTGTCATGATGTTCCCCTTCGGCATTATTCTGGGCTTTGGTACAGGCTTCCAGCCGGTGGTTGGTTTCTGCTGGGGCGCCAAACGGTATGACCGGGTGCGGAGCGCCTTCCGCTTCTGCGCCTGGACAGCGATGATCGGCGGCGCTGTCATGGGCCTTGTGGTTGGCATTTTTGCCGGGCCGATCATTGGCCTGTTTGGGAAGAGCTCCCAGGAGATGCTGGAGATCGGCGAGCTTTGCATCCGGCTGCAGTGCATCGTGCTGCCTATCCACGCCTGGGTGGCTGTGGTGAACATGATGTGCGCTGGCTTGGGCGACGCCAAAGGCGCACTGCTCCTCTCCACGGCCCGGCAAGGCACCTGCTTTATCCCCTTTGTCCACTTGATCTCCTACCTCTTCAAGGCAGTGGGCGTTGCGTCCGTCCAGGCTGTGGCAGACTTGCTTTCCTTGGTCTTGGCTATCCCCGTTTTGGTTCATATCCAGAAAAAGTTGACTGCTGCTGAAAAGGAATTGCAGGAACAACCAGCGGTTTCCGTTTCGCCCGTTCTTGCCACAGAAGCAGAGTGACAAACAAAAAAGACGGTTTCTATCCATTGGCAAATCGAAAAGGGCTGTTGCTATTTGCAACAGCCCTTTTTTACGTGTTCTTTTTGACGGTGTGCGAAAATGATTTTCCAGAAGGAGCAGCCGTTTAAATGGCGAAGTCGCCGTCCCGGAAGATCTCCACCTCTTCGCCGGACTCGGTGGTACCCACGATCTTCATGTCGGGAGTGCCCACCATGAAATCCACATGGATGGTAGAATCGTTGAAGAGGTTCTGCTTGTCCTCAGGCGCAGCAGAGTTCAGGCCACGGCCCAGGGCCAAGTGGCAGCTGGCATTTTCGTCGATCAGGGTGGTGTAATACACCAGACCGCTCATGCTGATAGGGGAATGGTACTCCACCAAGGCGGCTTCACCCAGGTAACCGGCGTTTTCATCGGTGGCGATCAGGGCCTCCAACATCTCCTTACCTTCGTCTGCCAAAACTTCCACCACTTTGCCGTTCTCAAACCGGAACCCAAAGTTTTCGATCTTCTTGCCGCCCAGAACTAAGGGACGGGAAGCATACACCACACCGTTGGTTTCAAACTTGTTGGGGGTGGTGCAGATCTCCTCGGTGGGGATATTGGGAACAAAGGGAATGGCAGGCTTTCGATCCCCATGGCCGAACTTGGACCAGGGGGTAAGGCCCACGGTCAGGTCGGTGCCGTTGGAGGCAGTGTAGTGGAGCTTGGTCAGGTGCAAGTCGTCCACAGCCTTGCCGCGGGCAGCCTTCTGAGCCCGGACATTCTCCCAGGTTTCCACCACATCGTTGGTTTCATCGATGTAGCAAAGCTTGAACAGCAGCTCCCACAGCTCTCTCAGGCCCTCTTCCCCGGATTTGCCCAGGATATACTCGGCCCATTCCACAGTGGGCACCATGGCAATCAGCCACTGGCAGTGCTTGTCCCGGCTGGCTTTGCGCATAATGTTGCGCACACCGTCCACGTGGGCAAAGATGGCATTGGAGTTTTTCTCGCTGACCCCCTCCATCAGCTTTGGGTTGACGCCTTCCAGGCGGACATAGCAGGCTCCCTGGTCCAGGTACATCTGGTTCTGGGCCTTCTCCCAATCCTCCACATGACGCACATCTTCGTCGGGACGGTACTGGGCAGCCACCTTCAAGTTGGGCAGGTCCAGATAGTGGACCACCACGTTCCCGGCGCCCAGCTTATAGCACTCCTCGGCAAAGATGCTGGTAAACTGCCATCCCTCCACGGCAGCCTCCACCAGGACGGTCTGGCCCTTTTGCACGTTCAGCCCTACCCGAGCCAGGGTATAGGCGTATTTGCGTTTCATTTTTTCCAAATCCATGGAAAACTCCTCCTTTTGGTCTATTTTGCTTATTATACTCCAGGAGGAAAGCGTTGTAAATATTGCCGAAGCTAAAGAAACAGCTTTCCAGGCATAAAAAAACCGGGCCAGGGGGAAACACCTCCCAAGCCCGGAATTTTTCGGATGATGAGCGTGCTGGTCACGCCAGCAGGTAAACTGCCATGGGAAACAAATAGAGCATTCCAAAAGCTGCTGCCCCTGCTACGCCAAAGACCCACAGGCTGCCCCGCTGGAGCCAGGGCTGGTACAGCCATCCCCGCCGGGCGCCCCAAAGCAGCAGCCACAAGAGCACCGCTCCCAACAGAGCCGCAGCGGCACCCAGCTTCATACCAGCTGGAAGGAAGGAGATCTCAATGGTATTCTCCCCCTCTTCCAGAGGGATGGCAAGGAAACCGTCGTTCACCTGAGATACGGCCACCGCTTTGCCGTTGACTCGCGCGGTAAAGCCCCGGTCATAGGGGATGGCCACATGGAGGAACTCCCCCTCCCCTGCTTGGGTTTGGGCAGAAAAATGTCGTCCATCCACTTGAACATCCACCCCGGACGCCTGTTCCACTGTCTGGCGAAGGAGTTCCACGTCCAGGCCTGCCAGGCCAAAGGAGCGCAAGCTCACGTCTTTGAGCAGCTCCACCTCAACCGTAACGGACTCATTCTGGAAAGCCCCCAAATATAACAGGCCGTTTTCCCGTTTGGACGGGTAAGACTGTGTCACGGTTTCACCATTGACTTTGATGGAAAAACTGCCGTTGATGGGCTCTTCCAGCCGGGTGGAAAGGTTCCGGAAAGCGTCGAAATACAGGGCTTGCCAGCCGGACACCTCCACCTGGTACACCAGCCGGCAGGTCCCCTCCCCCACCCGGGTTACATGGGTCAGCCCATCCTCACCGTTCCACACAGAGGTGTTTTCCGCCTGGGAAGGCTGGTAAAGGGTGAACAAGTCCCCCTCCCCGCCCAGCATTTCATAGAGCGACTGTTGGATCTCAAACCGGCTGCCCTCCGGAAGGGCTTCCCACTGGGAGATCTCCCCCTCCACCCGCACCCCCAAGGGAAGGGAAAAAGGACTTTCCAGGATTTGGTACCCGGCCTTTTGGCAAACAGGTTCCCACAAGTCCAGGGAGGCATCGTTTTTCGCAATGGCATAGCGGTTGGAAAGCAGGGCATCTGTGAGCAGGCTCCCCCCTTGAGCGGTGACCTCCATCCAGTTAGAGGAGTACCCCAGCTTCTTCATGGTGAACAGCGTGGTGCTAGAGGTCA
>CAJFMJ010000140.1 GCA_904391645.1 uncultured Neglectibacter sp.
CACCCGCAGGTTCTCGTTCTGGGTCTGGGCGGTGGTGACAAAGGGCTGGGGCAGCATGGCGATGCCGGTGGCGTCGGCGGCCAGGGCGGCCACGCACTCGGAGTGCTCGCTCTTCCACTCGATGGTCACATCGGTGGAGGGGTCGATGCCGTTTTCAGAGAGCATATAGTTCAGGGCATATTCCGGGGTGCTGCCTTTGCCGGAGGCATAGATGGTCTTGCCCTTCAGGTCAGCCACGGAATGGACCGTGTCGCCGGCTTCCACAATGTACAGCACGCCCAGGGTGTTGATAGCCAGCACCTGCACCTGGCCTTCGGTGTTGTTGTACAGCACGCTTGCCAGGTTGGCGGGCACCGCAGCGATGTCCAGTTCCCCTTGCACCAGCTTGGGGGTGATCTCATCGGCGGAGGCGTAGATGTTGAAATCGAAGGTGGGCTCTTCCTTGGCGGCATCGTCGCTCATCATCTTCACCATGCCCATGGCAGTGGGGCCTTTCAGGGCAGCCACGGTGGCCGTGCCCAGATCGGCGGTATCCACCTCAGAGGTTTCGCTCACTGCGGAGGAAGCCGAGCTGTCCTCCTGGGAAGAGGTGCTCTCCGCGCCGGAGGCAGCCCCCTCGGTCTGGGAGGACACGCTGCTTTCAGAGGCCGTATCGCTGCTGGAAGAGCCGGTCTGGCCAGAGCAGCCAAACAGGGTCAGGCACAGGGCCAAGGCCAGTGCCAGGGATAAAACACGTTTCATTTGTGGTACCAGTCCTTTCTCAACTAGAAAATTCTCCAAACTTCCCGGCGGTCAACCGCCGGCGGCAGGAGCGTTTCTCACTGCCGTGCAGTTAGGATTATACAACCTCCCAGGGAAAAAAGCAAGGGCGCTGCCTTGACTTTCCAAGGGAGCGCCCTGTATGATGGGAACAGCTTAGGGGGCCTGCTGGGGGGTGGGGCACGCCGTCAGCCGGAGGAGGTCCTCCCCCGCAGGGAGGAGTCCGGTTTTTAAAAGCTCCACCTTCCAGCCGGTGCCGCAGTTGCAAAAGACCAGGGGGGTGTCCAGGTTGCAGTGGTGCTCTGCCATCACCTGGGGGTCAAATTCCAAAAGCTTGTCCCCTCGTTTCACTTGGTCCCCTGTTTGGACGAAAAGCCGGAAGCCCTGCCCCTCCAGCTTGTTGGTGTCCATGCCCACGTGGATGAGGAACTTGATCCCCTCCAGTGTGACCAGGCCCAGGGCGTGCTTGGTGGAAAGGGTGAATTCCACGGTGGCGTCGGCAGGGGCCAGCACCTGGCAGCCCGCAGGCCGGATCACCGCCCCAGGGCCCAGCATCCCCTGGGCAAAGGTGGGGTCGGAGCACTGGGAAATGGGGGCCACTTCCCCTGTGAGAGGGCATCCAAACAAAAACACGCCTTCCATGGCCACGCTCCTTTCAGAACACAGGCAAAACCAGAGATTTTTACAGAGAATACCATTTCATTGTATAGGAAGCTGCCGGGGGAAGTCAAGGGGATCGGCAAGATTTCACAGGGCCTGGCCCGCTTTCGGGCGCGGGAGAAAAAACGGAAGCGGTTTGTAAGAAAATCCACGGCAGGGGCGTCTAACAGGCAGAAAACGGGAAAAGGAGTTGAGAACCATGGACAAAAGCCAGCGGGGCCTGGTGAAAAAGGCCATGCGGGGCAACCCAAAGGATTTTGGGACGTTGATCCAGGAGGAGCTGGCAACCTACACCGGCGTGGACGTGGGGAATTACGGCCAGGGAGCTGTCACCGCAACCATCAATGGGGAAGCGGCCGCTGTGGAGGGCGTGAACCCCTTCTATGAGCGGGAGGGCCAGTGGGTTTCCACCATGACCCTGGCAGTGCCCCAAAGCCAGCAGGACGCCGAAACCCTATCCCTGGAGGTCACCCTTCAGGACCTGGAGGGCCGGGTGGAAAATGAGGAGGCCCAGGCCGCCGCGGACCAGGACCAGCTGGCCCGGTTGGAGTGGGAAGCCAACGAGGAAACCGCCGGTACCCCCTATCCGGAGGAGCCGCCGGTGACTGTCACCAGCCAGGCCATCCCGGGCAGCTTTTCCGCCAGTTTCACCCTCACCGTGGACCGGGAGCACAGCTTCTCCTTTGCGGCGGACGCAGAGGACAACGGGGCCAAGGTGCTGGCAGTGTCCGGCACGCCTGTCCAGACGGTGATCACCGTGGAAAAGCCCTTCTGGGGCTTGCTGGACAGCATTGTGGAAACAGAAGTCCCCACCCAGGGCGTGGCTTGTTTGGAGCTGCCCGACGGCACCCAGCTGTGGATGGACCTTGACCGCAGCAGGGACTTGGGAGGCTATGACTACACCCTGCAGGAATCCCAGCAGGCAGACCTTTACTTCGACGGCCTGCCCGGCGGTGTCACCCAGGCGACGCTGCGGTTCTACGACGCCAACCGGGGCCAGCAGGTTCTGGCGGAATTCACCATCGACCTCAGCGCCCAGACCGTTACCTCCTGACACAAAACACATCAAAAAGGCCCCGGTCCCCCGGGGCTTTTTTTTGCCGGCCGCATTGCCAGGGCCTCCCATCTGGTGTACAATAGTGCCGAAAGAAATGGAAGGGAGCGGCCTATGGAACGAAAAAAATGGGGGATGTGCCTCAAGCTGTTTTTAAAATTCTGCAAGATCGGTGCTTTCACCTTTGGGGGCGGCTATGCCATGATCCCCCTGATCCGCCGGGAGATCGCCCTGCGGGAGGGCTGGATTGAAGACAAGGATATCCTGGACATCCTGGCGGTGAGCGAGAGCACCCCCGGCCCCATTGCGGTGAATACAGCCACCTTTGTGGGCTACCGGGTGGCAGGGCCCCTGGGGGCCGCCGCTGCCACCGTGGGGGTGGTGCTGCCCTCTTTTGTGATCATCTTTGCATTGAGCTTTGTGCTGCGCCAGTTTGAGGAGCTGCCTGCTGTGCGGTACGCCTTTTGGGGCATCCGGGTGGCGGTGGTGGCGCTGGTGCTCAGTGCCCTGGTGTCCATGGCCAAAGAGTGCCCCCGGAACGTGATGTCCTATTTCCTGGCGGCAGGGGCGTTTTTGCTGGTGGGCTTTCTGGGGGCCAACTCCATTTTGGTGCTCATCGCCTGTGCCCTTGTGGGCCTGGCGGCCTCTAAATGGAAGATTGGAGGGATGAAGCTGTGATCTACCTGGAGCTTTTCCTCATCTTCTTTAAGATCGGGGCCTTTACCTTTGGGGGCGGCTACGCCATGCTGCCCCTGATCCAGCAGGAGATGCTTTCCCACAACTGGATGGACCTGGAGCAGCTGGTGAACTTTGTGGCGGTGAGCGAGAGCACCCCCGGCCCCTTGGCGGTGAACCTGGCCAGCTTTGTGGGGGCCGAAACCGGTGGGTTGTTGGGAGCCGGCTGTGCCACCACCGGCGTGGTGCTGCCCTCTTTCCTCATCATCCTGTTGGTGGCGAAGTTTTACCGGGCCTTCCAGACCAACACCCTTGTCAAAGGCTGTATGAATGGCCTACGCCCCACGGTGGTGGGGATGATCGGGGCCTCCTTGCTCTCTGTGGCGGGGTCGGCATTTTCCCTGTCCGCCGGGGTGGTGCCCCTGGTGCTGGCGGTGGTGCTGCTGGCCGTCATCCTCTTCGCCCACTGGAAAAAAGTCCACCCCATCCTGTTGATTGTGGGGTCCGCCGTTGTGGGGATCGCCGCCGGGTATGCCGGGCTGCTCCCCGGTGTGTGAGGCCCCCGCAGGGGTAAGCCCCTGCAAAAGAACCCGCCGCAACAAAAAAGGCAGAGAACCGTAGAAGGTTCCCTGCACCTGTAAAATGAAAGTAGACACTCACAAAAGTGTGGGTGTCTGCTTTTTTATGGTAAGATAGAGAAAAGGAGGAAGAGGAAATGGGAAAGAA
>CAJFMJ010000141.1 GCA_904391645.1 uncultured Neglectibacter sp.
CCCCGCTGTGGCCACCTACGACCTGCAGCCCGAGATGAGCGCCTATGAGGTCACCGACAAGATGGTGGAAGCCGTCAAGTCCGGCAAATACGACGCCCTGATCCTCAACTACGCCAACTGCGACATGGTGGGCCACACCGGCGTGTTCGAAGCCGCCGTGAAGGCTGTGGAAGCTGTGGACACCTGCGTTGGCCGGGTTGTGGAAGCTGTGAAGGAAATGGGCGGCTGCGTGCTGCTCACCGCCGACCACGGCAACGCCGACCGGATGGTGGACGACGACGGCACTCCCTTCACCGCTCACACCACCAATCCTGTGCCCTTCTGTGTCATCAACCATCCCTGCCAGCTGCGGGAAGGCGGCCGCTTGGCGGACATCGCCCCCACCATGCTGAAAGTGCTGGGCTTGCCCCAGCCCGACGAGATGACCGGCGAGAGCATCATCCTGTAAAGAGCGCCATAAAAGAAAGCCTCCCAATTGGGAGGCTTTTTTGCGCCCTTTTTACGGGTTGGAGGCAGCTGGCTGGCCGTCTGTCCACAGTTTGCTCAGGATGTCCTTGAGCACCAGAAAGGCGTCTTGCAGGGAATAACCCTGCTCCCGCTCCAAATCGCCAATTAGGGCCTTCAGAGGCTCTTTATAGCGCTCCACATCCACCTGCTGGGGATAGGACAGCAAAACGGGATACATCTCCCCCCACAGTTTTGTCCAGTCAATCTTCTGCTGGGTTTCTTCGCTGGTGTGGCGCACAATTCGCTGGATCTCCTGTACCTCTGCGTCGTAATCGATCAATTCATCCAAGGTGGTATGGTACAGGCCTGACAGCGCCTTGGCCTGCCGGATATCCGGCAAGGTTTCGTCCAACTCCCACTTGGATATGGTCTGCCGGCTGACCCCCAAGTGTTCTGCCACCGCCTCTTGGGTAAGACCCGCATTTTTCCGGGCATTCAACAGGCTTTGCCCTAAACTGCTCATAAACGCTCCTCCCTTCTGTTCGTATCCCCAGTATAGCGGGTTTTCGGGAAAAATTCCAGCAACGCGGCTTTGCTTTTTCGCCCGTTTTTCCATCAAAAAATGTTTCAGAAAACTTTTCCCGACAAGGCTCTTTATTTCTCACAGAGAACAATAGCCTCCCCCACCCTGTGTATACTAAATTTTATCACACAGGAAACGAGGGAATGAGGCATGGGGAAACGGATTGTGGGACTGCTGCTCTGCCTGGTGCTGTGCTGTCTGTGCACAGGCTGCGGCGGATTTAAAAAAGACGGGAGCTTTGTCTACCTGCTCCCTCAAAACGTGACCACCTTAGATCCCCAAACCGCCACTGGGAGCGGGGAGGAAATCGTGTTGGGTGCCCTGTTTGAAGGGCTGTGCCGCATCGATGAAGACGGTGACGTGGTGGCTGGCGTGGCCCGGAAATGGGAGTCGGACAAGAATTCCACCGAGTTCACCTTCCACCTGCGCCCTGCTGCCAAGTGGAGTGACGGCACCCCGCTCACTGCCCAGGATTTCGTCTTTGGCATCACCCGGGCGTTGACCTCCTCCAACGGCGCCCTGCCGGAAGAGCTGCTGGTGATCCAAGGC
Organism: uncultured Neglectibacter sp.; assembly: GCA_904391645.1. Lineage (GTDB taxonomy): Bacteria > Bacillota > Clostridia > Oscillospirales > Acutalibacteraceae > Acutalibacter. Next base: position 1,580 of record CAJFMJ010000141.1, read on the forward strand.
GCTAAAGAGTTCGCTTCCGGGGAAGGGGACGTTTCCGCCCTGGGAGTGATGGCAGAAGACGACCACACCTTGGTGATCCGCTTGGCAAAAAGCAACCCTGACTTCCCTTCCCTCACCGCCAGCATTCATTATATGCCCTGCAACCAGGCCTATTTTGAATCCTGCCAGGGCCACTACGGGCTCTCCTCTCAGTATCTGCTCACCAACGGCCCCTTTGCCCTTTCCAGCATTTACGCCTGGCAAACGGACAGCGGGGAACGCTCCATCACCGTGGTGCGCTCTGAAACCTACAAAGGCAGCCAAGAGGTGTTGCCGGCCAGCATCTCCTTCCTCATTGACTACGATGCCTCTTACGACAGCGACCCCGTGGGTGTCCTGGCTTCCGGAGAGGTGGATATCCTAAACCTGCCTGCCAGCCAGATCGACGAAGCCAAGGAGCAAGGGTGCACCATCCTCTCCCTAGACGACGCCGTTACAGGGCTGTTGCTGAACCCCCAATCGGAAAAATTGGAAAACGCCCAGCTTCGCTCTCTGTTTTTCGAAACCTTGAATCGCCAGGACCTGCTGGCCCAGCGCCCCGATGCCGTGGAGGCCCCCGGCATCATGCCCGCTTGTGTCCTCTGGGACGGGGAACCCTATTACCAGGAAGGCGCCGGGGCCTACACCCCCTATAACAGCGAGGCAACCCAAGGGCTATCCTCCCTGCTGCGGCAGCTGGATCTGGAAGAGGTGCCCAGCATCACCGTGTTGTGTTTGGACGATCCAGAATCCGTGGCCGTAACCAACTGTTTCCTGTCAGCTTGGAACCGTGTGCTGAACAACGCCTTCAACCTGGAGCGCGTTTCCGCCAGCGAGCTGGAAAGCCGCATCGCCTCTGGAAACTACGAGGCAGCCCTGTACACCCTCCGGGCAGGGGGCACCACCCCTTACGACGTGCTCCGGGCCTTTGAAAGCACTGCCTCCCCTGTCCTGCTGGAGAGCCAAGCCTATGACGAAGCCTTGGCCTCTCTCAACTTTGACCTGGCCTCTTACCAACAGATGGAGCAGCTCTTGCAGGAGCAGGCTGTATTTTATCCCATCTTCCAGGACAAGACCTACTATGCCGCGAACCCTGCCACTCGGGGCATCACTGTGACCCCAGACCAGCGGGTGGACTTCACAAACGCCCGAAAGAAGTAAAACAAACCGGCCCTGGCGATTGCCAAAGCCGGTTTTGCTGCAAAAAGGGGCTGTTGCCAACTGCAACAGCCCCTTCGGATTCTCCTTGGTCTTTTTACTGAATGGAGCAGTCCAGATAGTGCTCCAGTTCCTCGTCGTCCCGTTTTTTGTCCAAATACAACATCAGGGCAGAGAGAGCCGCCACCAAAGCAGCTACAGCGGCCACCAGGCCAATAAACAACGCCAGCTTGCTACCTTTTTTCATATACGAGCACCTCCAGGCATTTAGTATTCCAGTTCTTATAGTTTATGATACCCAATCCAAGGAAAAAAGTCAACTGAAAAAATGGGCAAAAAACAGCGCAGAGGCAATTTTTCCAAAGGCGTGGGAACCATATCCCCACAGGCCTTTCATGCCCTGCGCACTGTTTTTTATCACGCTATTTCCCGCAAATATCCGCAAACGCCGCGATTAAGCACCAGCGTTGAGCTTCTTGGCAAGGGCGGACTTCTTTCTGGCAGCGGTGTTCTTGTGGAGGATCCCCTTGGCAGCAGCCTGGTCGATCTTCTTGATAGCCACACGAACAGCGGTATTCTTGTCTTCCGCGCCGGAAGCGATAGCGGCATTGGCCTTCTTGATCTCAGTTTTCAGCTGGGAATTGATGGCCTTGTTCTGCATCGTTTTGGTGGCAATCACCTTCACACGCTTTTTGGCCGATTTGATGTTTGGCATAAGTCACACCTCCTTCATGTCCAATAACGCAGAGATTATGATACCACGAGAAGGGAAAAAAAGCAAGCCTTTTTTCAAATTGAAATTGACAACCTCCCCGTTTTTGTTGTACAATAGCAAGGCAATAGCAGTGGGGAACGCCCTTGTTCCCCACATCCATATAGCCCTTCTTGTCCTTGTAGCTCAGCTGGATAGAGCGACCGCCTCCTAAGCGGTAGATGGTTCGAGTCTAAATTAGGAATACAAGATCATATTTATTAAAATGTCTCAGTAGCTCAGCAGGATAGAGCACACGCCTCCTAAGCGGCAGTTCGTTCGAATCCGTTTGGGCGGGAAAATTGAATATTTTTGATATATGTCCCAGTAGCTCAGTTGGATAGAGCACGAGCCTCCTAA
>CAJFMJ010000142.1 GCA_904391645.1 uncultured Neglectibacter sp.
AAAAGAAACGCCGCCGGTTCTGGCCCTTTGGCCGCAAGCGGGACGAGGAATAAGGAAAGGGGAAGGAACATGAAATTTGTCATTGCCACCCACAACAAGGGGAAGGTTGTAGAATTTAAGCGGATGCTGGAACCCATGGGCATTGAAGTGGTCACCGCAGAGCTATCCGAGCCGGAGGAGAACGGCACCACCTTTGGGGAGAACGCCTTTATCAAAGCGGACTCCGCCTGCAAGGAAACGGGCCTGCCCGCCGTGGCGGATGACTCCGGCCTGTGTGTGGACTATCTGGACGGGGCGCCGGGGATCTACTCGGCCCGGTTTGCAGAGCCTGGGAAGCGGCGTCTGACGGTGTTGGAAAAGCTGAAAGGTGTGCCGGAAGAGCAGCGGGGCGCCCACTTTGTCAGCGCGGTGTGCTGCGTGTTCCCCAACGGGGACCGCATCGACGCAGAGGGCAAGTGCTACGGCACCATTGCCTTTGAGTCCCGGGGGGAGAACGGCTTTGGCTATGACTCCATCTTTGTCCAGGACGGCCGCACCTTTGGAGAGATGACCGATGAGGAAAAGGACGCTCGCAGCCATCGGGGCAAGGCCTTTGCGGAGTTTGAGGAAAAACTGCGGGAGTATTTGAAGGGGAAAGGGTGAGCCCCATGAAAAACTATTGCGGTTTGGACTGTTCCCAATGCCCCGCAGTGGACCGCTGTGCCGGATGCGCCGCCACCGATGGCAAACCCTATGGCGGCACTTGTGTGCTGGGGGAATGCTGCAAGGCGGGAGGCTGTGCCGCCCCTGGAAGCTGCTTTTCCGGGCAGTGCTCCTTGAAAGAGCAGCTCTGTGGGGAGTTTAACGCCCTGCACATCCCCGGCATGGAAAAGGTGACGGACCTGAATACCCTGCCCGGGTCCTACATCAATTTGGAGTACACCCTGCCCAGCGGCCAGAAAGTGAAGGTTTGGGACGACAAGCGGGTGTACCTGGGCAACCAACTGTGCAAGGGCGACGGCAGCGGCCGGTGTTTCGGTCTGACAGCCGATGAGCAGTGGCTGCTGGTGTGCGAATATGGAGATAACGGCGCCGACCCGGAGATTGTGGCTTTCCGGCGGCGGGAAAAGTAAACGATACAGGAGAATGCATGATGTTGACAAGCAAACAAAGAGCCTACCTCCGCTCCTTGGCGGTGAACGAGGACACCATTTTGATGATGGGCAAATCCGGCATGAGCCCGGAACTGGTAAAGCAGGCGGACGACGCCCTGGAAAAGCGGGAGCTGATTAAAGGCCGGGTGCTGCCGGAGTCCTCCCCCATGACTTCCCGGGAGGCTGCGGAGGAGATCGCCCGCCAGACAGGAAGCGATGTGGTGCAGGTGATCGGGTCCCGGTTCGTGCTGTACCGGAGAAAGAAAAAGGACCCCAAGATCGTCCTGCCCCGGTGAGAGGGAACGCTTTGAAAACGGGAATCTACGGGGGCACGTTCAACCCCATCCACCGGGGGCATTTGCACCTGCTGAAGGAATTTACCCAGCGGCTTTCCCTGGACCGGGTGCTGCTGATCCCCACCCATGTGCCGCCCCACAAGGCCGCCCCGGACCTGGCCAGCGCAAAAGACCGCATGGAAATGTGCCGCCTGGCCGCGGGGAGCCAGCCCCACTTGGAGCTTTCCGATTTGGAGATCCGCCGGGAGGGGAAGAGCTATACTGCCGAAACTTTGGAGGAGCTTCACGTCCTCTACCCCCGAGATGAGCTGTACCTGCTGATGGGGGAGGATATGTTCCTTACGGTGGAGCATTGGTACCGGCCGGAAACCATCTTCTTTTTGGCCACGGTGTGTGCCACCCCCCGGAGCCTCCACGGCATGGGGAAGCTCCAGGCCAAAAAGGACGAGTACCAGGCACGCTACGGTGCCCGGTGCCTGCTGGAGGACATCCCCTACCTGCCGGTATCCTCTACTCAGGTGCGGGAGTATGTGAAGGCGGGGAAGGACATCGCCCCCTTGGTGCCGGAAGCGGTGGCGGGCTATATTCGAGCCCAGGGCCTTTACCGGGGTGAAACAGTGTGACAGGGGGGAAAGGTATGCGCGTTGATTTTAACCAGATGCAGGAGATGACCCTGCCCTGCCCCCATCAGGGCACCGGGCAGATGTCCCTGCGGGCCTATGTGGGCCAGGGAGAGAAGCTGGTGTCCTGCACCATCCACCCGGGCGGATCCATTGGCCTGCACAGCCACCCTTCCAGCGATGACTTGCACTTTGTGTTGATGGGGACCGGTGTGGCCATCTGCGACGGGGAAGAGGAACTTTTGGAGCCTGGGGTATGCCATATCTGCAAAAAGGGCTCTGCACACAGCATCCAAAACACCGGCCCGGGAGATCTGGTGCTCCTGACGGTGGAAGTGGGCCCAGAAGAATAGGGGGAGATAGGATGACCTACCAGGAGTATGAACAGGAAGTGCAGCGTCACTTGACCGACCGCCGGTTTTACCACAGCCAGTGTGTGGCCAGGGAGGCTGCCCGGCTGGCCCAGCGCTATGGGGCCGACGTGGAAAAAGCCAGGCTTTGCGGCATCCTTCACGACATCATGAAGGACACGCCCCCTGAGGAACAGTTGAAAATCCTTGAGGATTCTGGTATAATACTCACCAAAACCCAGCGGCAGAACAAGAAATTGTGGCACGCCCTTTCCGGCGCTGCCTATTTGGAAACTGTCCTGGGCATTACCGATGGAGAGGTGATCTCCGCGGTGGCCTGCCACACCAGCGGCAAGGGGGACATGACCCTGCTGGAAAAGGTGCTGTTTGTGGCGGACTATATCTCTGCCGACCGGGATTACCCCGGGGTGGAGGAGCTTCGCCAGGTAGCGGACCGCAGCTTGGAGGAAGCCATGGTGGAGGGGATCCTTTTCACCGTGAATGAATTGATGGAGCAGCGCCTGCCTGTGGCGGCGGAATCCATCGCGGCGTATAACGACGCCATCTTTACTTTAAAAGAAAAAAAGGAGCAGCTGCTATGACGTCTTTGGAATTGGCAAGAAAAGCGGCCACTTTCTTGGATAGCAAGAAGGCGGAAAAGCTGAACGTAATCGAAGTGGACAGCATTTCCAGCCTGGCGGATTATTTTGTCATCGCCACGGGCAACAACAACACCCATGTGCGGGCCCTGGCCGACGAGCTGGATGAGCGCATGAAAGCCGAAGGTATGCCCCCCGCCCGGATGGAGGGGTACCGGTCCAATTCCTGGATCCTGCTGGATTGGGGCAATGTGGTGGTGCATATTTTCACCCAGGAAGGCCGTGACTTTTACGACCTGGACCGCCTGTGGGCAGACGGCAACAAGATAGATTGGCAAGAAACCTAACAACCTGCAAAACAGCGCACGCACTTGCGGTGGTCGATCGTTGCCGCTGGCTGGATGAGATTATTTCCCAACCGGCTGCGGGAGGGTTTACCCTGTTCAAAAAACAGTTGAAATTGCGGACTGCGAGGGATAGTCGCCACGTAATGGGAGCGAGGAACGAGCGAAAACGCGAATTGCTCACCGCAGGTGCGCGGACAGAAGCCTTGTGGTGCCAAGCAAGGGGAGTAAGCGCAGCGCACGAAATCGCGAAGTAAAAGTTCTTTGCTTACTTTCTTTCAAGAAAGTAAGGGAAAGGGTTGATAAAAGATGAAGTACGACCATAAAGCCATTGAACCGAAATGGCAAGAGAAATGGGAAGAAACAGGGGTGTTCCATGCTGAGAA
>CAJFMJ010000143.1 GCA_904391645.1 uncultured Neglectibacter sp.
GCTAGTAAGGCCCCTTGTAGACTACAAGGTTGATAGGCTGCGTGTGTAAGCACGGTAACGTGTTCAGCTTGGCAGTACTAATAGGCCGAGGGCTTGACCTTGATCCTTTCAAGAGTTACGCAGCGCGCTCGTTCTTCTTCCCTTTCTGCTTTATTCAGTTTTCAGGGTACAGGGCCATCCGAACGGATGGCCTTTTTTGTTACCTGAGCTCTTGTTTCAACCCTCAGAGCCGTCCCGTTGGGGCGGCTTTTTTCTGTCTGTCCCCTCTGTATCAAAGCAGTGCGGTGGAAAGCACTGTGTCACCAGAACCGAGTGGGTTGGCCGCGGAAGACTTCTCTTCCTCCGAAGGGGACTTCACCTATCTAGAACTGGAGTATGGCACCCCGGCCCAGGTGGTGCTGCCCCTCTTCGGCCTTAGCGGTGCGGAGCCGGATCGGGAGTGGGAAAGCAATGGGGGCGGCTTTCACAGCGAGTACCGTGTCGGGGCTGTGGACCTGGACGGTGCCAGCTTTGGGCTTACCCTGGGCTTTCTGGATGGCCTGCTGAACAGTTTTACCTTCACCTGTGACGCCCAGGAAGGGGAGGATCTAACCCCGCTATATGAAGACCTCCGTGCCCACTTTGGAAGCCTGTACGGCCTGCCGGAGGAGGAGTCCGTGCTGGAGGATGTGCTGGCTCCGGCCCAAGAAGAGCGTGGTAAGGACCTGCTCTACGATATCCAGCGGTTCTCTTCCGTGGTGGAGGAGGAAGGGGAGCGGGCCACCCGGCTTTCCCTGTCCCTGATGGAACTGGACGGCGCTGGCGTTCAGCTGGAGCTTACCCTGGGCCTGTACCAGTGAGCACTTTTCCCGGGAAAACACAAAAAAGCACCCCCTTGGGAGGTGCTTTTTCTTTGTCCTGGGTTGCTTCCCCCATAGGGAAGGCGGGCCCTTGAAAGTGCAAGCCCAGATAACAAAAACCCCCCGGCAGAGATGCCGAGGGGTTCTTTTTTGTAGGGAAGGTTAGAAGATGTTGGTAAACTGATCCACCAAGCCCTCGTTGCGGGTCATGGAGATGTTGTTCACGCAGATCACATCGTCCACGCCTTTGTCCTTGGCCAGCTGGGTCACGGTGCTGTCATAATACCGGTAGTCCACCACGTAGATCTTCTTGTAGTGGTTCACCAGGTAGGGGATAAAGCAGTTGCCAAAGCTCTCCTTTACCACAATGCAGCTGGGGCCGTCGGTCATGTCGTTGTTGGTGATCTCCTCATAGGGCTGGTCACCGCCACAAAAGGCCAGGTACTTGTTGCCGGCACTGTAGGTGTCGGCGTCGGCGATCAGGGGCCAGTCAGGCAGCTCTTCGCCGTTGTCCTGCATCACGTACAGGGTGACATTGGCCTTGGGTACATAGGCTTCCACTGTGTCGGGGTTGCTCCCCAAGGCAGCCATGGCCTCGGAGCTGGAGCTGTAAAAGCTGCCCAGATACCCTTCGAAATCCTTCTTCTCAAAGTCCTCCAGAGGCACTGCATCAAAGCCCCGCACCTCGCAGAACTCCACATAAGCGTAATAGGCGCCCAGGGCAGTCCAGTGGTGGTCGGTGCGGAAGTAGAGGTACTCGTTGGCGTGGGCCTTCAGGGTGTCGTAAATGGACACCGTCTTCACGCTGGAGTTGATGGCCTGGATGGAGGGGTAAATGTAGTCCTCAATGGCCTTGCGCTGGTCGTTGGAGTTGATCTGGGAGGAGAACTTCTCCAAATAGCTTTCCGGCAAGTCAATGTCGATGCTGGTGGGGATGACCATGTCATACACCGTGGCAGTGCCGGAGAGCTTTTCCCCGGCGCCGGTGACAGCCAGGATGTAGTTGTTGGCAACTTCCTCGTTAAAGTTGTAATACTCGTAGGCGGTGTCCCCCACGATCATCAGGTTGCCAGCCTGCTCCGGGGCTGCAGAGGGCTCTTCCTGCGGGGCAGGGGTGGGTTCATCCGGGGTAGGGGAAGGAGTGGCAGCTGTGCTTTCCGTGGCGGAAGAGCCGTCCCCAGCGGCGCTGGAGCCGTCGGAGGTCATCTGGCTGGTCTGAGAGTTGGAAGAGGTGTCGCCGTCCTGGGGTTTGGAGGAGCAGCCCTTCACGGCAAAGACGATGGCCACTACAATGGCCACCAAAATCACCAGCACCAGAATGGGGAACAGAGGCGGGCCGCTTTTTTTCCGTTTGCGCCGTGTCTGGACGGGCCTGCGGCGGATGTACAGATCCTCCTCTTCCTGGCGGGGCGCCGGACGGGTAGTCCGTACAGGCCGGTTTTGGGAACTGTACCGGGAGTCCCTGGGGGCGCTGGGACGGTTGTCCGGGTTATAGTGGGTTTCCCGAGGGGCATGGCTCCTGGAGGAAGAGGGATAGCCCGTGTCCCGGGAGGTGCTGCGCCGGGGCGCGGGATCCCCGGAAGGTGCTGCCCGCCGGGGGGTGTAGTTGTTTGCCATGTAAATCATCCTTTCTCAAATTCCATTATTTGTTTCCGGTAAAGGGGGCGTCAGGGATCTCGTCGCCCTGTTCCACGGTACCGGTGATGATCACAGTTTTGATGCCATAGAAAGACTGCACCCAGCCGTTCACTTGGGAGAACACGTCCCGCAGGGGGAAGGTGTCGGCAAACCAGGTGTCAATGCCCTTGGTGTATTCCCCGCTCCACAGGTCCTGTGTGGAGAATTCCGGGAAGGGGGTCAGGTCCCGCTTTTCCCACTCAGAATGGGTGGGACGCAGGGGCAGGAGCATGGAAAGCACCCCAAAGACAAACAGCGCCAGGAAGAATAGGGCTGCCTTGCCCCGAGAGCCGCGATGATACTGTTTGGCGTGACGCATAGCGCATTCTCCTTTCGCTTAGAACTGCAAATAGAGGAAGGGGTTGTAAGAGTCGCCCACCAGGTAGCTGATGGAGAAGAACAGGGCCACCACCGGCAGGGCGTATTCCAGCACCGTGCCCAGGGCGATGGCTGCCCCGTTGGTGGAGGAGGTGACCTTGTGATACAAGAACCGGGGCAGGGGCGTGCAGGCCAGCACCGCCACCAAGAGGAAGAACAGGTAGTTCAAGGCGATGTTCTGGCTCTCGAAGCTTGTCAGGGGGTTGCCGTTGAGGCAGAACAGCCCTTTCAAGACCACCCAGCCCTGAGTGAAATCCGTAAAGTAGAACAGCACCCACCCAAAGAACACCACAACCAGGGTGTACAGGTGGCCAAAGAACGCCGGGAGCCGCTGCAGCCCCGGCAAAAGGAACTTCTCAATGGCCAGGAACAGGAAGTAGTACAGCCCCCACAGGATGAAGTTCCACCCGGCGCCGTGCCACATCCCGGTGAGGAACCAGACGATCAACAGGTTCAGCGCCTGGCGGGGCTTGCCTTTCCGGTTGCCTCCCAGAGGGATGTAGACATAATCCCGGAAGAAGGAGGACAAGCTCATGTGCCACCGCCGCCAGAAATCGGTGATGGAATTGGCCAGGTAGGGGTAGTTGAAGTTCTCTTTATAGTGGAAGCCCACCATCAGGCCCATGCCAATGGCCATGTCCGAGTAGGCAGAGAAGTCCAGGTAAATCTGCAGCGCGTAGGCAAAGCAGCCCAGCCACAGGGACAAGGCCGGGGCCGACTGCAGGGTGGCCAGATTCTTGGCCTGGTCTGCCAGGGCGCCGCTTAAAATGGTGCGGGAAGCGATTTGGCCGCAGACGTTTGCCAGCAGCACCTTCTTGGCAAGGCCCCGGGAGAGGATCTGTTCGGAAACGTCCTTATACCGGACGATGGGCCCGGCAATACACTGGTGGAACAGGGATACATACAGCAGAAGCCGCCGGAAATACCGTTGGGCAGGCACTTCTCCCCGGTAGACGTCCACCATGTAGGAGAGCAGCTGGAAGGTGTAAAAGCTGATGCCAATGGGCAGGGCGATCTTGGGCACCACGTCGGGGAAACCCAACCACTGGTGGGTTTCTCCCAGGATGAAAGCGGTGTATTTAAAGAAGGCCAAAAAGCCCAGGTCGATGATACATCCCAGGATCAGGAAAGCTTTGCTCTTGCCGGTCCCTCGGTATTTGTAGATCCCTTGGGACAAGGCCCAGTCAACAAAACACATGAACACCAGCAGCACAATGAAGAACGGTTCCCCCCAGGCGTAGAACACCAGGGAGAAAAAGATGAGCACCGTGTTACGGGCCTCGATCCCCCGCGCCAGGGAGTAGACCAGCATCTGCAAGGGGAAGAAAATACACAGGAATACCAGGGAAGAAAAGACCACGCCCAAACCCTCCTACGGTTTTAAAATTGCCAAAAAGGTAGGAAAAACCCCTCGACCCGCTCACAAGCCGAAGGGCTCCTATTCAACTGGAAAAAGGAGCCTTTACTCCTTGGGTGGTTCGCCGGTCTGGGGAGCGGTCCCAGGCTGGGGCGGCACAGGGGCTTTTGGGGTATAGGGCGGATAGGGAGGCTGCCCCGCAGGACCCTGCTGATAGGGCGGGGGGACAGGCTGGGACTGCTGGAAGGGGGGAGGCGGATACTGTCCCGGCACAGGACGGGGCTTGCGCAGGCCAAAGGCCCAGTAAGCCAGGTCGGAGAGCAGGGGCAGGTCGGCTTCCCGGTCTTTCATCACCCGAGTGATGGCCAACACGCTGACCACAATGGCCAACAGGTACACCAGAGCAGAGAGGGCGCCCAAAGCCACGGAGAAATAGCGGAGCACTCCCCAGCTGTAGTAGTCGCCGGGGAAGAGATGGATGACAAAGGTGAGCACTTTCCGCAGGATGGCAGTGGCGGCGGAAAGGGCAAAGGCCTGCAGGGTTTGCCGGCCTGTCCAGGGGTCCCGTTCAGCGATCAAAGCCAGGGCAAAAACAGCGGCGCACAGCAGGGGTTGGTTTAAAATGACACAAGCGAAACCCACGATGGGATAAAGACATAAAACCACGCCAAGTTTGCCTTTTCGCATGGTTGGGACCTCCTTTTAGTTTACAAAATTCCGATACCCTAAGTTTACGGCATACAGGGTAGCAAGTCAAGGAGAAATCGCAATAAAATTGGGGAAAATTGCCTTTTGAAAAGAGGGCGGTTCCCAGGGGGATTGCCAGGAAAAAAGGACGCAAAAAAACCACCCGCATTTGCGAGTGGTTTTTCCGTGTTGGCGAAAACCTATTTTTCCGGGCCGTTGCCAGCCAAGTATCTTCGGCGCCGGCGAGCTTAACTTCCGTGTTCGGGATGGGAACGGGTGGACCCT
>CAJFMJ010000144.1 GCA_904391645.1 uncultured Neglectibacter sp.
CCCCACGCCAGGCTGCTGCAAATCCCGACGCAGCTGGGAGGGCCGCCACAAGTACAGCAGCACCCGCTGTCCCCGACATCGCATCACTGCCAGCCGCAAGCCCTTTTTCTTCAAAAAACAGTCCCACCACGCAACCTGACCTTGCCATCCCGGTTCTTGGGAAAGGCAAAACAGGGTGGCTGTTTTTAAACCTGCCAAGGTGGCCGCACCGTGCTGAACCAAGCACCGCTCCAGCTGGGATACTCCCCGGTTTACGGGGCTATGAATAACGGCCCCCATTCAGCTCACCATCCACTGGGACAACGCCGCCCGCAGGGCCGTGGCACTGCTGGTGTGAACCCGCGCCACGGGGATCTGGTTCCGTTTGGCCTCTTGGGTAACGCTGATCACCATTTTGTGGGATACCGTGCTGATGAACAGAATCAGCAAATCGGGGCTTCCCAGTTTGCGCTTTAACGAACCGCTTTCCTTCGTGAACACTTTCGCCTTACAGCCGTGTTCTTTGCAGATGTCCTCATACTGGCCAGCCATCCGCTCGTTCCCTCCGACGATCACAACGCTCATAGGATTCTCCTTTATCTGCAAACCGTGGTGTTTCCTTTTCCCTGCCACAAACCGCCTTTTAAAAAGGACGCCATGGGGAAGGAAGTTATACGCAACTAACCAACCAAGAAAAGAAATGCAGCCTTGCAAAGGCCACCTTTTTAAATTGGTTAGTTTTAACTAACTAAGCCTATTGTACACGGTTTTCCCCCTGCCGTCAAGGGCTTTTTTTAAATTCCTTCCCTGGCGGGAAACTTGTATCTCACAGGGAATCGTGGTATACTATTTCCAACAACATCCCCTCAGGAACACGGGAAAAAAGCACCCCGGTGCCTCCAGGATTCCGGATGTGTTCCCCACCATTGTGGGGGATCTGTAAAAAAGAAACGCGTTTTTTGAAATTTTAGAAAGCGAGGGAACGTCTTATGAACTGCTACTATATCATCGGTTTGCGGGTGGACCACCGTCACGCCAACGCCTTGAATCTGCAAAAGGCTCTCACCGAGTTCGGCTGCAACATCAAGCTGCGGGTAGGCCTTCATGAAACCAGCGAAGAGTACTGCTCCGACGATGGCGTGATCATGCTGCAGGCTTGCGGCGACCGGGAAACCATTGACAAGATGATGGATGGTTTCAACAGCCTGGAAGGCGTCAGCGCCAAACTGTTGGACCTGAACTGAGCGGACATCCCAGGGACGCCCCGGCGGGAAAGCTGGGGGCGTCCTTTTTTTGCCACTGGAAAGGAAGTGTGCCCATTGGACAGCCTGTTTTCCCAAAAGACACTGGAATTCCTCTTTGAAAACCGCCTGCACGACAGCCGGACCTGGTTTGCCGAACACAAAAAAGAATACCAATCCCTGGTGATCCAGCCCATGCGCCAGCTGGTGATGGATCTGTCCCCCACCATGCTGGAGCTGGATCCCCAATTTATCACCGAACCCAAGGTGGACAAAACCATTGCCCGGATCTGGCGGGACACCCGCTACACCAAGGATCCCTCCCTGTACCGGGACCACCTGTGGTTGATTTTCAAGCGGGGCGGCCGGATGCACGCCCAGGATTACCCAGGGATCTACTTTGAGATCAACCAAGATGGGTTTGGCTATGGCTGCGGGTTTTACCACGCCTCCACCTCGTACATGAACAACCTCCGGCAGCGGATCCTGGCGGGGGAGGAAACATTCGCCAGCGCCCAAGAGGCCTATCTGGGACAATCGGTCTTTCATATGGACGGGGACTGCTTCAAGCGGCCCCGCTACGGCGCCAGAACCCCGGAGGAACAGATCTGGCTGGAGAGGCGGAACATCGGCTTCCATGGGGAAAGCCACGACTTCCCCCTGCTTTTCTCCCAGGAGCTTCCCGCAAAGCTTCTGGAAGACCTGCGGCTGCTGTTCCCCGTGTACCGGTTCCTTCTGGCTGTAGCCGAAGAAACCCTGCAGCAGGAAACAGAGCGGGAGCTCTGGCAGCGGTGACCGGCAGAAAGTCACGTCCGGTTGCTGCCTCTTACCACCAGAAACGGAAAAGGACACCCAGCAAGGTGCTTGGGTGTCCTTTTCTTGTTGTCTGAGAGGATGCGCCCACCGCAGGCTACCCGCTGGCAGGAAACTTCCAAAGCACAGGTGCTGGGGATCCCGCACGCTCTGTGAGGAGTGTTGTGCGTCCAACCCCAAAGGGTTACCGCTGCTTGAACTCCTCCAGATCCACCACTTGCCCACCGTGGAGCCGGCTCTCCTCCGCTGCCAAGGCGATGAAGTGGCTCTCCATGGAATTCTCCAGGGTGGTGGTGCGCTGGTTGGGTTGGGCGTCGCTGAGGAGCATCTCCAAAAAATCCTGGACAATGCCGCTGTCGCCGCCGCCGTGGCCCTTCAGGTCCGAGGCCAGCTTGCCCACATCGATGATCTCTTCCTCTTTGCCAAACTCCCGCACATGGATGATATTGGAGAGCATATCCGCTTCAATCTCTCCTTTGGTGCCCATGGCTTTGAAGTACCGGTAACAGTTTTCCGTAAAGGCACACATGGTAAAGCTGATGGTACTGCCGTCCTCCATCAACAGGTTGGTCTGCTGATGGTCTACCACATCGTTGTCACAGTGGTAAACACACCGGCCATAGGGACCCTCCTGCAGGGCTTTGTAGGTGTTCTCCAAATTCGGTTCCACGCTGAGCACCCCGGAAAGCCAGCTTTTCCCATGGATGCAGCCTGTTTTGGGGCTGGTGACGTAGATCTTCTCCGCGTCAAAGGGGCAGGCTTCCTTCGCCTTGCAGCCGTCCAGGCAGCGCAGGGCCGCCCCTTGGGGGGCCCGCTCCGGCTTAAACAGGTAGGTGCTGCCCACAGAGGAAACGGACACACACTTCTTCCCCAACAGCCAGGTGAGGATGTCCATATCGTGGCAGGATTTTTGGAGGATCATGGGGCTTGTTTCCAGGGAATTGCGCCAGTTGCCCCGGACAAAGGAGTGGGCCTGGTGCCAATAGCCCACGTTCTCGTTGGCACAAACCGTCACCACGTCCCCGATGCGGCCACCTTGGATCAACTCTTTCAGCTTGTTATAAAAAGCGGTGTACCGCAGCACATGGCAAACGATCACCTTCCCCGGGCACCGGGAGGCCACCTCTAGGATCTCACGGCACTTGGACAGCTCCGGGGAGATGGGCTTTTCCATCAGGATATTGTAGCCCTTTTCCAGGGCGGGGATGGCATGGCCCACGTGCTGCCGGTCCATGGTGGAAACCACCATCACGTCGGCCAGCTTTTCCTGGGCCAGCATCTCTTCAGCGCTGGAAAAGCATCGTTCCTCCGGGATGTGATACAGCCTCTTGGCTTTCTCCACTTTGGCTGGGTCCAGGTCGGCCACGGCCACCACTTTCATCTTATCCGGGAACAGCTGCTCCATGGAGGCGTAGGTGCTGCCCCGGTCACCAAAACCGGCAATTGCAAAGGTAATGGGTGCTTTCACAAGGTACTCCCTCTTTCCTATGGGTTTTCATGTTGCTTGCCACCTGCTCATTATAAAAAAATGGGCGGGAAAAGCAAGCCCTCCTGCACCTGTAAAATGAAAGTAGACACTCACAAAAGTGTGGGTGTCTGCTTTTTTATGGTAAGATAGAGAAAAGGAGGAAGAGGAAATGGGAAAGAAA
>CAJFMJ010000145.1 GCA_904391645.1 uncultured Neglectibacter sp.
GTTTCCGGTTACTATGACGGCAACAAAAATAGCGGTGGATCAAGTCGGACGAACCGTCCGGTAAATGACGTACTTTCTGTCCTCTCGTGCCACATTGAGTGCGTGGTGCGGCTGACAAGGACAGAGGGAAATGCCAAAACCAGAAAGAACCAATAAGGAGAGAGGAAAATGCCAAAACTTCAGCTTACCAATATGGTGATGGTCCAGGACCCTGCCACTGGGAATGTGGTGGTGGAGAGGCGGGTCAAGAGCTACTGCGGGATCGCATTTCCCGGCGGCCACGCGGAACCGGGAGAGTCCCTTTATGACAGCGCCATCCGGGAAGTGAAAGAGGAAACGGGGCTGACCGTGAGCAACTTGACCCCCTGCGGCATGATCTACTGGTTTAACAACAAGACAGAGGACAAGTATTTCACCTATTTTTATAAAACCCAGGAGTTTACCGGCTCTTTGATCGACGCCACGGAGGAAGGGCCCGTGTTCTGGACAAGCCTGGAGTCCCTGGAGGGGATGCAGCTTGCCCCCAATTTCCGGGAGTATCTGCCCGTTTTCTTGGGGGATCGCTACACGGAAATTTACTGCTCCTGGAACGATGAGATGGAGATCGATGAAACCAAAAGCAATCCCTGGGGATTCATCTACAGATAAGATGGCAGGAAGGGCCGAGCGTTCACCCCTTCTGGCGCAAAACGGACAAAAAGGAAGTGACACCATGTCCCAAAAAGCGGACCTGACCACAGGGCCGATTACAACCACCATGCTGCGGTTTGCCCTGCCCATGATCCTGGGCAACCTGTTGCAGCAATTTTACAATGTGGCCGACACCTTCATTGTGGGCCAGTTTTTGGGGGCGGGAGCCCTGGCGGCAGTGGGGTCCTCCTACACCCTGATGACCTTTCTCACCTCCATCCTGCTGGGGATGTCCATGGGCAGCGGGGCGGTGTTCTCCATCCGGTATGGGGAGCGGGAGATGGCCAAGCTGAAAAACAGTATGGTCCAGTCCTTTGTGATGATTGCCGGTTTTACCCTGGTGCTCAACCTGCTGGTGTTCCTGCTCATCGACCCCATGATGGGCCTGCTGTCCGTCCCGGATGACGTCTACCCCTTGATGCGCGACTACCTGTGGGTGATCTTTTTCGGCATTGGCGGCACCTTTTTGTACAACTATTTCGCCTCCCTGCTGCGGGCGGTGGGCAACTCCGCCGCGCCCCTGCTGTTTTTGGGTATCTCCGCGGTGCTGAACATCATCCTGGACGTGGTGTTTGTGGTGGGTATCCCCTGGGGTGTGGCCGGGGCAGCCTTTGCCACCAGCCTTTCCCAGTGGGTGTCCGGGCTGGGGCTGCTTTTGTACACCTGGAAGAAAATGCCCCAGCTGCGCCCGGGCCGGCAGGACTTCCGGTGGGGAAAGGAAAGCGTTCTGGAGATCACCCGGTTTTCTTTGCTGACCTGCATCCAGCAGTCGGTGATGAACTTCGGCATCCTCATGGTCCAGGGGCTGGTGAACTCCTTCGGCACCGTGGTGATGGCAGCCTTTGCCGCCGCGGTGAAGATCGACTCCTTTGCCTATATGCCGGTGCAGGACTTCGGCAACGCCTTCTCCACCTTCATCGCCCAGAATTACGGCGCCCGGGAGAGCCAGCGCATCCGCAAGGGCCTGAAGAGCGCGGTGCTCTGCTCGGTGGGGTTCTCCCTGGTGGTGTCGGCGCTGGTGTTTGTGTTTGCCAAGCCCCTGCTGCTGCTGTTTGTCAAGCCCTGGGAAACGGAGATCCTGGCGGTGGGCGTCCAGTACCTGCGGATCGAGGGTGCCTTCTATTGGGGCATTGGCGGGCTGTTTTTGCTGTACGGCCTCTACCGGGCCATCCAGCGGCCGGGGATGTCCTTGGTGCTGACGGCGATCTCTTTGGGCACCCGGGTGGTGCTGGCCTACGCCCTGGCGGCAGTGCCCGCCATTGGGGTGGTGGGCATCTGGTGGAGCGTGCCCATCGGCTGGATGCTGGCCGACGCCGTGGGGCTGCTGTACTATAAGAAGATCCAGGGCGGGCTGCTAAGAGAAGGTCCGGGCACTGGGAAAAGAAAGAGCTAATGGAAAGAAGAAGGGGCTCTTCTTGTGCTTTTCTGAGAAATATGGCACAATAGAGAAAATAAACAGGCAGTTGGCGCCAGGCCAAGAACATTTATGCCGGAAAGGGAAACCATGAAAACAGAGCGAGCCTATCCCTCCGTGGTGATTGACGCCCGGGGGACCAAAAAAGCCCAGGGGGGCCATCCCTGGGTGTTTGACAACGAGATCACCCAGGTAAACGGCACCCCCGAGGACGGCGGCCTCTGCGACGTGCTCAGCCCCAAGGGGCGGTACCTGGGTACGGGGTATTACAATTCCCACTCGAAAATCCGGGTGCGGATGATCTCCCAAAACGCCAACGACACCTTTGGGGAGGCCTTTTTCCAGCGGCGGGTCCGCTACGCCTGGGACTACCGGAAAACGGTGATGGGCCCCGAGGGCACCCAGAATTGCCGGGTGATCTTCGGGGAGTCCGACGGCTTCCCGGGCTTGACCGTGGACAAGTTCGGGGACATCCTGGTGGCCCAGACCTTGT
Organism: uncultured Neglectibacter sp.; assembly: GCA_904391645.1. Lineage (GTDB taxonomy): Bacteria > Bacillota > Clostridia > Oscillospirales > Acutalibacteraceae > Acutalibacter. Next base: position 2,598 of record CAJFMJ010000145.1, read on the forward strand.
GCCTGGGTACCGAGCTGCGGAAGGACTGGATCTTCCAGGCCCTGGCCCAGGCTCTGGAGGAGGACGGGGAGGCCGTCCGGGGGATCTTCGAGCGCAACGATGTGAAGATCCGGGAGCTGGAGGGCATGGCCCAGAACAAGGGCTGGTACGCCCTGCCCGGGAAGGGGCTGCCGGAAAGCACCGAAACCCAGATCACCGAAAACGGCATCCGCTACAAGGTGGACTTTGAAAACGGCCAGAAGACTGGCTTTTTCCTGGACCAGAAGTACAACCGCCAGGCCGCCGCCCGGATCGCCCCCGGCAAAACCGTGCTGGACTGCTTCACCCACACCGGCTCCTTTGGGCTCAACTGCGCCAAAGCCGGGGCCAAGCGGGTGCACTCGGTGGACATCTCGGAAACGGCCATCGCCTGCGCCAAGGAGAACGCCGCCTTAAACGGCCTCTCGGTGGAGTATGAAGTGGCCAACGTCTTCGATCTGCTGCCCACCCTGACCCCCGGGGAGTATGACTACATCATCCTGGACCCGCCGGCCTTTACCAAGTCGGGCAAGACGGTGAAAAGCGCCCAGCGGGGGTACAAGGAGATCAACTACCGGGCCATGAAGGCATTGCCCCGGGGCGGGTACCTGGCCACCTGCTCCTGTTCCCACTTTATGACCGACGCCCTGTTTCGGCAGATGCTGCAAAGCGCTGCCAGCGACGCCCAGGTGGAGCTGCGGCTGGTGGAAGCCCGTGCCCAAGGCCCCGACCACCCCGTGCTGTGGAATGTGCCGGAAACAGACTATTTGAAGTTTTATATTTTCCAGGTGGTGTGAAAGGCAAACGAGAGTTTTTTCAGAAACGTGTATGCAATCCTCAGCTGGACAAGCAGGAAAGGATGGTGCCGTGTCCATGAATGGACAGAAAACTGCTGGCAAAGGTGGAATGGGCTTTGTCGGGGTCTTGACGCTGATCTTTATTGTTTTAAAATTTACCGGCAATATCAATTGGTCTTGGCTGTGGGTGCTGTCGCCCATATGGATCACCGCGCTCTTGCTCCTTGCGCTTTTTGGAGCGATTTTCGTCGCCGCA
>CAJFMJ010000146.1 GCA_904391645.1 uncultured Neglectibacter sp.
AATCACCGTCACCGCCGAGGATGGCGAAACGAAAGCCGTGTACCAAGTCACGGTTCACCGGAACGAAAAGGTCAAAACCTCGGCCACAGAAAAGCCATCCAGTACCACAGGTGCGGGCGGGACCCCGGAACCTTCTCCCACAGCGAAGGCGGCCTCAGAGGATCCCACCGGCCAGAATGGCAGTCCCCGGCCTGGCCAAGAAGCGCTTGTAATGGCGGCCACAGGGGACAGTGGCAATACCGGTGGTGGGGGAGATGGGGCTCCCCCAAGCGGAGTAAGTGGGGTCACTTTCCAAAACGGAAATGCCTCGTTGGTGCCGGGGATGCTGGCCCTGTTGGCGTTTGTGCTGTTCTGCTTCCTTTCGGGGCCTATCGCCAAGAGCCTGGCCAGCCGGTTCCCAGGAAAGCAGCAAAGCGAGGAAACCCCCTCGGAAAAGCTTTAAAACCACCAGGTTAGGGCAAGGCGGCCTTTGAAGGCCAAGAGGACAATGGAAAAGCGCAGAGGAACCGGTGGTTTCTCTGCGCTTTTTGGCATTTGAGGGGACGGCGTCAATGGCCCCATGGTCAAGGGGTGGCAGCAGCATCGGTCTTTAGGAATCGCTTTCGGAAGCGTTTTTCTTTGTGCGGCGCAGCCGTTTTTGTACCCGCACATCTTTGCCAAGAAACTCCAGCTTGCCATAGTAGCCTGTCACCCGAGAGGCAAACCGCTGGGAATATCGCTGCTCCAGCTCCTTTAGGGAAAGGTTGGTGCTGATGATGGTAGGCCGGCCGGCCATCATCCGGGTGTTGATGATGTTGTACAGGGCGGCGTTGACATAGGCCGAGGGGAATTCTGTCCCCAGGTCGTCCAAGATCAGCAGGTCGCATTCAGCCAGCTGCACATCGGTGCCCCCGTCTTCTGGAAGGTCCCGGTCAAAGCGTTCCCGCTCCAGGGCAACGGCAAAGCTTTGGGCAGAACCGTACACCACACCAAAGCCTTTTTCAATGGCTTTCCCAGCAATGGCCAGGGACAGGTGGGTCTTCCCCAGTCCGGTGCCTCCCTTGAATAGCAGGCTGGGGGAGTCCGCCCGGAATTTGTCTGCATAGTTCTTGCAGGCGTGAAACACCTTTTCCATTTGTTTGTAGGTGTGTTCGTCCTCTTGATAGTACTCCAGGGAGAAGCTTTCAAAGGTGGAATTCTCCAGGGGGACGCTCATGCTCAGCCGCTCGTAGGCCATCCGCCGCTGCAAGTTTTTAAAGCAGGAGCACATCCGCCCGTCCACAAAGCCGGTGTCCCGGCAGAGGAAACACTGGTATTGGGGGGTCACATCCGCCTCGGTCAGATGATGCTCTGCCAGCAGCTGGTTGTACTCCGCTTTAAGCGCCAGTCCTCTGTCTTTCATCCGGGTGATCTCGGCGCGGGTGTCGCTCCCGGAGAGCACCGCTTTGGCTGCCCCTGCGGCGTTTTGCGCCATCTCTTCCCGGATCTGCTTGGCCCGTGGGCACTGGGCGTAAAAGCGTTCCCGCCCCTTTTCTGCAGTGTCCTCTGCTTGGCGTTTGCGCCGTTCCAGCTCTTGGGCAGCAGCTTGGTAGATTTTATTTCCGTATCCCATGGTTTACAGCTCCTCTGGCAGATCGAAAAAGCTCATCTTTTCCAGCTCGTCAATGTCATAGCTCTTGGCCGCTTCCCGGTCTTCCTTCTTCTTGGTTTCCAATTCTTCCAGCTCCTGCAAGTTGCGCACACCGTTTTTGTGCCAGCCTTCCAGCACCTTGTTGATGTAGTTCACGTTGAATTTCCCCGTGTTGTCCACACAGCGCTCGTAGGCGGCAGAAAGCATCTCCCCGGTGAATTTCCACTGGAAGACCCACCGGTAGGCGGCGTCCTCCTCCTTTTTAGAGGGCGCCCTTCTGGGAAGCCCTGCGGCGGACTGCACCTTGGCCCAAGCCTGGCGCCGCTCCCCAAGCTCCTGGAGCTTCTGTTCCGCAGCCTCCAAGGTGAAGATGCCGCTTTGGGCCCAATCCCGAGCCACCGAGTCAATGTAGGCAGTGCCGGTTTTGCCCACCTCTTTGGCATAGTGGATCAGCATAACCGCCACTTCTACCGGCAAGCCGTAGTCGTCGCAAATGGTCAGCAGGGTGGAGGCCATCGCAGGGGAGAGGGTCTTGCCGAAAATGGTTTCGGCCTCCTGCATCAGGTATTTGATCTGATCCGATTCCCCCATGCGCACCACCACGTGCTGCATATCCGGCTTGACCAAGCGCTTCCTGGGAGGAAGAGGTTCTGCCTCGAGGCTTTGGGCTGGGGCAGGGGCCGCAGCAGTAGGGGGAGTGGGTTTTTGCGTAGCAGCCGGGGACAGTTCCCCTTTGGAACCTGCCAGCAGCCCCTCTTGCACCCAATAATCCAGCGCGTCCAAAACGCTGTCCACGTCAGTGCCCAATTCCCGGGCCAGCGTTTCCGGGGCAACAGCTTCCCCGCCGTGACGCAGCATCCATAAAAGCACCTGTAGCTGTTCCTTCCCCGCCAGCTTCAAATACCGGTCCACCAGCGACGTGGGCACGGCAAACACGCTGTTCCATGCACCCATGTGCAGTATGTAATCCATCAGACACCAGTTCCCCCTACAAATCCATTCTGGGGCCTATTATAGCACAGAATCCTCCCGGAAAAAAGTGCGAATTCTTCCAGCGCTTCCAGTGGCTTCCCGAGGGCTGAGGGCTTAGACAAAACGAAAAAAGGGGCCGCTGCAAGAAAGCAGCGGCCCCCAAAGTTCCGGTTACTTCACAGAGTAGAAGCCATAGGTGGCCATATCCATGTCCCGGATTTGTGCAAAGGACATATTGTTGCCACCGTTGCCCGGCCCCAGGTTCAAGTTCAAGTCGGTCATCATGGAAGCAAACTCCGTTTGGCGCGCCTCAAAAGTGGCTTGGTCCACCTTGGTGTCCCCTAAAATATACTGGTTTTTCGACTCATCTTCATAGTTGATGTGGGACTCCAAATACACCACATCCTCCCGGAAGCCTGTTTGGTCGCTGAGCCAGGGGATGTATTGCAGGGTGTTCACCGAGTCGCTCCCAGAGGGGGTTTGGGTCTTTACAACCAGGTACAGGCCCTTGGCCATGTCCAACGTCAGGTTGATGGAGCCGCTGTTGCCGCCCACTTCCATGTAAAGGGGGTGGGCGGTGAGCAAGGGAATGTAACCGTTCGCCTGGATGGAATACACATCGTACACCACGTTGGTTTCCACGCCATCCTGGAGCTTATAAAGGATCAAAAGCTCATACAGCCCGTTCCCGTCCAAGTCTGTCAGGCTGGCCAGGGGTTCGTAGTAGTCGTTTGGGGGGACGAACCCTGGGGTGCTTTCCACCTGGCTGAGGAGAAGTTCCGCAATCTGCTCCAAATCCGTGGGGGAGATTGAACCTGTTTGGGAGGTCCCTTCCGTGGCCACAGCAAAGGCTACCCCGGGGATTTCCTCCAGGCGGAATTCTGAAAGCGTGCCGAAGGCATCTTCCCCCAGCTCCAAAGAGTCCTCTTCAAACCGCAGGGAGCGCAGCAGATCCACTAGAACCAGGGTACTCTGCTCCAAGTTTTCTTCGCTGGCAGCCAGGTTGACCTGCCAGTAGCCATCGCCCCTGGGGAACACTAAGCAGT
>CAJFMJ010000147.1 GCA_904391645.1 uncultured Neglectibacter sp.
GCGGGGCAGCAAGGCCACCTCGGCGGCCAGGGGGCGCATGTCGTCCATGCCGCGGCCGTCCACGCGCTTCTGCTCGTCCAAGAGCCAGCGGCGCACCACGTACTTCTGGGTCAGGTACAGGCACTCGTCGATCTTGGCCTCGGCGTCGGGGTACTCCTCTGCGAAGTGCTCATGGACGTCCTCATACACGGGCTTCAGGCGCTCGTCCCGCACGTTCTTGTCGTCGGTGTCCAGGGCGGCCCGGACAGCGTCCTCGGCGTAGTCCCGGATGGCCTCGAACATCCCGGGCTCGGGCTTGTTGGAGGGGTAGGAGAACTTCTCCTTGCCGATCTCCTTCTGGATACCCTTGATAAACTCAATGACCTTCTGGTTGGCTTCGTGGCCGGCCATGATGCCGTTGTACATATCCTCGTCGGACACCTCGTTGGCGCCGGCCTCAATCATGGCAATGCGCTCGTCGGTGGAGGCCACGGTGACGGCCATTTGGGAAACCTTCCGCTGGGCGGAAGTGGGATTGATGACGAACTCGCCGTCCACCAGGCCCACGGAAACGCCGGAAATGGGGCCGTCCCAGGGCACGTCGGAGATGGACAGGGCGATGGAGGTGCCGATCAGGGCGGCGATCTCCGGGGAGTTATCCTGCTCCACGGACATGACAGTGCACACGATGGACACATCGTTGCGCATATCCTTGGGGAACAGGGGACGGATAGGCCGGTCGATCATCCGGCAAGTGAGGGTGGCCTTTTCACTGGGGCGGCCCTCCCTTTTCAAGAAAGAACCGGGGATCTTGCCCACGGAATAGAGTTTTTCCTCGTAGTCCACCGAGAGGGGGAAGAAATCGATGCCGTCCCGGGGTTTCGCAGCGGCAGTCACCGCCACATGGACAACGGTGTCCCCATAGCGCACCAAGCACTCACCGTTGGCCAGCTGGGCCATTTTCCCGGTTTCCACCACCAGGGGGCGGCCCGCCAGCTCTGTTTCGAACACTTTAAAATTCTCAAACATGACACACGTTCCTTTCTCCCCGGCAGCCCCACAGCGGCCCGCCAGGGCGGTTATTCGAAAGGCGGCCCTGTTTAACAAGGAAACAAGCCGGCCGGGATTGTTTCCGGCTGGTTTGCTTGGTAAACAGATCCGCCCCTAAAAAAGAGCGAAAGGCTGTGGCCGCCGGCCCAAAGGCCCACAGTCACAGCCCGCTGCTTTTCTTTTACTTACGGATGCCCAGCTCGGCAATGATGGAGCGGTAACGCTCGATGTCGATCTTGGTCAGGTAGTTGAGGAGGTTCCGTCTTTGGCCGACCATCTTCAGCAGGCCCCGGCGGGAGTGATGGTCTTTTTTGTTCACACGCAGGTGCTCGGTCAAGTCGTTGATGCGCTTGGTCAGCACAGCGATCTGCACCTCGGGGGAACCGGTGTCGCCCTCGTGGCGGGCATACTTCTGGATGATTTCGGTCTTTTCAGTTTTAGTCATGGATATTCCACCTTTTCCGCGGCCATTGCCGCTTGATTGATTCACCCGGCTCACAGGTAAGGGTTGGTGGTTCCCCTATCCGAGGGACGGGTAGCCTAATTATCTTATCATAGAAGGGGGGCTTTGTAAAGTGCTTTTGGGGAAATAGGGCGGGGAAATCCGGCTTGTCACGGCCTTGGCCTGGCGGGCATTTTCCTGGATGGCAGCCTTTAATTCCTCCAGGGAAGCAAACTTCTTTTCGGGCCGCAAAAATTCCAGCAAAAACACCCGCACCCGCTTGCCGTACAGGTCGCCGGAGAACTCCGGCAGCCAGGTTTCCGCCAGCACCCGGCCCGAGCCCACGGTGGGTTTCAGCCCCACGTTGGTGACCCCGTAAAAATACTGGCCGCCCACACGGCACCAGCTGGCGTACACCCCGAACCGGGGCAGCACAAAGCCCTCTGGGATGGCCTGGTTGATGGTGGGGGTGCCAAGCCCCGTGCCGATGTGGTTGCCGTGGATCACCTCCAGGGAAAAGCCGAAAGGCCTCCCCAGCAGCCGGTTGGCCGTGGGGATGTCCCCCTCCTCCACCGCCTTGCGGATACGGGTGGAGCTGATTTTTTCCCCGCCGTCGGTGACCGGGGGCACCACGTACAGCTCCACCCCGGCCTGGCGGCAGAGCTGCTGCAGCAGGGCCACGTCCCCCCGGGCGCCCCGGCCAAACCGGAAATCCTGGCCGCAGCACAGCCGGCGGGCGTTGCACCGCTGGAACAGCACCTGGCGGACAAAGGCCTCCGCCTCCCAGTCCCGCACCTCCTGAAACTCCAGGGAATAGAGGGTTTCCACCCCGGAATGGGCCAAAATGCGCTCTTTGTCCCGGCCGGTGAGCACCGCGCTGTTCCCCGAGGGGCTGGACCGGAAGGTGAACACCGCCGGCGACAGCACCTCCCCGCCTTTGCCCGGGGCGCAGGCAGCGTGGATCACCGCCATGTGGCCCCGGTGCAGCCCGTCAAAGGCGCCCAGGGCCAGGGAGCTGGGGGCTTGCCGCTCCAGGGCTTCCAGCTCTTCCACGGTGTGGATGGTCTTCATCATCAGTCTTCCCCTTCCAAAAAGGATTTCACAAACTTCATTTCCCCGCGGGCGCGGTCCACTTGCCCCAGGCCCAAAAACAGGCCCTGGGGGCTTTTCACCCGGCACAGGCCCCCTTCCGGGACACCCCGCAGCCGGGCAAGGTCCAGCCCGCCCCCGTTTTGGAACCGGGTGGCCTGGGCGGGGCTGACCCGCACCGCCGGATACAGGGCAAACAGCCCCTCCACCGGCAGCAGGGCCTCTTCCAGACGGCCCTCTGCCGCCAGGGCTTTCAGCGCCTCCAGGGAGTGGGCGTCCTCCTGGGAAAAGCCGCAGGCGCTGGTGCGCCGCAGGGCAGTCATGGTGCCGCAGGAGCCCGCCGCCCGGGCCAGGTCTTCAATGAGCACCCGAATGTAGGTGCCTTTGGAGCAGCCCACCCGCAGGCTGCCCTCTTTTGTTTGGGGGTCGTAGGAGAGCAGCTCCAACCGGGAGATGGTCACCGGCCGGGCAGGGCGTTCCACCTCCAGGCCCTTGCGGGCCAGCTCGTACAGCCGCTTCCCCCCCACAGAAACCGCCGAGTACATGGGCGGTACCTGGAGGATCTTCCCCCGGAACCGGGGCAGGGCCGCCTCCAGGGCCTCCAAGGCCACGGGGGCGGGGGATCGCTCCACCACTTCCCCGGTGATATCCCCGGTATCCCGGCGCTCCCCCAGCCGGAAGGAGGCCACATACTCCTTGTCGGTGTCCGGCAGGAAGTTCAAGGCCTTGGCCGCCCGTCCCAGCAGGATGGGCAGCACCCCGGTGGCCATGGGGTCCAGGGTGCCGGTGTGGCCGATTTTTTTCTGATGGGAAAGCCTCCGCAGCACGGCCACCGCGTCAAAGGAGGTGAACCCGCTGGGCTTGTCCAAGATGATGATGCCGTTCATGCAGACCTCCCCAGGGCGTTTACAGCCCCTGCTCCTCCACAAAGCTGTAGAAGGCCTTCTCTTTGTTCTCGTCCTCGGCCTTGACGGTGCCCACGGTCTGGGTGTAGACCATGTACTCCTCTTCCCCGTCCAGCTGGAAGGTCTTGTCGCACAACGCCTGGTCGT
>CAJFMJ010000148.1 GCA_904391645.1 uncultured Neglectibacter sp.
TGTCCACGCTGAGGAGCTCTTCCACGTCCTCCGGTACGGAAGCCGCGGCACCGTGGCCCACCTCTTCGTACACGGTGAAGTGGAGGTACACCTTCCGCTTGGGGGAAACTCCTTGGTCCTTCAGCTCCTTGGCCAAAGCCAGCAGCATGGCGGCGCTGAGCTTGTCATCTAAGAAGCGGCTCTTGATGTAACCGGAATCCGTCACCGTGGTGCGGGGGTCGAAGCAGACGAAATCCCCCTCGCAGATACCCAAATCCCGGGTGTCCCCCGCGGACTTCACCGGCTGGTCGATGACCACTTCCATCTGGTTGAACTGCCGCTTGGAGCCGGCATAGTCGTCGTTCACATGGGAAGAGGCGTTGACGATCTGCAGGCAGCCGGTGTAGGTGCCGCCAAACCGGGTGTAGATCCGGCAATTTTCCGCCTCGCAGTTCTCTGCCCGCAGTCCGCCCACAGGGGACAGCACCAGCCGCCCGTTGCCCTTGATGGACTGCACTACGGCGCCCAAAGTATCCACATGGGCCATCAGCAGCAGGGGGCTGCCTTCGCCGCCCAGGCACACCCGCACGCCGCCCTTGCGGGTCTTTTCCGGGGCGTAGCCCAGACGGGTGAGCTCTTCTATCAGGTAATCGGCCGCCCGGTCGGTAAAGCCCGAGGGGCTGTCGATGGCACAAAGGGCCTTCAGTTGTTCCACACAATACGATGTATCCATACCTTCATCCTTCTCTATTTGATCTCCGAAGCGCCGGAAAAAATAGGGCTCTTCCACCCCAAATGGGACGGAAAAGCCCGTGGTACCACCCAAATTACTTTCTGGCCGCCGGAAAACCCACGGGGGCAGAAAGTCACTTTCTTCCCGATAACGGGGGAAAACCGCGCCGCTCTTCGCGGCAGTGCGCTGATGGGAGCGGCCTGCCCTTTTCCCCCAACGGCCTCGCACCCACCGGCCGCTCTCTGGAAGGGGGAGGAAAAGCATCTTCTCCGCGCAATGATCTAGTATGCTACTGTACCTTTATTATAGCTGCCAACTTTTGTTCTGTCAATTCCCCTTTTCTTCTCCCAAGTCCAGAATGCCCTGGGCCACTTCCTGAAAAGCCCGGGCAGCGTCCTCTTGGCCGGAAGCGGCGGACTCCTTCAAGACCGTGATGCAATAGCAAACGCCGTCCTCCCCTTGGACAAACCCACTGTACCAAAAATGGAGCAACTCCTCCTCCCCTTGGAAAACCCCTGTCTGGGCCGTGCCTGTCTTGATCCCCGCCGTCCCGTTGGAGGGGGCGGCCACCTGCCCGGTGCCTTCCTGGGCAGCTGACACCAAAGCGGCCTTGAGGATTTGGGCGGTGGAGGGGCTCATGGCTTTCCGGGACACGTCCTCCTGGGAGCTCGCCGGGGAAAGCTCCCCCTGGGTGTTCACCACCCCTTCGATCAGCTTGGGCGAGGCGTACACCCCGCTGGAACAAATGGCGTTCATCATGGCGCACAGCTGCAACGGGGTGGTGGTGAGGTTTCCTTGCCCAAAGGAGAAGTTTGCCAGTGCCCGGACATTTTCCAGGCCGCTCAGGCTGGGCAGATCCCCGGAGGAGGTCCACAGCCCCCGGCCAAACTCCTGGGCCGTGCCAAACCCCAGGTTGTAAGCCATGGTCAGGATCTCCTGGCCGCCCAAGGCACGGGCAGCGTTGATAAAGTAACAGTTACAGGATTTCTCCAAGGCGCCGGTCAGGCCCAGCTCCCCGTGGGATGTGGAGTTAACACAGTGGAACCGCAGGCCTCCCACGTCTACATACCCCTGGCAGTGGAAAGTGGCATCCCCCAGGTCCGCTTCCAACAGGGCGGCAGCCGTCACCAGCTTAAACACCGAGCCCGGCGCATAGGCAGAAAATCCCCGGTTCACCAAAGGGGCGTCCTGGCTCTCGGTGGCGCTGCCCAGGTCCAGGGGGGAGAAATCCGGCACACTGGCCACCGCCCGGATCTGGCAATCCGGCGCCTGGGTGACCACCACTGCCCCTTTGCCCAGCCCTCGGGCCGCCTCCTGGGCCAGGGCTTGGATCTCGCTGTCCAAGGTGAGGGCCACCCCTCCCTGGGAGTCCTCCAAGGTGTCCACCACCTGCCGCTCCCCTCCGGCGATGGCCCGCCCCAGTGCGTCCACCTGGTATGTGACGGAAATCTCTCCCTCATACTGGCGCAGCACGTCGTCCATGGCCAGCTCGATCCCCGCCGCACCGCCGCCCAGGCTGTCCAGGTAGCCGATGATATGGGGCGCCAGCTGGTTTTCCGTATAGCGCTGCGGCACCTGGAACACGTCAATGCGAGGGTCGTCCACAGGGCTTTCCAGCACCAGCTGGAAGGGCCTGCCGTTTTCCAGCGCCAGGGCAAGCCTGTCCCGGTACTCCCCATCGGTGGCCTTTTCCAGCGCCCCAATGGACTGGATGGTGGGCGCCACTGCGGCCACATACTGGGTTTCCCCGCCCACCAGGGGCTGCAGGTTGCAGTCATAAATGGTGCCACGGGCCTGGGCGATATCAAGCCGGTACAGGGACTGGGCGCCGGCAGCGGCCACATATTCCTCCCCTTGGGACACACGCCCCAAAGACACGCAGGCCGCCCCCAACAGCAAAAACAAAGCCCCCAGCAGCAAAACTGCTTTTTTCTTCACAAATACCGCCTCCCTTTCTGTTTTCAGTATGGGAAGCAGGCGTGGTTTCATGCGGCATTTTTTGAAAAAACCAGAGGATAAACCCACTGCTTTGGGAAAAGCTGTTTGTATCCATCCAAAAAAAGGAGGCGCCGCCTTGGGAAAAAAAGGAAAATCCATGGTCACTGGCGGGTTGGCAGGCCTTGCCAATGGGCTGTTCGGCTCAGGAGGCGGGCTCTTTTTAGTGCCCCTCTTCACCAGCTGGGGAAAGCTGCCGGCCCGCAGCGCCTTCGCCACCTCCGTGGCGGTGATCTTGCCCTTGTCTTTGGTTTCGGCAGGGGTGTACTGGTTCCGGGGAGGGCTGGAGCTTGCGGATGCCTGGCCCTATCTGCTGGGCGGGGCAGCAGGCGGGCTGCTCTCGGGGCGGATCTTTCAAAAGGTGCCCCTTGTCTGGCTTCGCCGGGCCTTTGGGGCGCTGATCCTCTATGGCGGCATCCGGGCGGTGCTGGCCCTGTGAGCTGGTTTCTCTCCGCCCTGGTGGGGGCCGCCACCGGGGTGCTCTCCGGGTTTGGGGTGGGCGGCGGCACGCTGCTGCTGTTGTGGCTGACCCTGGTCCAAGGCATGGACCAATTCCAGGCCGGGGGCGTCAACCTGGTATACTTTGCAGCCTGTGCCCTGCCCGCCCTGTGGGGGCACCTGCGCCGGGGCCTGGTGGACCGCCCCACCGCCCTGT
>CAJFMJ010000149.1 GCA_904391645.1 uncultured Neglectibacter sp.
GACCACCCGGTCCCCCAGCTTATAGCCCTTTTGGTACACAGCGGCGATGACGTTCTCACCCAGGTTTTCGTCCTCGATGTGGGCCACCGCATTGTGGAATTTGGGGTCGAAGTTCTCTCCCACCTGGCCCATTTCCGTCAAGCCCAGCTTTTCAAAGCAAGCCTTGATCTGGTTCTCGATCATCTCCACACCTTTGCGCATATCCTCCGCAGAGGCGTTCTCCTGGCTCAAGGCCCGCTCAATATTGTCAGCGATGGGCAAAATGGCCTGAACCGTATCGGACACTGCGTTGTTGTAGATGGCGTTCTTCTCATTTTGCGTGCGCTTGCGGAAATTGTCATATTCCGCCAACACCCGCAGGTGCTGCTGCTTATGCTCCTCGAACTCTTTCTGGAGCTTTGCAAGCTCTGTTTCCTCCGGCGCGGCCGCCTCGGTTGGAGTGTCTTGGGGCTGCTGCGCTTGGGCTTCCTGCTCCGGGGCCTCCGGCTTCTGCTCCTTTTGGGGCTCCTTGTTTTTCTCTTTTGCCATGTTCCCGGCTCCCTTCTGAAATATCTGTCATATCTATATTAAGATCAAAGATTCTTTTACTCATCCCGCATGAGCACGGCAAACGCCTGGCTCACTTGGCTGGTGACATAGCCCAGCAGCGCGGCCACACGGGGGTAATCCATCCGCACAGGACCCAACACTGCCAGCGCTCCGGCATCCCGGCCATTAGCTTGGTAACGGGACACCGCCAAGGAAACCTTATCCAGGTCCCCCCGCCCCAGCTCCCGGCCGATGGAAAACGTCACCTGGCTGGGACGCTGCCCCAACAGGGCACAGAGCTCTTCCTTCTGCTCCAGGAAATCCATCACCCGGCGGGCGCCTCCGTGCTCCAGCTCCGGATAGAACAGCAGGTTCATTTGTCCGCTGAGGAGCACCTCGGTCTTCATGGTGTCCTGGGCCACCTCCAGCAGGGCCCGCAGGGGTGCGCCTACCAGGGCGATCATCGGCCCCAGGGAAACCCCGATGCCTTGCAGGAACGCAGGGGTGATGTCCGAAACATTTTTCCCGGCCACTTTGCCGTTAAACGCCCGGAAGAACACCCGGAGGATGTCATTGGTCAAATCAAAGTCGCAGTGGAACACCCGGTTCTTCATGGTGCCCGCCGAACTCATCAAGATCAACATGGCCGTGCGGCGGCTGGTCTGCACAAACTGCACTGCCCGCACTTGGGCGGAACTCCCGCTTGGGGTGGTCGCCGCTGCGGCACACCGGGTAGCCCCCGCCAGCAGCCTGGCTGCCCGGGCCAGCAGCTGTTCCGGCTCGTAAGAACCGGAGAGCAGCATAGAATCGATGGTGCGTTTCTCCTCGTCTTTCAGGTCGGGGACCTTCATCAGGTGGTCCACATACTCCCGGTACCCTCGCTGGGAAGGTACCCGTCCGGCTGAGGTATGGGGCTGTTCCAGCAGGCCCATCTCGATCAGGTCGGCCATTTCGTTGCGCACGGTAGCCGAGGAAACACCCACCTCTTCCGCCACGGATTTGCTCCCCACGGGCTCGCCGCTTTTCACATACCCGGCGACCACGGAAGACAGGATGCGCTCTTTTCGTGGCGTCAGCTCCATTCCATTCACCTCCGCCTGTTGTTTTAGCACTCTTTTGTTTCGAGTGCTAATCCATGCTTATAATGTACCACTTAGGTCAGCAAAAGTCAATAATCTTTTTGTAAATACTTTGTGAATGGCGGAAAATCCCTAAAACAGGCAACGGGAGAGAACGCCGCTGGCAGCAGCACTCTCTCCCGAACCCTTTCCAAAAGATGAATCTTACAGGGCCATGCACTCAGCAGACCGCCTATTGGGCGCAAAAGCCTCGGTCACGGTTCTTCGATGCGGATCCCCAAAGCCGCCAGAAGGTTCACCGCTTCCGGCAGTGAAAACTTTGCCCCTTTCACCCGGTTGCCTTCCAGCGAGAAGAAATACTCGGTGGCACCCCGGAAGTCCCCCTCGGAGAGGTCGTTCTGGGCAAAGGATGTGCCCTGGAGCCTACACTGGGCAAAACTGGCACCTTTCAAATTGCAGCCGTCAAAGACAGCACCGGATAGATCCGCCTTGGAAAAGTCAAACCCTTTTAAATCCAGGCCGAAAAATACACAGTGGCGCAGGGAGCAATCCTGCAGGCTGTCAAAGGGCAAAAATCCCATCTCCAACTTCCGCTGGTCCATCAGGGCAGACCAATCCACCCCGGACAGGTCACAGTGGTCAAAGTCGCAGGAAAGCATCTGCACCCCTTGGAATTTTGGGGCTGCCACCTTACAGTTTTCAAAACGGCAGCCGGTAAACCGGCAACTGCGCACAAGGGTGTCTGTCAAACGGCAGCCTGTGAACAGGCAGTCCTCAAACAGCAGGCCGGAAAGTTCCTCGCCCGTCCGCTCAATCTTCGAGAAGGTTTCCCCACAGTATTCTTTCATGGCACTCTCCCCTTTCCAATACCATTATTATAGAGGGGTAGAGGCATGGGTACAAGGGGAAATTGCAGTTTGCCTTAACCATCATACGAAAGCTCCCGGGAACACCTGCAGTTCCTGGGAGTTTCATGGAGCCAAGCAAAAACGCACCTCACAAAAGTGAGGTGCGTTTTGAGAGCGGCAACTCGCCGCTGGAGCTGGAAACGTGACTTGAACACGCGACCTGCTGATTACGAATCAGCTGCTCTACCAACTGAGCTATTCCAGCAAATTTTTGAGCTTTCTGACAGCACAGCCTTTCTGGGGCAAGAGAACTCGGCCTGAATCCACGCAGCCGGGTTCGGCCCGTACCGCTGCTCCAAATTTGGCTTTATAGATTATACCAGAGCGTGGCTTCATTTGTCAACAGGATTTTCCCTATGAAAAGGAACGGCTTCCCCGTAAAAAAACCAGGAATTTGCTCTTCTCCTTTTTTGTTTAAAAAAGGGAGATTTTATTCGTTTAAATGAAGAAATTTTGTTGCTACTAACACAGGTGTCCGGTATACTTTTTTTATCCATTCATCAGGAGGGAACCACCATGTTTTGTATTCACTGCGGAGCAAATCTTCCAGACAATGCCAAATTCTGCGCCAACTGTGGCAATCCTGTCGTACGCGATGCCCCACAGCCCCCTCGGGATCCTGGCCCAGCTCCAGGGCCGGGACCCAATCCCCCTTCTCCTGGAAAGCCATTTCCTCAAAAAAGCAAGCCCAAGTGGCTGATCCCTATGGTAGTTGTGGGGGTTGTAATCGGTGTCGCCTTTTCTTCCTTCATCTTATGGAATGGGCTTAACACCTTTCGCAATGCCATCTCCCAACCTACAACACAAGAATCCTCTTTAGAAACGGATCTCGCCTCTTCCCA
>CAJFMJ010000150.1 GCA_904391645.1 uncultured Neglectibacter sp.
AGCAGCTGCAAAATGCCCGAAAGGGCCAGGGGGATGGCAAACCGGATGGTTTTCCCCACCAGGGGGCCGTTGGTCATGTCAATCTCAAAGGAGCTCCGGCGGGAGCCGGGGCCAAAGGGGAGTTTCACTGCGTTCCAACCTCCAAATACAATTTTCCCGAAAAGCAGGGGGCGTGTGATAGGACCGCCCTCTTACGTTTTCCTTTTTCTTTTTAGAATTGATACACTGCTGCCATGGGCCTCTCAGGCGTTCTCCTGGGCCTGTATGCGTTGTTTTTGCCGCAGGTGCCTGAATACCAGGAAGAAGCACAGGGCGTCAAATAGGGCCGCCAAGCCCCACGTAATGGGGTACGAGGCGTACAGGGATTCCAAGCTGTGCCACACCTGGAAGATGGTGAAGATCCACACCACCCGGAAGCCGCACACGAACCCAATGGTGATGCCCATGGGGATGAAGGAGTATCCCATGCCCCGCAGGGTGCCTACCAGCACGCCCATCCAGCCGCCGACAAAGTCCAGCACACAGCAAATGGCCATGCGCTTCATGCCAAAGGCGATGACGTCGGCTTCGGTGGAATAGATGCCCAGCAGCTGGTTCCCCAGCAAAAAGGCGCCCACGCCCAGGGCCAGCCCCGTGGCGGTGACCAGCACCAGGCACAGGCCCAAGATCTTTTTCACCCGCTCTGTCTTCCCGGCGCCCAAGTTCTGGCCGGTAAAGCTCAGGGCCGCCTGGGAAAAGGCGTCCATGGCGGTGGACACAAAGCCTTCAATATTGGACGCCGCGGTGTTGCCTGCCATGGCCACTGCTCCAAAGGAGTTGATGGAGCTTTGGATCAGCACGTTGGAAATGGAGAACGAACAGCCCTGGATGCCCGCAGGCAGGCCGATCTTCACCATGCCCAGAAGCTTTTTGGGATGGATGCGCAGCCGCTTCAATTCCACCCGGTAGGGGGCGTCGGACTTCACCAGGCACAGCAGCACCAGCCCGGCGGAGATGCACTGGGAGATCACCGTGGCAATGGCCACACCGGCCACGTCCAGGTGGAACACAATCACCAGGAACAGGTTCAAGATCACGTTGACAATGCCGGACAAGGTCAAAAAGTACAAGGGCCGCTGGGTGTCCCCCACCGCCCGCAGGACGGCCGCGCCAAAGTTGTACAGCATACTGGCGGGCAGCCCGATGAAGTAAATGCGCATATACAGGCAAGCCTGGGGCAGCACCTCTTCCGGGGTGCCCATCAGTTCCAGCAGCGGCGCTGCCAGGGAGATGCCCACCACCAGCAGGAACACCCCAAACACCAGGCTGGATGCCACCGAGGTGTGGACCGTTTCCTGCAGGTCCTTCTGCTTGCCGGCCCCGAAATACTGGGCCACCAGCACGTTGGTACCCACAGAGAGGCCGATGAACAGGTTGACGATCAAGTTGATCAGCGCGCTGGTGGAGCCCACCGCTGCCAGCGCCTGGCTGCCGGAAAACCGCCCCACCACAATGATGTCGGCGGCGTTGAACAACAGCTGCAAAATGCCGGAAATGGCCAGGGGGATGGCGAACCGGACGATCTTCCCCAACAGGGGACCGTGGGTCATGTCGATCTCAAAGGAGTGGCCCCGCCCCTTCAGCTTTGCAAGTAGATTCAAAATAGATGTTACACTCCCTTAACATTAGACAGCCCAGGGAGTGCTCCTCCCGGGGCCGAATCGTTCAAAGCGGGCGCGTGGCCCCAGAAAGGCCGTGTTCTGTCACTGGGCTGCGCTCAATAGCCCAGTTCTTCCCCCACCAGCACCACACGGATGCGGTCGGTGCGCTGATATCCCGTGACCACATACTGGCAGCACATCCGCCGCTCGGAAGCGCAGCCGGAAGTCATGCCGCCGTCGCAGGAGGCGCATCTCCCCATGCGGGAACAGGGGGTGTGGGTTTCCAGGCGGACGCCGTTGGCCGGGGCTGCCATGCACTTCACCCGGGCGATGGCCTCGTCCAGGTTGCGCACCAGCTTGTTGACGCCAGCCACCACAATGACCCGTTTGGGCCCAAAGATCAACGCTGCCACCCGGTTGCCGTTGCCGTCCACGTTGTACAGCTCCCCGTCCTCGGTGATAGCGTTGGCACTCATCAAGAACACATCCGCTCCAAAAGTCTTGCGGTAGACCTCCTCCTGGTCCATGGTCTGCCGGTCCAAAAACTCATAGGCACCGCTTTTCAGCAGGTCCATCACGCCGGTTTCCGCCAGCGTCATGGAACCGCCGCAGGTGACCACATCCCCGGGCCGGAGCATACTCTCCACCGTTTTCACGGCTTCTTCCCGGTTTGGCACATACACCGCTGGGATGCGGTTTTTGGCCAGCGCCTTCAACGTGCGCTCCACCCGGGCCTGACATACAAATTCCTTGTTCTGATCCAAGGTAATTCCTCCTCTCCCACTGGGTTTTTCAGTTTGCTTGTACGGACATGGATATTCTAACGCGATACTGTGCTAAAATCAAGGGGCGGCAAGCAGAAAAAAACAGGCCCCGCGGTTTCCCGCGGCAGCCTGCCTGTTTGTGTCTGGTTTATTCGGCGTAGAAGCTGGTGAACAGCTCCGTCACCCGCTCCTTCTGGGCCACATTGGTGGCATCGGTGCTGGTGTCGGTGTAGATCAGCAGGTACTTGCCGTCGCTGTTCAAGGTGGCGGGCACCTCATTGTCCAGCATGGTGAAGGAACCCTTCTCCCGCACGCTGTCCAAAACGGTCTGGGCCTGGTCCCCCAGGTTGTCCAAATCAAAGGAGTACACCTCTACCTGCACGGTGCTCTTCCCCAGGATAAACCGGAAGCGGTAGCCCTCGGTGGCGCCGATGGTTTCATAGGCCATCTCCGTGGGGTCGCCGGTCACTGCTTTGTTGGCGCTGAGATAGTCGCACAGGCCGT
This sequence comes from uncultured Neglectibacter sp., assembly GCA_904391645.1. Lineage (GTDB taxonomy): Bacteria > Bacillota > Clostridia > Oscillospirales > Acutalibacteraceae > Acutalibacter. The sequence continues at coordinate 2,909 of CAJFMJ010000150.1, forward strand.
CGATGGTGTCTTCAAACTCGGTGTCGGGCACTTCCTCCACCTGGATCTCCACCTGAGCGTCCTCCTCATCAGAAGCAGTGGGGACGTCCACCCCGGAGGTGGTGGAAGAGGTGGAAGCCGAAGAGGTTTCCAAGGTCAGGCCGGGCAGCTGCTCGCCGGTGCCGGTGCAGGCGGTAAGGGTAACGGCCAAGGCTGCGGTGGCAACCAGGGCCAGAAGTTTTTTCAGCATTGCAATTCCTCCAAAAAATCCTGTAGAACAAAGCAAACGCCGGACTCTGTGTGGAGTCCGGCGCTGTTGGTGACCCGGACGAGAATCGAACTCGTGTTACCGCCGTGAAAGGGCGGTGTCTTAACCGCTTGACCACCGGGCCATATGGTAGCGGTAACTGGACTT
>CAJFMJ010000151.1 GCA_904391645.1 uncultured Neglectibacter sp.
CGGGGCCTTTCGCGATACGGGAGCCCTGCCGTCCTTGGTGGAAACAGACGGGGAAAATGCTTCTGATTCCTAAAAAAGGCTGCCTGCCGTTGAGCAGACAGCCTTTTGTGATTTCTTTAGCAAGCAGCGTTAGCACGGTCTGCCAAAAGTTTTTCACTGGCAGCCAAGCGCACACAGATGCACAGCAAATGCATGGCTTGCTGCAGCTCCTCCTGGGGCGGGAACGTGGGGGCCACACGGATGTTGCTGTCATTGGGATCTGCACCATAAGGGAAGGTGGCGCCGGCATCCGTCAAGACCACGCCGGCCTCTTTGCACAGATTCACCACGCGCTTGGCGCAGCCGTTCATCACATCCAGGTTGACAAAGTAACCGCCATTGGGGTTGCTCCATTTGGCAATCCCCAAATCTCCCAACTCGCGCTCCAATGATTCTTCCACAATCTGGAACTTGGGCTGCAGGATCTGCCGGTGGCCCTGCATCAGATCATACACGCCGTTGATGTCATGCAGGAACAAAATATGCCGCAGCTGATTGAGCTTATCCGGGCCAATGGTCTGGGTGGTGATCCGGCGCTTCAAGTCTTCGATGTTCCGCTTGCTGGCAGCCAGAGCGGCCACGCCTGCCCCGGGGAAAGAGATCTTGGAGGTAGAGGCGAAAAACAGCACCTGGTCTTCTGTCCCATGCTTGAGGCATTCCGCGTACAAGTCCAGCAGCGTGTCGGGGGTATCTGTCAAATCGTGGACGCAGTAAGCATTGTCCCACATGATGCGGAAATCCTTGGCAGCGGGCTTCAAAGCTGCAAAGCGCCGGACAGTTTCATCGGAATAGGTGATGCCGGTGGGGTTGGAATACTTGGGCACACACCAGCAGCCCTTAATGGTTTCGTCGTCAGCCACCAGGCGTTCGATCAGATCCATGTCGGGCCCTGTCTTCAACATAGGCACGGGGATCATTTCAAAGCCGAAGTACTCCGTCACGGCAAAATGCCGGTCATAGCCAGGAGCCGGGCACAGGAATTTAAGCTTCTCCTGCTTGCACCAGGGGGTACAGCCGCTGTACCCGTGGGTATATCCCTGGGCGATGCAGTCAAACATCATCTGCAGGCTGGAGTTGTTCCCCAGGATAATCTGGTCCGCAGGGACTTCCATCATCTTGCTGAAGATGGCGCGCATCTCCGGCAAGCCGTTCCACACGCCGTAGTTCCGGCAGTCGTCGCCCTTGGAATTGGCAAACTCACTGCGGGCGTGAAGGGCTTCCAGCACTCCCAGGGCCAGGTCCAACTGTTCCGCGCAGGGCTTCCCTCGGGCCATGTTCAGGTTCAGATTCAGGCTTTTAAAGTCATCGTACTGCTGTTGGGCCTCCTGGTGGATCTGCCGCAATTCCTCAGTTGTTTTTGCCGCCAGCTTCATCACAACATCTCCCATATGTAAAAAATTTCATTTGAATTATAAAGCTTTTGCCTTTTTCATTTTAGGCGTGCAAACTTTTAATATTGTACCCTATTTCCCCAAAAAATGCAAGACGATTTTCCTTCCCTTGCATTTTTTACGTTTTGCATGAGCGTATCCCCTTTCTTGCCCCTTTTCTGTGCAACCTTGCTCAAGTTGCACCAAGGGCCAAATGATGCCGCAAAAAATTTGTAGTTTCGCAGAATATGTGCTATAATGGTATCCGTTTTGAGGCACGTTTGTTAAGATTGAGTAGAACCTGGGAAAAATACGGAGGAATTTTATGGGCGGATTTTTTGGTGTTGCTTCCAAAGAAGACTGTATGTTCGACCTGTTCTTCGGAACAGACTACCATTCCCACCTTGGCACCCGCCGGGCTGGCATGGCGGTATACAGCCGGGAAAAAGGGTTTGACCGTGCGATTCACAACATTGAAAACTCTCCTTTCCGGACGAAGTTTGACAAAGATGTGGCCAGCATGAAGGGTGGCTTGGGCATTGGCTGCATTTCCGACTACGAGCCCCAGCCCTTGATCGTGCGCTCCCACCATGGCACCTATGCCATCGTCACTGTGGGCAAGATCAACAACACGGACGAGATCGTGGAGCAGCTGTTTAAAAACGGCCACTCCCATTTCCTGGAAATGAGCGGCGGCGATGTGAACGCAACAGAGCTGGTTGCCTCTGTCATCAACCAAAAGCAGAATTTGATCGAAGGCATCCAGTATGCCCAAGAGGTCATCGACGGTTCCATGACCATGTTGATCATGACGCCCAAAGGCATTCTGGCAGCCCGGGACAGATTGGGCCGCACACCGGTTGCCATTGGTAAAAAGGAAGACGCCTATTGCGTTTCTTTTGAAAGCTTTGCTTACCTGAACTTGGGATACACCTCGGAACGGGAACTGGGCCCCGGAGAAATTGCCATTGTCACGCCCGAAGGGGTACAAACCTTGGCCCAGCCTGGCAAGGAAATGAAAATCTGCACCTTCCTGTGGGTGTACTATGGATACCCTTCTTCCTCCTATGAAGGGGTGAGTGTGGAGCAGATGCGCTACCACTGCGGCGCCATGCTGGCCCGCCGGGACAATGCTACACCCGACACGGTGGCTGGTGTTCCCGATTCCGGTACTGCCCATGCCATCGGCTATGCCAACGAATCCGGCATCCCCTTCTCCCGGCCTTTTATCAAGTATACGCCCACTTGGCCCCGTTCGTTCATGCCCACCATGCAGAGCCAGCGCAACCTCATTGCAAAAATGAAGCTGATCCCCGTCCACGAACTGATCCAAGGGCGCAGCCTGTTGTTGATCGACGACTCTATCGTCCGGGGAACCCAGCTGCGGGAAACCACAGAATTCCTGTACCAGAGCGGCGCACGGGAAGTCCATGTGCGTCCTGCCTGCCCTCCCCTGCTGTACGGCTGCAAATACTTGAATTTCTCCCGCTCCACCTCTGTGATGGATCTGATCACTCGCCGTGTCATCAAGGAGATGACCGGCACAGAGGAGCCTGCTGATCTGGCCAAATACGCTGACCCGGAGAGCGGCGAATACAACGCCATGATCGAGTACATCGGCAAAAAGCTGAATTTCACCTCCCTGCGTTACCACCGACTGGACGACATGATCCAGTCCGTAGGTATTGACAAGTGCAAGCTGTGCACCTATTGCTGGGACGGCCAAGAATAAAATAATCCACTGGAAAACAAAAAAAGAGGCTGTTGCAAAATGCAACATGCACTTGTCAAGAGAAAGTAGACACTAAAAAGAATATTTATCAGAAGCCCCGTTCGGTTTTGAACTGAACGGGGCTTCTGTAGCCCAAGGCAGCGGC
>CAJFMJ010000152.1 GCA_904391645.1 uncultured Neglectibacter sp.
TCGCCGATGCGCTCGTCTTCGATCTCTTCCAACACCCGGATCACATTCTCAATGCCGTCGGCAGCCAGGTATTTCTCATTGAGCAAGGCAGCTGCCTCGCCGCCGCTGGTGGACCAGCCTACGCCGATGATACCGGAATTGGCCAAAGGTTCCACCTTCTCCAGGTGATCCATCTTATGGGAAAGTTCCGGGAACACCTCGCTGATGGCGATGGCCCCGTCCACCTGGGATTTTTCAATGCCCAGGGGCATTTTGATATCGGTCACCTTGGCTGGGCAGGGCGTGATGAAAAAGCACCCGATCTGCTCTTGCGGCAGGCCGGTCTTTTGGGCTGCTTCCTTCTTGGCGATAGCCGCCGCTGTTTCCATGGGGGACTTCAAAGGCAGCACATGGTCGCACAAGTCCGGGAAACGCACGCGGATCAGCCGCACCACCGCTGGGCAGGCAGAACTGATCACCGGACGTTTCAAGGCGCCGGCATCCATCAGCTTCCGGGTGGCCTCGCTGACAAGCTCCGCCGCCCGGGACACTTCGAACACGTCGTCAAAGCCCATCTCCTTCAGGCCGGTGAGCACATAGTCGATATCGTCTAAGTTGTTAAACTGCCCGTACAAGGACGGTGCGGGCAGTGCTATGGTATAAGTAAAGTCACTGAGCTCGGAAAGGTGACTGTGCCGCGCCCGTTTGGCGTGATGGGGACAGATCCGGATACACTCACCACAGTCGATACACCGCTCGGAGGCGATGACCGCTTTCCCGCCCCGGACCCGGATGGCCTCGGTGGGACAGCGCTTGATGCAGTTGGTGCACCCCACACACATTTCCTCGTTCAATGTGACGGAATGATAAAATTCGGCCACAATCGCGTACCTCCCTAGACAGCGCCAGAGGGCAATGCGCTATCTTCCTTCCTCTTTCCTTCCGGGGAACACCGTCATGTACACCGTGGTACCCTCTCCCACAACGGAATCGATCCTCATCTCATCGGAATATTTTTTCATATTGGGCAACCCCATACCGGCCCCAAAGCCCAGGGCCCGCACGTTGTCCGGGGCGGTGGACCACCCCGCCTGCATGGCCTGTTCCACATCGGCAATACCGGGCCCCTGGTCCTGCAGGATGATGTCCACCCGGTCCGGGTCGATATCCACCGTGGCCTGGCCGCCGTTGGCGTGGATGACCATGTTGATCTCTCCTTCGTACATGGCAATGGAAACACGGCGCACGGCATCCGGCTCATAACCCAGCTTTTTCAGCTTGTGCTTCACATCACCAGAGGCTTCCCCTGCCCGGGTGAAGTCGTCCCCAGGCACCTGATAGGTCAAATGGAGCATACTCATTGGATCTCACAACCCCCTCGCAGCCCGTTGGAATAGAGCAGCCCGCAGGCTGTAAACATCCGGTAGGGGGACGCCAGCACGGTGATCTCCTTCTGACGGGCCAGCTCCACTACATTGGGATCAATGTTCTTCCCGCGGACAAACACGATACAGTGCATATCCATCATTTCTGCGGTGCGCACCACTTGGGGGTTCATCAGCCCTGTCAGCAGCACGGACTGGTCTTTCACAAAGGCCAGCACGTCGCTCATCATATCGCTGCCACAGGCTGTCTTTACCTCTTCCTCCATATTGGCTTCGTTGAGCACCTGGCACTTCAGGATATCCACAATGTCCTTTACCTTCATAAACTTTCCTCCTGTGCAGTTTCCTTTTTCCAGAAACGGCGGGCCGGGGGTGGAATACCCCTTCATATTTATTAGGGTAGGCCCCCTAAAGCCCTGGCTTTCCATTGTGCGTGAAGTCATTATACCATATTCTATCCCTTGTGACAAACATTTTTATTGATTTCTCCAAATGTCCTTTCTTGAGCAGAGAGGGGATTCCCTTTTCCTCTTTTTTAGAAGTTGATTTTTTCAAGAGGACAGTGTCTTCTAATCAAGGACACAGATCTCGTTTTGTTCTTGTGAGAAGGTATGTTTCCCCTTTTTTCGCATTTTTACGAAAATAGTACATTTTCTTCTTGCATTTCTCAAAAGAAGCCGCTATAATGGTAAAAAATTTTACCAATTTACAGGGATAAATCACTACAGTCTGAAGAGGAGGTCGTATCTATGTCCCGTGTGTACAATTTTTCCGCCGGGCCTTCCATGCTGCCCGAACCTGTTTTGCAAAAAGCCGCCGCTGAAATGATGGATTATCAGGGGAGTGGCCAGTCTGTGATGGAAATGTCCCACCGCTCAAAAGTGTTTGACGCCATCTATCAAGAAACCCAGGCACTTTGGCGGGAAGTGATGAACATCCCCGACAACTACAAGGTACTGTTTATGCAGGGTGGGGCTTCCACCCAATTTGCCGCAGTGCCCATGAACCTGATGACCAAGTCCGGCAAGGCAGACTATGTACTGTCCGGCCAGTTTTCCACCAAAGCATATAAAGAGGCCGCCCGCTATGGGGACTGCAAGGTGGTGGGTTCCTCCAAAGAGGACAATTTCTCCCACATCCCCCTGCTGGACCCGAAGGAGTTCCGGCCTGACGCGGACTATTTCCACATTTGCCTGAACAACACCATTTACGGCACCGTTTGGAAAGAGCTGCCGGACACCGGCAATGTCCCCCTGGTGGCTGATATTTCCTCCTGCATTCTTTCCAAGCCCATTGACGTGAGCAAGTTCGGCCTGTTGTATGCCGGTGCCCAGAAGAATGTGGCTCCTGCAGGCGTGACCATCGTCATTGTCCGGGAAGACCTGCTGGGCGAGCCCATGGAAGGCACCCCCACCATGTTCAACTACAAGGTGATGTCGGAGAATGACTCCATGTACAACACCCCGCCCTGCTGGCCCATTTACATCAGTAAGCTGGTGCTGGAGTGGATCAAAAACGACATCGGCGGCCTGGAGAAAATGGAGGAGCGCAATGTACGCAAAGCGCAGCTGCTCTACGATTTCCTGGACCAGTCCACCCTTTTCAAGGGCTGTGCCGACAAGGACAGCCGCTCCATTATGAACGTGACCTTTGTCACCGGCGACAAGGACTTGGACGCCAAGTTCGTCAAGGAGAGCGAAGCCGCCGGCTTTGTTAACCTGAAGGGCCACCGCAGCGTTGGCGGTATGCGGGCTTCCATCTACAACGCCATGCCGGAAGAGGGCATTGTGAAGCTGGTGGAGTTTATGAAGAAGTTTGAGTTGGAAAACAAGTGAGAAAGGAAGATCCTTATGTATAAGGTACTGTGCCTGAATAAGATCAGCCCCATTGGCACCAAACGCCTG
>CAJFMJ010000153.1 GCA_904391645.1 uncultured Neglectibacter sp.
GTAGGGGCTCTCCCGGACCAGCTCACCCAGATACAGGGCATAGCTGGGGGTGGCCACCAGGCCGGTGACGCCGAAGTCCCGCATCATCATCAGCTGCTTTTCCGAGTTGCCGGTAGAGGCCGGGATGACGGTGGCGCCCACCTTCTCCAGGCCAAAGTGCAGGCCCAGGGCGCCGGTGAACAGGCCGTAGCCAAAGGAGATCTGGATGATGTCGTCTGCGGTGACCCCAGAGGCTGTAACGATACGGGCCACAAAGTCGGACCAGTTTTCAATGTCCTCCCGGGTGTAGGCGCCCACAGTGGGCTTGCCCGTGGTGCCCGAAGAAGCGTGGATGCGCACGATGTCCTTCATGGGCACCGCCAGCATCCCAAAGGGGTAGTTGTCCCGGATGTCGTTTTTGGTGGTAAAGGGGATGTATTGGATATCCGACAGGGTCTTGATCTTGTCCCCGTTGGTGATGCCCGCCTGCCCCAGCCGCTCGTGATAGAAGGGGACATTGTTGTAACAATAATCCACCATCCACTTCAGCCGCCTCAGCTGCAGGGCTTCGATATCCGCCCGCTTCATGGTTTCAATGTCTTTTTGGAAAAACCTGGGTTCCATCTGCTTTGCAAACCTTCTTTCCCGGGAGAGCATTTTACCCCCGGTATTGTGCTTTAGTAACCTGGCGCTTTAAATCAAAAAAGCAACCTTCGTTTATTTTACCGTAAATTCCTTTAGTTTGCAACTGTTTTTCGACAAGCCTCCATTTTTTCTGCCAGCCAGGGCAGATGGCACTCAAATTTGGGGCCAAACCGGTAATCGGTGCTCTTTTCAAAGGTGGTTTCGATGGTGCGCCAGGTAAATTCCGTGGCGATTTCACAAGATCCCTTTAAAGAGCCCCCATTCAAAAGCCCTCCCAGCAGCGCCGAGGCAAACAGATCCCCGGTGCCGTGGTAAAATCCCTCGATGCGGTCAGTGAGGTAGAGCTCCGCCTCCCCTGTGCGGGCATCGTAACAAGCGGTGCCCAGGGTGCCCTCTTTAAGCCACACCCCGGTGAGCACGGCCATCTTCGGCCCCAGGGCGCACAGCTGGTGTAAAATCTCCCGGATCTCCTCCCGGGTGTAGGGGCCGGGGTTGTAGGGGCGCCCCAACAGGTGGCAGGCCTCGGTCATGTTGGGCACCACGATGTCCGCCTTTTGGCACAGGCGGGCCATGCCATCGGCCATCTCCTGGGTGTAGGTGCGGTAGAGCTTGCCCCCATCCCCCATCACCGGGTCTACCATGATCAGGGTGTCCTCCCCTTTGAACCAATCGAACACCTGCTCCACCAGGCCGATCTGGCCGGCGCTGCCCAAAAAGCCGCTATAGAGCGACTGGAACCTGGCGCCCACCTTTCTCCAATGCTCTGCCATGGGCAGCAGGTCATCGGTCAAGTCCCGGTAGGTGTAGCCTTCAAAACCGCCGGTGTGGGTGGAGAGCACAGCGGTGGGCATCACGCTGGTTTCCACCCCGCAGCAGGAGAGCACCGGCAGGGCCACGGTCAGCGAGCACTTGCCCACCCCGGAGATATCGTGGATGGCAAGGCAGCTCATCTCTTTATAGATCATAGGATCACGCCTTTTCTGTGGGTTTCACGTTCTTGGCTTTCCATGAATAGAGAAAGTTATACGGAATAAGTGTAGTACAGCGAGGGCGGAATGTCAAACAGAATTCCCTTGCGCCTGTGGATGGCTTGGCAAACTGCACAAAGGGCGGTGGAAATCTTCGGCGTCCTTTCCGTGGGCTTCCCTGCAACCAAAGCCCCCTTTGTGGTATTCTTATAGGTGAAAAGAGCCGTGGATCCACCACAGTTCCCCTTGCTATGGAAAAGGAGGTTGGATGGTATGAAAAAGATCGTAAAACAAGTTCTATGCACTGTACTTTCTGCGTTGCTGTTGGTTTTTTCCCTGCCTACTGGTGCGGTACAGGCCTGGGAAAACCCCTTTGAGGATGTGGCTGACACGGACTGGTACTACCAGCACGTGTTTTGGGCATCGGAGTCCGGGGTGATGAACGGCACCTCAGACACCGCTTTCGATCCGGACGCCCCCATGACCCGGGCCATGTTCGTCACCACCCTGTTCAACTGGGAGCAGGTTGAGGACTTAAACTACCGGGGCAGCCGCTTCCAGGACGTGGACGCTGAGGCCTGGTACGCCGCGCCCATCGAGTGGGCAGCCTCTTACGGGATCGTCAGCGGCACGGGGCAGGGAGAGTTCACCTTCACCACCCCCACTTTAGACACCTTCTCCCCCGCCGCCCCCCTCACCCGCCAGGATGCGGTGGTGATCCTGCACCATTACACCTCCCAATACATCACCGCGGTGCAGCCCTTCCCCTGGGAGGACGTGGAGAAGTTCCCCGACAGTGGAGAGGCTTCTGACTACGCCAAGGAGGCCCTGGCCTGGGCGGTGGGACTGGGGATCCTCAACGGCAGCGACGGGAAGCTGTTACCCCAAGGCACCCTGACCCGAGCCCAGGCAGCAGCGCTGCTCCACAACTTTTTGGGCCGGCTGACCCAGGCACCCCAGGTACCCTCAGCTTATGTGGAGGCACGCCCTGACGCCTGGTACCTTCTCGGCGACCAGACCTATCACTACCGCATCCCGGAGATCGTCTTGGAAGGGGTGGACACCACCGAAGTGAACCAAGCCATCCAGGAGCTGTACGGAGATGCCTATGAACAGGCTATCGACACCCTGGACCAGGGGTATACCCCCGCCACCTGTGAGATCGGCTACTACTGGAATGTGTATGGGGACATTCTCTCCCTGGTGACCTATGAGGAAGGCAACAGCAATTTTTACCGCTACACCGTGTGGAACCTGGACAGAACCACCGGGGAGCTGTTGGACAGCGCGGCTTTGCTCCAGCACTCCGGCCACACCCTGGAGGAGTATGACCTGGCTGCCAAAGAAACGCTGAACAACGCCTTCATCCAGCTGATGGAGGGGCGGGGCTATACCACCCCAGAGATGCTGGGACAGATGAGCGTCTTCCGGATGCAGACCCTTTACCCGGCAAACCGGGGGTTTGAGGACTGGGAAACACCGGCAGGTGACCCCTTTTACAGTGAAGCCAAGTCCATGAAAGGCACCCAGCTGTTTGTGGACAACAGCGGCCAGCTGTGGATGGTGGGGCTGATCTGGCACGATGCGGGTTCCGGGCGGCGGTATGTGCCGCTGCCGTTGGGGCT
>CAJFMJ010000154.1 GCA_904391645.1 uncultured Neglectibacter sp.
GCCCGGCAAGGAAACACCGGGAGTGGCCCGGTACTTGGAAAGCCGCCAGGGGGACCCCCGCCTGCTGCCTGCCCAAGAGGCGTCCCTGTATGAAGGGGAAGTGTTTTACTTCACCTGCATCGGGGAGCGGGAGCAGCTGCTTCCGGCTTGGGAGGCGCTGGGGCAGCTTCCCGGGGTTTCTGCCCTGCTGCAAGAGGAGATCTACCGGCCGGGGGAGTTCTGGCTGGAGGTCATGGCTGCCGGGGCCACCAAGGCCCACGGGGCCCAGCTGCTGAAACAGCGCTTGGGCTGCACCAGGATGGTGGCCTTTGGGGACGGGCTCAACGACCTGCCCCTGTTCCAGGCGGCGGACGCTTCCTGTGTAGTGGCCAACGCCCTGCCGGAGGTGCGCTCCGCCGGGGAGGTGATCCCCGGGAACCGGGAGGACGGGGTGGCCCGGTGGCTGCTGGCAGATTCCGCCCCCGCCCTGGCTTTGGGGGAGCGGGCCGGGAAGTTCCGGCTGCGGCTGTACCGGCCGGCGGATTTGGAAGAGCTGATCCGGCTGTTTTACCACTCCGTCCACACCGTGGCTCGGCGGGACTACACCCCGGAGGAGCTGGACGCCTGGGTGGTTTCCCCGGAAAGCGTGGACCGGGCTGCCTGGGGGGAGAGCCTTGCCGCCCATTACACGGTGGTGGCGGAACAGGACGGGAAACTTTTGGGCTTTGGGGACATGGATGAAACGGGTTACCTGGACCGGCTGTACGTCCACGGGGAGTTCCAGGGCCAAGGGGTGGCCGCGTCCATTGCCCAGGCGTTGGAGGGGTTTGCCCGGGGCTTGGGAGTGGAGCGCATTGCCGTCCACGCCTCCCGCACCGCCCGGGGGTTTTTCCAGAGCCGGGGCTTCCAGGTGGTGAAGGCCCAGCAGGTGGAGCGCCGGGGCGTGCTGTTGGAGAATTTTGTCATGGAACGGCAACTGTAAACCGTTTGGGAAAGAAAGGGGAAGGAACATGGGAGCGATTAAAGTGTTGCGCGGGGTCATCGGGGTGATTCTCTGCCTGGTGCTGGGGGTCAGTGTGTGGCTGACGGTGGAACGGCAGGTGTTCCACCATTCGGAGGTGGCCCTGGGGCAGGTGACCCTCCGGCCGGTGGCAGACGATGCCATGGCGCCGGTGCTCCATCAGGGGGACTTGGCCCTGACCATGGCCACGGGCAATTACCAGATGGGGGACGCCGTCCTGTGCGGGGACGGGGAGTTCCGGCGCCTGGTGGGCACGGTGGAGGACAGCTTCATCGCCCGGGGGGACGGGGAAGGGGAAGAGGCGGAAACCCTTCTCACTGCCCAGGATGTGAAAGGGGAGGTGTTGGCCTCCCTGCCGGGGGCTGGCCTGGTGATGGACTATCTCGGCGCCCCTTGGGGAGCTCCGTCGGTGCTGGTGGTGGGGATTCTTCTGGTGGTTTTGCCCAGCCTGTTGGGCCTGGGACGCAGACCGTCGGGACGCAAACCGTCGGGACGCAAACCGTCGGCCCCCCAGCCGGAAGCCCGGGAAGCGGCGGGCCAATCCCCGGTGGAACGTACTGGGAAGGTGGCTGGTTCCCCGGCGGCGCAGCCTGGAGCGGCCCAGCCCCGGCAAGCTCCCGTTTCAAGCATGGAGAAAACGGGTGCTTCGGTTCCGCCCTCATCCTCGCCGGTGGCCCCTGTGAAACGCCCGCCCCAGCGGCGGGCAAAGGAGAAAGCGGGGAAATACCAGCCCCGCCACTGAGAAAGGAGGCAGCGTATGTTGTGGCTTTGGATTCTTTTGGCGGCTCTTTGCCTGGTGGTCCTTTTGCTGTTGGGAGCCGTGGCGTTCTTTTTCAAGTTTTCCATCTGCCGCTATAAAACCGAGGGCCGGGAGGACCAGTACCAGGAGAAGAACTCCGTCTGGCACCCCTTTGGGGACAGGATGGCCCAGGCCCAGGAATTTATCCGGTCCCACACCACAGAACGGCCCACCATCACTTCCTTTGACGGCTTAAAGCTCCAGGCCCTGTACCTGCCCGCCCAGGGGGAGGCCAAAGGCACCATTGTGGCCTTTCACGGGTACCGGTCCTTGGCGCCCATCGACTTTGCCCTGGAGGTGGAGTTCTTCCACACCCTGGGGTACGACGTGCTGCTGCCCTACCAGCGTTCCCACGGCTTGAGCCAGGGCAAGTACATCACCTACGGGGTGAAGGAGCGTTTCGACTGCCGTGACTGGGCCTGGTACGCTGCCCGGCGGTGGGGGGACCGGCCCTTGTTCCTCATGGGCATCTCCATGGGCTGCGCCACGGTGGTGATGGCTTCGGGGCTGGAGCTTCCCCCCAGCACCCGGGGCATCGTGGCGGACTGCGGCTTCACCACCCCCTGGGACATCATGGCCCACGTGGCCAAGCGGGATTTCCACCTGCCCCCCTTCCCCCTGTTGTACGTGCTGGACTGGGTGGCCCGGCTGGTGGCGGGCTTTGGCCTGAAGGAGGCCGACACCCGCAAGGCCCTGGAGAAGAACAAGCTGCCGGTGCTGTTCCTCCACGGGGAGGACGACGACTTCGTGCCCCCCTCCATGACCCGGGAGAACTTTGCGGCCTGCCGTGCGGAGAAGAAGCTGTACCTGGTGCCCGGGGCGGCCCACGCCCAAAGCTTTGCGGTGGACACCAAGGGCTGCCAGAAACAGATCGCCGGTTTCCTGGAAAAGTACGGCGGCGCCTGATCCGCCGGGGGCGGTGCGCCCCTGCACGCTTTAGAAGGAACACCCTGGAAGGGCTTCCTGCCGGCTGCGGCGGGGCTTTCCCAGGGTGTTTTTGGTGGGGCGTTCCCGGCTTTTAAAAAAGTTTGTGTTAGCCATGCAAAACCGATTGCAAAGCGGCAAGGGACATGATAAGATACTCTAAGAACATACGGCGTAAGTGGAGACCGGGGGACCGGGAGCTGCCTTCGTCGTACTTTTTTCGCCTGGAAACAGGCGCAGAATAAAGAAAGGGGTTGTTTTATGGCACAACGGATCCGCAGCATGACAGAGGGTTCTCCCACCCGGCTGATCTTCACCTTTGCCCTGCCGCTGATGGTGGGCAATGTGTTCCAGCAGCTGTACACCGTGGTGGACACGGCTGTGGTGGGCCAGTTTGTGGGCGTGGGCGCCCTGGCCTCCCTGGGCGCGGCGGACAGCCCCAACTGGGGGGTG
>CAJFMJ010000155.1 GCA_904391645.1 uncultured Neglectibacter sp.
GCTGGGCATGGAAGTCTATGGTTACGACCCCTTCCTGTCGGTGGAACACGCCTGGCACCTCTCCAGCGCCGTGCACCGCTCTCTGAGTTTGGATGAAATCTACGCCAAGTGCGACTACATCACCCTGCACCTGCCACTGACCAAGGAAAATAAGGGCATGATCGGCCCGGATTCCCTGCAAAAGATGAAGGACGGCGTGCGGATCTTGAACTTTGCAAGAGGCGGCCTGGTGGACTCCCCCGCCCTGCTGGATGCGCTGGCCTCCGGGAAAGTGGCTGCTTACGCTACGGATTTCCCGGACGACAGCATGATTGGCGTTGAGAACATTGTGGCCATCCCCCACCTGGGTGCTTCCACCCCGGAGAGCGAAGATAACTGTGCTGTCATGGCCGTGGACCAGCTGAAGAACTATCTGGAAAACGGCAACATTTTGAACTCCGTGAACCTGCCCAACATCTCTATGGCCAGGGACAACGGCAAGACGCGGCTTTGCCTGATCCACAAAAATGTGCCCAACACCATTGCCATGTTTGCTGCAGCCTGCGGTGAAGCCGGCATCAACATTGAGAATATGCAGAGCAAGTCCCGTGGGGAGTATGCCTACACCATTCTGGATGTTTCCGGGGAGGTCACCCCCGCTGCGGCAGATACGCTGCGGGCTTTAGACCCCATTGTGAAGGTGCGGGTGCTGCCCTAACCTGTCCCACTGCTTACAAGCTGCGAAAGCATGGAGGCCCTCCTGCATGGGAGGGCTTCCTTTTTTTGTCCGAATGAAGCGAAAGAAAAGTCCCCCGGGAAATGCCAGGGGACTTTTTGGGTCACGCTTTATTGGGGCGCAGGGCCTTCCGGGCCACCGGGCTGTTGGGGCGGAGCAGCATGATAGGGAGGCATATTGCCATACATGGGCTGCACCGGGGGGAACAACAGCATGGTCATTTTGGCACGGTACTCGCTAAGGAGCAAAGACATGAGGATCAACGACACAGAGCCTGCCAGAGAACCAATGCCCGCCACAGGGCTGGCAATGAGGGAAATCACGCCGCTGATTAAGCCCAGGATACCGATGACCATCATGAATCCGGTGAGAAAACGGGGCACACGGTTATCCGGCACACCGTGGAGAGCGGAAGCCTTCACACGATTGATGGTTTTCACAATGCAGATATAGTACACGATGTAAAGGGCCAAGACTCCCAGCAAGATCACGGCGATAAAGCCCAAAAAGACTTGCACCGAGGCAAAGGCCGCTGCAGAGTTGCCGTAGTCGGAATAGTAGGCATTCCCGGCCATTGCCCCCACTGCCACCAGGACAACCACCATCGCCACCAGGGCTACAGCCACTACCACGCAGAACAAGACCAAGCTGATAATAGCCAACACTTTGCAAAGGGTCAACCCTGCGGTGGAAACATTGCCGCTTTGGGTGCTGCGGCACGAAACGTAGAACATCCACATCCCGACGGCGATCAAAATGTTGGGGATCGCTGCCACCACAGTCCCCACGCCCAGGGAATTTTCCAAAGCGCTCATGGCAGGATAGAAAACATCCGGATCCACCCCGTAATTTGCGCCGTAGTAATACAGGGAAACCAACAGGTCCTTTGAACCCATGGAAGCCAAGATGGAAAACAACACCATTACAGAAGTGAGGATGGCTGCGGCCAAGAACTTTGGCGAGGACCCCAAGGTCTTAATCAGGTTCACAGCCGGATTCGAAGAGAGCACCGGGGCGCCGCAAGGGCACTGGGTACCATCTGGAATCGTCCTTCCACATTTTGGACACATCATAAATCAATCCCTCCAAGCTAAAAGAGAATTCGTTTCCCAGCCATCCTTCTTGAACAGATATTTGGGAACTTTGCTTTTATATTACAGGATAGGGGTGAAAAAAGCAATGGAAAAACAACAAACTGGCAGATATTTTCTTTTTTGCAGTCTTTTTGGGGAACAGTGGACATTTCGGGCAAACAATGCTATATTAGGAAAAGTCATTTTGAAAACAGGAGGCTCTTTTTATGAAAAAGAGAGGAAAAAAACTGCTGTCACTGCTGCTTTGTGGGGCAATGCTCTGCCTGTACCTGCCCCTTCAGGCGCAGGCAGTCCAATTCAGTGATGTATCTGCAAACGCCTGGTACTACACCGCCATTTCATCCCTGTCGGACAAGGGGATCCTTTCCGGCACAGGCGCCGGGAAATTTTCCCCTACCGCAACGCTGACCCGTGGCCAATTTGTCACCATGCTGGCAAAATCCACCCTGTCGGCTAACGACCTGCAACAATACAATTTTTCCGGATATTTCAAAGATGTGACCGTTTCCCACTGGGCCAATCCCTTTGTCAACTGGGCTTATGAAACCCGGGTGGCCTCTGGTTATGAGGACGGCACCTTCCAGCCGGACAAGGCAGTGACCCGCCAGGAAATGGCTGTGATGGTGAACAACCTGGCCAAAAGCACCGGCAAAAAGTTCCCCGCCATCAACCAGGCCACCGCTTTCAAAGACCAGTGGCAGATCGCCTCTTGGGCCGTCCAGAGCGTTTCCCTGTGCCAGCAGGCTGACGTCATCAACGGCGACGGCGACACCGGCAACTTCCGGCCGGAATCCCCTGCCAGCCGGGCGGAAGCCGCCTCCATTTGCTACAAATACCTGCAAAATGTCAGTGGCAACGGCAACGGCTATTCCATCTACCAAAAACGGGTAAACGGCATTGCTGTGCGGGCTGTCGTCTTCTCCCCGTCCGGCTACACCCCTGGTCTTGTCATGGGCCAGGATATGGTGGACGGCGGGGAAAGTTCCACCAGCCTGATCCAGCGCACCGGGGCGTTCATCGCAGTCAACGGGGCCTTTTTCAATATGTATGACTACACACCCTTGGGCACACTCATCAGTGACGGACGCATCCTCACCGTGGACAACACCTACGCTCCCGAGAAAGCCGCCCTGGTGGTATCCCCCACTGGCGAGTATTCTGTCGAGAGCTTTAAAACGCTGATCACCACCTCCCTGGTGGACACAGCCGGCAACACGGTGGACACCTTCCAGGACGTGGTGGTGAACCGCTGGCCCGGCAGCGACACCGACGGCGCACGGTTGATCATGACCCGTGACTGGGGCACCAGGCTGAACTTCTCCACCTGGAAAGCCGTGGTAGTGGACGGCACGGG
>CAJFMJ010000156.1 GCA_904391645.1 uncultured Neglectibacter sp.
TCTTTCGTCACGTTGTTTAATTTTCAAGGTCCTCGCACTCTCGATTTCGTTCAGCCTTTCGGCTTCTCTCTCGAGCGCTTGACTATCTTACCACATTCGGTTTTGTTTGTCAAGCACTTTTTTCAAGTTTTTTTCGAACCGGTTCGTTTGCTGTCAGGCCCGACCACCTGGTCCGTTTCAAACTTTTGAGCTCTCTCTCGAGCGCTCAGATATTATACCGCGTTCTTTTCCAGATGTCAACACCTTTTTTCAAGTTTTTTGAAATTGTGTTGACCGCTGGCTTATTCAGGGGAATGGTTCCCAACTCCCACTGTACAAGGTTCGCTGTCTTATGGTATAATCCCCTTAAAACAGCCTTGCGGCACTTTATCTGCCCTCGGTTCTCGAGGTTTTTCTATTATACCATCCATTCCGCCTCAGAGCAACTGGTTTTTCCGAATTTCTTGAAATTCTTTCTATTTCTACTTCTCCTGCTTGTCCATTGATTGTTCCATACTATATATAGAAAGGCGTGATCCCATGCCCATCCGTATCCAAGCCGATCTCCCTGCCATAGAAGTCCTGGAAAGCGAGAACATCTTCGTTATGACCCACGAGCGTGCCAACCTCCAGGACATTCGTCCTTTAAAGATCGCCATCCTCAACCTGATGCCCACCAAGATTGAAACCGAAACCCAGCTGCTCCGCCTGCTGGGGAACACTCCTTTACAAGTGGATGTAGAACTGCTCCACACCGCCACCCATGTGAGCAAGAACACATCCTCCTACCACCTGAACACCTTCTACAAAACCTTCGACGATGTGAAGGATCAAAAGTTTGACGGCATGATCATCACCGGGGCCCCTGTGGAGAAAATGGCCTTTGAAGAGGTGGACTACTGGGACGAGATGTGCCGCATCATGGAGTGGAGCAAAGAGAACGTCTACTCCGTGCTGCACATCTGCTGGGGAGCCCAGGCAGGGCTTTACTATCATTACGGGATCCCCAAGTATCCCCTGCCGGAAAAACTCAGCGGCATTTACAATCACACGGTGCTCAACCCCTACCACCCGCTCATGCGCGGGTTTGACGACAACTACTTCGCCCCCCATTCCCGCTATACCGAGGTGCGGCTGGAGGACATCAAGCGCCATCCGGAGCTGATCCCCCTGGCCATTTCCGACCTGGCCGGGCTGCACATCGTCACCAACCGGGACGGGAGGCAGATCTTCGTCACGGGTCACGCGGAGTATGACCGGGACACCTTGGCAAAGGAGTACTTCCGGGATATCAACAAGGGGCTGAACCCCAAAGTGCCCTACCATTATTTCCCCGATGACGACGACACCAAGACGCCGCCTTTCACTTGGCGTTCCAACGCCCACTTGCTGGTGGCCAACTGGCTTAACTACTATGTGTACCAGCAGACCCCCTACGACTTTTTAAACTGAACCGCCGGCCGCTTTCCGCGGCCTTTTTTGTTTGGTTTTTAAAACTCCCCCCTCTTTCTTGAAAACCTTTCCCGCTTTCGCTATAATAGAGGGCAGAAACGAAAAAAGGAGGGTCCCCCTTTGAAATACGACGGTATCTTGTTCGACCTGGACGGCACCCTTTGGGACGCCACCGAGGCCATCCGGGTTTCTTGGGCCATGGCGCTGGAAAGCGCCCCCGATGTGGAAGCTCCTCCCACCCGGGAACAGCTGGAGAATCTGATGGCCACCCTGTTCCCCAAGCTGTCCAAAGAGCGCCACAGGGAGCTTTTCGACGCCTGCTGCAAAGCCGAGGACGTGTATCTGCGCCAACACGGGGGCATCCTGTTCCCCGGCTTGGAGGAAACCCTGCAGACCCTTTCCCGGGAATTGCCGTTGTTTATCGTCAGCAACTGCAACAAGGAATACATCCCCTGCTTTTTAGACGCACACCATATGCACAGCTATTTCCAAGATTGGGAATGCATTGGCCGGACGGGAAAGCAAAAGTGGGAAAACATCCTCCTGGTGGCAGAGCGCAATCACCTGAAAGCGCCGGTCTATGTGGGCGATACCGTCCTGGACCAGGAAGCCGCGCAAAAAGCAGGTGTGCCCTTCTACCATGCGGCCTACGGCTTCGGCCAGGTGGAGGGCGCACCGGAGATCCAAGAACCACGCCAGCTGTTGGAATTGCTCCAAGATTGACAGGCAAAACAACACGAAAGGAGGCGGCGCTTTGAAAAGCTCCCTGCTGTTTTCCAGCTATCCCTTTATCACAGGGGAAAAAGTCACCCTCACCCGCGTCACCGACATGGACAACGAATCCCTGTGGCAGATCTTCAGCGATGAGGACAGCCACCGCTTCACCCCGGAAGGGGCCCTGCGTTCCCCCAGGGAGTGCGCCGCCAAGCTCCGCCAGTATGAAACCATGTTCCAGGAGCGGCGGGGCGTGGTGCTGGGGATCTACTCCACTCTCAACCAGTTGGTGGGGCTGCTGGAGATCTCTCACATCGACCCCCAGGTGGAAAGCGTGACCCTGAGCTTCATCCTCAACCAGGAATTTGTGGGCCAAGGGTACGCCTCTTCTGCGGTGCGGGCCGCCTGCGACTACCTGTTCCGCACCGTGGGAGTCCGGCGCATCCAGTGCCTGGTGCTGCCCACCAACTACCGGGCGGTATTGGTGTTGGAGCGGTGCGGCTTCGTGAAAGAGGGCACCATCCGAGAGGGCTTCCTCTGGCCTGACAAGGGGATTGTGGATCTGACCATCTACTCCTTGCTGCCCACCGACCGGGCCCCAAAAAAGAAAGGCCCCACCTACTACCTGTGACAAAACAAACGACGCCCCGCTGTCCCAAACTCAGGGAAGGCGGGGCGGTTTTTTACTGGTCAAAGGCGGCGCGCATATAGGCTAGGAGCTTTTTCTCCCGGCGGCTGACCTGCACCTGGGTCATGCCCAGCTCGGCGGCAGTCTGGGTTTGGGTCTTGCCCTGGAAATACCGGCACTGGATCAGCTTTTTATCCCGGTCTTCCAAAGTCTGGAGGATCTGATACAGGGTGAGGCGCTCGGTCATGCGCTCTTCCGGGGCCTCCACAGGGATGTCCAGCTCCCCGCCCTCCTCCTGGTCCGTCAAGGAGAGGGGGGCCTTCCCCACTCCCAGGGCCAAGGCAGCCTTCTCCACGGTCACCCCCAGGCGTTCTGCGATCTTTGCCACGCCGGGGCTTTTGCCCGTTTCCTGGCGGAGCTTGTCCCCCTCTTCCAGAGCGCGCTTACCCAAGTCCCGCAGGCCCCGGGAAACCCGCATGGCCCCGCCGTCCCGGAAGAGCCGGCGCACTTCTCCCAGGATCACCGGCACAGCATAGGTGGAAAACTTGACCCCTCGGGCGTCGTCAAAGTTTTCCGCGGCTTTCACCAGCCCCACGCACCCCGCCTGGAACAGGTCGTCATACTCCACGCCCCTGCCCAGGAACCGCCGGGCGCACAGGTGCACCAAACCCAGGTTCTCCTCCACCCTGTGGTGGAGGGACTCACTCTTTGGTGTCAAAGTATTTGGTCAGGGTCACGCTGGTGCCCCGCCCCACAGCAGAAGTGACCCGCACGCTGTCGCAAAAGCTTTGCATCACCGCAAAGCCCAGGCCCGCGCGCTCCTCGCCGCCGGTGGTGAACAGGGGTTCCATTGCCTTTTGGATATCCGGGATGCCGCATCCTTTGTCCCGCACCCGCACCACCGCTTTGCCGTTTTCAAAGATCTTAGCGGTTATGTACACCGTGCCCATCTTGTCCTTATAGCCGTGGACAATGGCATTGGTCACGGCCTCGGAAACAGCGGTCTTCATGTCGGTGAGGTCTGCCACTGTGGGGTCCAACTGGGACAAAAACGCCGCCACTGCCGCCCGGCCGAACCCCTCGTTCACCGAATGGGAGGCAAAACTGATCTGCGCTTGGTTCACTGGTTTCATCACCCAGCCCTCCTTTCAATGGCAGCCAGGTTGCCGATGCCGGAGAGCTCCACCATCCGCCCCAAATGGGGGGAAAGCCCCGCCAGCACCACCCGGCCCTTCCAAAACTGCAACAGCCGCACCCGGCCCAAAATCAAACCGATGCCGGAGCTGTCCATAAAAGGCACCTGGGAAAAATCCAGCCGCAAAACCCGGGGTTTCACCTTTTGGGCTGTGTCGTCAATGGCCTCACGCATCTCCCGGGCAGCATGGTGGTCGATCTCCCCCGAGAGCCGGGCAGTGAGCTCGCCGTCCTTATAACTGAGCTGTACACTCATGTCCTCTCTTCCTTTCTCTTGGCAGTCCCAAAGGCAAAAAAAGAAGGCCTTTGAAAAAGGCGCGCCTTTCTCAAAAGCCTGTTTTGCGCCCTTTGCACTTATTCTACAAAGGACGCTCCGCATTGTTTGCCGAAGCCTGTCAGCAAAGGGATAAATTCTCCATTCTCTCCCCTGCCTTCTACCGGGCCGGCACGTAAACCGGCTTCCAGGGCCAAGCCTCATTTTTTCCCAAATTTCCCCAAAAGCATCTCTCGGATGTCCCCCGCCAAATAGAAGGAACCGCACACGATCAGGGCGGCGTCCTCCCCCATGGCCCGGGATGCCACAGCCAACGCCTCCCGGCAGGAACCGGCAGGGATCACCTTGGGGCAGAACTCGGCAGCCACTTTGGCAAGCTCCTGGGCGGGCATGGACCGGTGGCCCTGGGGCGCTACAGTGATGATTTCATCAAACAGCGGTCCCACTAAGGCAAAGGCACCGTGGCTGTCCTTGTCGGACATCATCCCCACAATGGCCACTTTCCGCTGGGGCACAAATTGCTCCAAAGCCTCCCGCAGGGCCTTGGCA
>CAJFMJ010000157.1 GCA_904391645.1 uncultured Neglectibacter sp.
TCCTTCATTTCTTCGAGCCAGCTCAAAACGGACTTGTTGTTAGTCATTTTGTATTTCTCCTTTCGCCCAATGGCAAAATTCTGCTCGTC
Organism: uncultured Neglectibacter sp.; assembly: GCA_904391645.1. Taxonomy (GTDB): domain Bacteria; phylum Bacillota; class Clostridia; order Oscillospirales; family Acutalibacteraceae; genus Acutalibacter. The sequence goes on from CAJFMJ010000157.1 coordinate 90, forward strand.
TTCCAGTTTCTATTTTAGCACAGGAGCGCCAAAGAATCAATGACCAATTTGTTAAAAATCCAGCAAACTTCTCTTTTTTGTTAGTCTTTCCTTACTCCCGCTTCTTCCGGGAGGGGTATGGCTTGGGCTCATTGGTGCGTCCCAGCAGGTAGTCCACGCTGGTGTGGTAGTAGTCTGCCAGTTGGAGCAACACCTGGGTGGGGACGTCGTTCTCCCCTGTTTCATATTTAGAATACCCCGTTTGGCTCATGTTTAACAGCTTCGCCACTTGGGTCTGGGTAAGGTCGTGATCCTCCCGCAGGTCTCGCAATCGTGGAACCATACACATCACCTCAAAAAAGGTCCAGCGCCCGAAAAACAAGCGCTGGGCAAAGCTTATTCCTCCGGCAGCAGCACCACACAGCCTGCCTGCCGGGTCTTCTTCATGTCGATCAGCCGCTGGTTCTCGCTGCCCCGGAACCGCAGTTCCAGGTTCCGCTGGGCCATCACAAAGGGCCCGTCAATGAGCAGGTCGCACTGGGCCAGCAGGGCATCCACGGCGGGGTCCTGTTTTTCCAAAAGCTGCTCATAGGTGTAACCGGTAAAGATGGTCACGTCCTTCCCCGCGCCGTGCACCAGCTTGGCCAGCTCCGTCAGGGGCTCCGGCTGGCAGAAAGGCTCCCCGCCGCTGAAGGTAATCCCCTTCAGGATGGGGTCCTTTTGGAAATCTTCAAACAGCGCCCCGGCGGTGGTGGACTGCCCCCCCTCAAAAGCCCAGGTCTGGGGGTTGTGGCAGCCCGGGCAATGGTGGGGGCAACCCTGGGTAAATACGGTGTAGCGGATGCCGGGCCCATCCACGATGGACTCTTTCACTACGCCGGCGATTGTCAATTCCATAGTGCTCTCTCCTTATAGGAAAACCGGGTGGGTCGCCCCACCCGGCCTTTTTCTTTCCACATCTTTTTTACAGGGCGAACTCTTTCCCGGAAAAGCCCTCCGGGTCGGTCATCTCGTAGGCCAGCGGCGTCAAAGTGACGTGCCCCGCCAACACCAGGGCCCGGTCGTTTTCTCCCGGCTCCGTTTCGTAGCTATCGTCATGAGTAGACCAGAAGTACCGCTTCCCCATGGGGGAAATCCGTTCCTCGTACTCTCCCAGCCACATGGCGTGTCCCTGAGGGATCCACTTTACACCCTGGATTTTCTCAAAAGACAAATCGGGCACATTCACGTTCAGGGCCTGGCGGATATCCCGGTCCAGATCCAGCTGCTCCAGCAGCCGCAAGAACACCTGAACCACCGTCTGCTGATCCGCACCTGGAGGAGCCGACAGGGCAATGGCCTTTTTCCCCATTTTGGCCCCTTCTAAAGCAGCGGCAACTGTGCCGGAATACAGCAGGTCCCCGGCTACGTTCAGCCCCCGGTTGGGCCCGGAGATCACCAGATCCACCGGCCCTTTGGCCAGGGCCTTCAGCCCCAGCTGGGTGCAGTCAGCTGGTGTACCGGAACAGCTGTAGGCCGGGATGCCCTCCCAGTTCTGCTCTTGCACAAAGAGAGGGTCCCTTGTGGTAACGCCATGGCCCACTGCCGAACGCTCCCGGTCGGGGGCCACCACCGTGACACAGTGGCCCTCCCCCTGCAAGGCCACAGCCAATGCCCGCAGCCCAGGGGAATGGATACCGTCATCGTTGACCAGCAAAATCTGCAAGGGGATCCTCTCCTTTGAAAAAGTTTTCGACTCTTTACAGGTTGGACAGGGTGTGCTTCACCCGGTCGCGCTCCTCGGCGCGCTTGGCGTTGTTCCAGCGGTCGATGGTGCCCACCAGGTAGCCGGTGATCCGGCGGATACGCTCGAAATCCTGGCCCTCGCCAATCAAGATCTGCTCTTTCTTCTCGGCAGTATGGTTCATCATGGTTCATGTCCTCCTTCTATTTTCAATCCATAATCTTTCAAAATCAGGAACTATTCTTATTTTATCAAAGGTTTCTCCACCCGTCAAGGGGGAAATTCCCACCTTCCACAGGAACGTGGCAACCTTTTGAAAAAGCTTGGGTAAAACTTGTACGTCGCCAGCAGCACCTCAAACCGAGAACTGCGCGTGTGCCCTGTAAGGAAGTTATCGGATCAGGCAGGAGTAGTCGGGCACATCGTGGTACTTCTTCCGCAGCTCCTCCAGCTTCTCCAGGGGCACACCTTCCCCGGCGTGGCGGCCGCAGCGGGGGCACACGTCGTCGATGATGCCATTGTAGCCGCAAACAGGGTCACGGTCCACCGGGTGGTTCACAGAGCCGTAACCGATGCCCGCCTCTTTCATGCAGCGGATCACGCTTTCAAAGGCGTCGATGTTCTTGCAGACGTCCCCGTCCAACTCCACATAGCTGATGTGGCCCGCGTTGGTCAGCGCGTGGAAGGGGGCTTCCTTTTGGATCTTCTCAAAGGCATTGATGGGATAGTACACCGGCACATGGAAGGAGTTGGTGTAGTACTCCCGGTCGGTGACGCCGGGGATCTTGCCAAACTTCTTCTGGTCGATGCGGACGAACCGGCCGGACAGACCCTCGGCGGGAGTGGCCAGCAGGGTGAAATTGAGCCCTGTCTTTTTGGATTCATCGTCCATGCGCTTGCGCATATAGGAGATGATCTCATAGCCCAGCTTGTAGCTTTCTTCACTCTCGCCGTGGTGCTTGCCGGTCAGGGCCACCAGCGTTTCTGCCAAGCCGATGAAGCCCACGGAGAGGGTGCCGTGTTTGAGCACTTCGGCTACAGAGTCGTTGCGGTCCAGTTTTTCAGAATCAATCCAAACACCCTGTCCCATGAGGAAGGGGTAGTTATACGCTTTTTTGCTGCACTGGATCTTGAACCGGTGCAACAGCTGCTCAATGCACAGGTCGATGCGCTGGTCCAAAATCTCGTAGAACTTCTTCACATCCCCCTTGGCCTCAATGCCGATCCGGGGCAGGTTGATGGAGGTGAAGCTCAGGTTGCCGCGGCCGCAGGTCACTTCCCGCTTGGGGTCGTGGACGTTGCCCATCACACGGGTACGGCAGCCCATGTAGGCCACTTCCGTGTCGTAGTCGCCGGGCTTG
>CAJFMJ010000158.1 GCA_904391645.1 uncultured Neglectibacter sp.
GTGCCTGTTTATCTCCTCAAAAATGAGCGGCACCTTGCAGTCGGCCCGGGTGGCCAAGAACATCCTGGGGGCGGAGAACATCCTGCTGCCGGATACCTTGAACGTCACCTTTGCTTTGGGGCTTTTGGTGGAAGAAGCTGTGAAAATGCGGGATGCCGGCATGACCGGCGCCGAGATCGTGGAAAAGATCGAAGAGCTGATCCCCCGCATCCGGCTGTTCGCCATGATCGAGGACCTGAAATATTTGAAGATGGGCGGGCGGCTTTCGGCCACCAGCGCCCTGGTGGCAAGCATCCTGGGTATCTGCCCCATCATCACCTTGAAGGACGGCCTGGTGGAAGTGGTGGGCAAAGCCCGGGGGAAGAAGGCAGCCTTCGCAGCTATCCGCAAGTGGGTGGAAAAAGAGCCCATCTCCAGCGACTACTGCGTGACCATGGGCCACGCCAATGTCCCGGAGAACTGCAAAGCCCTCCAGGAGTTCCTGGGGGACCTGCTGAAGAAGCGGGAGGTGCACGTTTGCTCCATTGGCAGCATTGTGGGCACCCACACCGGCCCCGGAGCTGTGGGCCTTGCCTATATCAAAAAATAAGGGATTTCATCAAGCGGGCCCAGGGGCCCGCTTTTTGGTATGTTTTGCAGACAGGAGGCGCGCCATGGGGCAGGAACAAAAACAGAAACTGCTGCGGGTGGGCCTTGTGGCTTTAGGGGTTCTCCTGCTGGCTGGCGTGTTGCTGGCCCTGCGGCCGCCCTGCCCCATTTTGCAGGGGACCGGGTATTACTGCGGGGCCTGTGGCGTCACCCGGATGGTGGAGGAACTGCTTGCCGGGCACGTGGGCCGGGCCTTCCGGGAAAACCCCTATATGTTTTTTGTGCTGCCTTTGGGGGCAGCGTACCTGGTGGGGGAAGGGGTGCTCTATGTGCGGGGGCGCAGACCCTTGTACAAGCGCCGTTGGATGCTCCCCCTGCTGGTGGTGGTGATCGCTGTGGGAATGGTGTTCACCGTGCTGCGGAACCTGCCTGGGTTTGAGGCTCTGAGGCCGGTGTGACCGGTGAGTGGGAGGTGAAGGGTCTTGGGTGAAAAGATCGGCTGGTTTGGGGAAAAAGCCAGCTTTTTCTTCAGCGCGCTGTTTTCTTTGATGGTTGTGGTGCAGGCGGGGATCACCGTCTGCCGGGGCGGCGTGGTTGCTTTGATGTCCCTGGTGGGGCTTCTGGGGGCAGCGGCGTTGGTGTGGCTGGGGCTGTGCTTCCTAAAGCCCTGCCGTGGGTTTCCCGTGGTGCTTTTTGCCCTGCGGTTTGCCCTGGCCCTGTGTGTGATCCTGGTGTTTGGGGCGGTGCCGGTGCAGGATTTCCAAACCATGTACGACGCTGCCTGCCAAATGGCCCAGGGCAGCCGGGAGTACCTGCAAAACGACTACTTCTACAACTGGGCTTATCAGACGGGTTTTGTGGCCTATGAAGCCTTGGTGGTGAAGGTGTTCGGGCCGGGCCTGCTGCCGCTGCAGCTGCTCAACGCTTTGTGGATGGCGGGCACCGGCTGCCTGGTGTACGCCATTGCCCGGCGGTTCCTTTCGGAGTCCGCGGCCATGACGGCTTCCCTGCTGTACGCCCTGTACCCGGCCCCCTATTTTTTGGCGGCTGTCTTGACCAACCAGCACATTGCGGTGTTTTTTTACTACTTGGGGTTTTGGCTGCTGGTGCGGCAGAGAAGGCTCACCCGCCGCTGGGCGGCCCTGGCGGGGCTTTGCCTGGCGGTGGGCAACTTGATGCGCCCCCTGGGGGCGGTGATCATCGTGGCCCTGCTGTGCTGGACCTTGGTGCGGATGCTCCGCTGGAAGGGAAAAGACCTGCTGTGGGTGGGGGCGCCCCTGCTGGCGGCGGGGGTGGCCTATTTTGCCGCCACAGAGCTGTTTGGCTGGGTGGTGCAGGCCACAGGGCTGAACCCGGAGGGGCTGAACAACAACCTGCCCCTGTGGAAGTTTGTCCTGGGGCTGAACCTGGACAGCTCCGGTGCCTGGAACCAAGCTGACTACAACGCCTATTACCTGCTGCCCAGGGACCAGGCTCCTGCCGCCATGGAACAGGTGGTGGGAGAGCGGTTGTCCTCCTTGGGGCTGGGAGGGCTGCTGGAGCTGTTTTGGAAAAAGAGCCAGGCCATGTGGGGGTCCTTGGAGTACCTGTACTGGGGGTTCGGCCACCTGAACGGCGAGGCCCCGGTGCTGGGCAGCGTGACCTTGGCCCAGTGCCTGAACGCCCTGAACTACCTGGACCGGGGCATTTTCCTGCTGGCGTTTTTGCTGGCGGGCGGTTCATCGGCCCTGTGGCTGCGGAAAGGCGCCGGCGTGGGGATGCGCCTGCCGGTGATGCTCTGCTTCCTGCTGTGCGGGTACTATGGGGTCCACCTGCTCATCGAGGTGCAGCCCCGGTACCGGTATTTTCTCATGCCGGTGGTGTTCCTGTTGGCAGGGGCGGGGGCACAGGCCCTGTGGGGCTGGTGGAAATCCCGCAGGGAGGCCGGGGAGATTCCCGGAAAATCAAAAGGGGAAAGCGGAAATCCCTCTTGACATGAAGTGCCCTTTAACAGGTATAATAAAGTAAGATATCAGTTGCAGTGTCAACTGTTGGATTAAGGGAGGAATGTGAAATGGCCGACAAGTATTTGGGTGAAAGCATCAAGAATCTGGGCTTTGGCCTGATGCGCCTGCCCATGCTGGGCGAAGAGATCGACATTGAGCAGGTAAAGCGGATGGTGGACACCTTCATGTCCAAGGGTTTTACCTATTTTGACACCGCTTACGTGTACATCGGCGGCAAGTCGGAAGTGGCTTTGAAAGAGGCTGTGGTGGACCGCTATCCCCGTGACAGCTTCCAGTGCGCCACCAAGCTGCCCCTGTGGGACCAGAAGAGCATTGAAGAGCTGGAAGCCATCTTCCAGGAGAGCCTGGACCGTGCCGGCCTGGAGTACTACGACTTTTACCTGCTCCACGCCATGAGCGCAGAGCGGGAAAAGAAAGCCGACGAGCTGGGCGCCTGGGACTTCATGAAGCGCCTGAAGGCAGAGGGGAAGGCCAAGCACATCGGCTTCTCTTTCCACGACACCGCCGA
>CAJFMJ010000159.1 GCA_904391645.1 uncultured Neglectibacter sp.
AGCATCTCCCCCTGGATGACCTCGTTGTCCCCGTGGGTCTTGTGATACTCTGTCAGCTGGGCGGCCAGCTTTGCCTTCAGCCGCTTATCCCGCTTGTTCCGCATGGGGAAGTACACCACCGGCACCAGGATCACCAGGACCAGCAGCACCAGCATGGCAATGGTGGTCATCAGCGTGCCCGTATCAAACACGTTTTCCGGCTTGGGCAAGATCTGGCTGAAGGTGATGGAATCCACGATGGAGCGCATCAGTTCCTCCTGCTCTGGGGTGATGCTCTCATCCCCGCCGGGGAGGTTCAGGCCCAGGGTGTAGCCGTTGACGATGGTGGCATACACTAGCTCGTGGTACTCTTCCCCTTCGTAGGAGCCGTCCACCAGCAGGCGGTAGAACAGCTGGCCGTTGACATCCACATATTCCTTCTCAATGGTGATTTCATCCGTTTTGGACTGCATCACCCCATCCAGGAACTGGACTTTCTCCTCTTCGGAAAGCTCGCCCAGGTTGTAGATCTGCTTGGTCTGGCTGCTCTCCTGCTGCTGCACCAGGATGCTGGTTTCTCCATCTTCGGAGATGAACTCGGCAACCCCGTGCATATCTCTATAGCTCTCCAAATGGGACTGGGGGTCCGCAATGCCCGCCAAGGCCCAGGAGGGGTCGTCCAAGGGCGTGGAGAGGCTGAACTGGTACATCCCGTCTGGGATCTCCATGGTGTAGTCCCCGTAAGAAAACGTCTGGGCCGTCGCGGTCAAGGGCAGGGCCAGCATCAGCACCAGGGCCAACAGGGCCGCTGTCCATTTGTTGCGCTTCACAATTGCATCCGTCCTTTTCTTGGTCTTTGCTGTCCCAGGTTTGCAAAGGTCTGTACCCCAGAAGGCAGCGTTATGGGTATTATAGCACAGCTTTGCCCAGCACGACACCCAAAAAGCCAAAAAAATTGTAAACATTCTCCCCATTTCTCGCATTGACGGCCTGTCTGGAAAAGGGTAAAATAAAAACTAACAAGCAAATTCAAAAAGAAAGGGGCCGTTTTCCATGGTAACCGCCGTCATCACCGGGGCCTCCAGCGGGCTCGGGAAAGAATACATCAACGCCATCATTGCTCAATACCCCAGCGTGGACGTCTTTTGGCTGGTGGCCCGCCGCAAGGAGCTGCTGAAAGAGATCGCCGATGAGCATCCCGACAAAACCATCGCCGCCATCTCCTTGGACCTCTCCCGGGAAGAGAGCATCGAACTGTTTGAGAAGCTCTTAAAGGAAAACAACCCCGAGATCAAAGTGCTGGTCAACAACGCCGGCTACGGCAAGTGCGGCGACTTTTTCTCCTCCAACCGGGCCTTCCAGGCCGGCATGGTGGACTTGAACTGCCGGGCATTGACCTCCATCACCCGGCTGTGCCTGCCCTATATGCTGGACGACAGCCTGGTGATCAACGTGGCCTCCATCGCAGCCTTTGCCCCCACTCCCCGGATGTCGGTATACTGCGCCACCAAAGCCTATGTGCTGGCCCTTTCCAAGGCCCTCCACGACGAGCTGCGGCCCCGGGGCATCAAGGTGCTGGCGGTGTGCCCCGGCCCTATGGACACCGATTTCTGGAATGTGGCTGGTGTGCCGGAGGGCAAATCCAGGCTCATTGACAAGCTGCCCCGGGTGAACCCCCAGGAGGTGGCCATCAAGTCCCTGCGGGCTGCTAAGCGGGGAAAAATGGTCTACACCAACAGTCTGTTTTACAAATTCTACCACTTTCTCTCCAAGATTGTGCCCCACGGGGTGATCATGGAATTTACCGAAGTGTAACACCAAGAACAAAGAAAGGACGCCAGGCAAGGTTGCCTGGCGTCCTTTTTTTCTGGCAGAGGGCAGCGGGCCGCCGCATCTCGCAGTTACTTTTTCTTGTTTTTAGCAGGAGCTTCCGTATGATGCGCTTCCACTTTCTCGGCCAGGTCTTTCACACCGATACCGCTACGCAGGGCACTCAACTGAGCATAGTTCTCGGAGAAGCCCTTCTCCACAGGAGGCGTATTGGCAGGGCCCCAGCGGAACACGAATTTCAACAGCACGGGGGTGACGATGGTAGTGGCCACCACCATCAAGATCACCGGCCCCAGGAAGTTGTTGCCCATCAGGCCCAGGGCCATGCCTTTGCTGGCCACGATCAAGGCAACCTCACCACGGGAGATCATGCCCACGCCGATACGGGCCGCCTGGTAGTTCTGATAGTGGCACAGCTTGGCACCCAGGCCGCAGCCCACCACCTTGGTGAGCACAGCCACCACGATCAGCAGCACCGAGAACAGCACAATGGCCGGGGTCATCTGGGGCAGGGTCACCTGCAGGCCAATGCTGGCAAAGAACAGGGGGGAAAGGTAGGCATAAGAGAGCACGTCAAACTTGGAGTTGAGGTACTGGCTGCGCTGGGTCATGGAAATGATCACGCCTGCGCAGAAGGCGCCGGTGATATCCGCCACGCCAAAGACCACCTCTGCAATGTAGGACATCAGCAGGCAGAACACAAAGGAAATGATCACATGGCGGTGCATGCCTTTCTCGGCTTTGACCACCCAATGGACATAGAACTTGTAGAACAGGAATCCGGCCACAGCCACAAACACGAAAAAGCCCAAGATCTGAAGCAGCACAATCCCGATGCTCACAGAGGGATCCGCCATGCTGCTGATGACAGTCAGGGCGATGATGCCCAGCACGTCGTCAATGATGGCCGCACCCAAAATGGCGTTGCCGGAGCGGGTCTTCAGCTTGCCCAGCTCTTTCAAGGTTTCCACAGAAATGCTCACGGAAGTGGCAGTGAGGACCACGCCGATGAACATGTTTTGCAGGAACGTAGAGGCGGCGGCATCGGAATCGATGACACCAGGCCGGTTAAAGAAGTAGGTCAGGCCAAAGCCGCCGGCAATGGGCACCAACACGCCGATTAAGGCGATGACAAAGGCCGCTTTACCGCTATGTTTCAATTCGTTCACGTCGGTTTCCATACCGGCGCAGAACATCATCACGATGACACCCACTTCTGCGGTTTCTTTAATAAACTCCGTTTCGTGGATCACGTTCAAAACAGCCGGACCCAAAATCAGGCCGGCA
>CAJFMJ010000160.1 GCA_904391645.1 uncultured Neglectibacter sp.
TGGGCCTGTTCCTCAAGGCCTTTGTGGTGGATTCCGTCATTGAGAGCATCAACTTGTGCAAGTTCTTTTCCATCGTCACTTCCAAGCCGGACGAGATTTGCGACTATATCATCAAAGTGCTCAACCGCAGTTCCACGGTGGTGGACGGCGAGGGGGCTTATTCCCATCAGAACCGCAAAGTGGTGCTTACCGCTGTGCGCCGGGGCGAGGCGGTGCGCCTGCGTCAAAAGTGTAAGGCAATCGATCCTCACTCCTTTATGTTCATTACTAACACCAGCGAAATTATCGGCAAGGGCTTCCGGTCCGATTGAGTGTTTAAGAAGCAAGGGCTGCTTCGGCGGCCCTTTTCTTTTTGCGTTTGAGGCAGGGATTTTAAATTGAAAAGCGCCTTATTTTGTGGTATCCTTGTAGCAAAAGGAAACAGGCCCGCGCCTTTGGGCCACAAGGGAAAGGATACCGAATGGAGAACCAATACAAAGAGGAATTCCGGGAGATCTTCCAGCAGCACGTCACCCGTAGGGGCGGGGAGCAGCTGTTGGATTGGCTGGAAAACACCGATTTCTTTTCAGCCCCTGCCAGCACCAAGTTCCACTGTGCCTGCGAATTTGGTCTGGTGCGCCACAGCTTGAATGTGTACCATGTGCTTCGGGAAAAGTATTTTGACGAGGGTGACAGCGAGGAAAGCTTTGCCCTTTGTGGCCTGCTGCACGATGTGTGCAAGGCCCAGTTTTATAAAGTTTCTACCCGCAACGTCAAAAACGACGCCACAGGCCAGTGGGAAAAGCAGCCCTTTTACACAGTGGAAGATGCATTCCCCTACGGCCACGGGGAAAAATCCGTGTATTTGATCGAACGGTTTGTGCGCCTCAAGCCTGCCGAGGCCATGGCCATCCGTTGGCATATGGGCGGGTTTGACGAAGCTGTAAAGGGCGGGAGCTTTTCCATCAGCGTGGCATACGACCGCTACCCCTTGGCAGTGAAACTCCATCTCGCTGACTTGGAAGCCACTTACCTGCGGGAACACGGCACGTCCGACGTTCGCCACTGATCCAGGAGGGAAACGCCAATGGATGCCATTGCAGCGTATGATTTGACAAAAGAATATGGGGAACTGACGGTCTTGGAGGGGTTAAACCTCCAAGTTCCCCAAGGGACAGCCTTTGCCTGTGTGGGGGAAAAAGGGTGTGGGAAGACCACCTTGGTCCGGCTGTTGTCTGGGTTGGCACGCCCCACAGCAGGGGAGTGTACCGTCATGGGTCTTTCCCCGATCTATGAGCCCCAAAAGCTTCACAGCGTGGCGGGAACAGTTTTGGATTCCGCCCGTCTTTACACAGGGATGACCCTTTACGAAAACCTGCGTTTTTTTGCCGGCTTGCATGGCCTGGATGAAAACGATGCCCTGGAGCGCTCTTCCTTCCTGCTGCACAAGCTGGATATCTGGGAGGCCCGGGACCTGCTGGTGGAAAGCCTCCCCACTGGGGTGTTGCGCCGGGCTTCTTTGGCCAGGGCGTTGATGCACAACCCGCGGATCCTTTTAGTAGACGAGCCGGCGGGAGGCCTGGACCAGGAAACCGCTTCTGCGATCCAGGAGCTGCTTTCCTGCGTGGCGGAAGAGGAAGGGGTCACCCTGTTTTTGTGCAGCTCCAATATGGGCTATGCCCAGTTGCTCTGCCAAGAGTTTGCCATTTTGCATCGAGGGATGTTACTGGCCCGTGGTAACCTTGAAAGCCTCCGCCAAGGTGCAGGGGTAGGCTACCGGGCACAGCTCCGCTTGGGGGAAACAAGCCCTGCTCCCAAGGGGTTTGTGAAAGTGGATGGCTTGTGGGAACGTGAGATCGAAAGCGAAGCGGATATGCCCAAAATCATTGCCCAAGCAGTGGGGGAGGGCTTGAACCTTTATGAGGCAAGGCTGCTTCGGCCCACATTGAAAGAAATCTACACCGCCTGGTTGGAAGGCGGCAGACGAAAGGCGGTGGAACCCTATGGAGCAGAAAGCCAAGACCAGGAAGAAGGGGAATTCTGGGAGCCGGGAGAGGAATTCCCCGGAGAGGACGGCGCGGAGCTCCTCCAGCCGGACGGCCAGGAGGACGGCCCCGGAGAAAGCGACTTCGGAACAGAAACAGTCCTTGAAGACCTCCCAGAAGAAGATCCCGGAGAAGAAATTTGACCTGCGGCGGATCTTCTCTTCGGCAGAGATTGTGCTGGTAGGGAAAGACCTGGGGGCCATCTGGCGGAGCAAGGGTACCCGTGCCCTGTTGATGTTGCTTCCTGTGGTGCTGATTGTGCTCATTCCTCTTGTGTATTCGGTGGCTATCAGCTTCTTGCCTTCTGAGGGCGCCCTGGCTCTGCCTGACAAACTGGCCGATTTCGTGGGGGGGATCGATGATTATGGTCCCAGGCGGCAGTGGATGGCGGCGTTTACCACCCTCCTTTGTCCCATGCTGTTTTTGTGCGTACCGGTGATTTGTTCTGTAACGGCGGCGTCCCAGGTGTTTGTCCGCGAAAAAGAAGGCGGGACTTTGGAAACCCTGATGCTCTCTTCAATGGATGCACGCTCGTTGCTCCACGCCAAAGTGACTTGTTGCACGCTTCTGTCTATTGCCATCTCTGCCATAGCCTTTGTGGCATTTACCATCGCCATTTCTGTGGCGGATATTTTGATGGGTGCTCCATTTTTCCTCAACCTGGAGTGGCTTGTGTGCTTGGTGCTGGTGATGCCAATAGTGGCACTTTTCTCCGTTGTGTTTGTCAGCTGGGAATTGCCCCGGGTTCACAGCGTGGGGGAGGCAATGCAGACGATGGGCTATTTGATGCTCCCTTTGCTGCTGCTATACCTGGTGCAGTTTACCGGAGTTTTCCGGATCACAGTGCCGTGGCTGCTGGGGATTACACTGTTGCTGGGTGTTTTATCGGTGATACTGTTCAACAGCGCCGGCCGTCAATTCCAGCCAGAGCGCTTGTTCCAAACCTGCCGGGAGGACTAAGGGCTCGGATGGGGCGTTTCCCAAAGGTTGGGTATCTGCTTGACATTTTTCCGCAAATTTGCTACAGTAAAAAAGCAATAAATTCGAGAGAATCCAAGAAAGAGGGATTAT
>CAJFMJ010000161.1 GCA_904391645.1 uncultured Neglectibacter sp.
GTTGATGACGCCGTTGGTCCAAACTTCCAGCGTCAGTTTGTCATAGTCGATGCTCTGGCCCACGCGGGTGCTTTCCACATTGAAATTGACCTTGAGCACAGGTGTGTAAATAGAATCGACCGCAATCTCCCCGATTACTCCTTCGGGCAAATTCTGCTTGTTGCGCTCGTTCGAGACATAGCCCCTTCCCTTATCCAAGGTCAGCTCCATATAGAGCCGGGCCCCTTCACCCAGGGTGGCGATGTGCAGCTCGGGATTGAGAACCTCCACTTCGCTGTCGCTTTTGATGGACTCGGCGGTCACATCGCAGGGGCCTTCCGCGGAGATCTCCACGGTTTTGGGCCCATCGCAGTGGAGCTTTGCCACCAGGCCTTTAATGTTCAGCACAATCTCGGTGACATCTTCTTTCACACCGGGGATGGTGGAAAATTCGTGGACAACGCCATCGATCTTGATGGATTTTACGGCCACGCCCGGCAGGCTGGAGAGCAGCACACGCCGCAGGCCGTTGCCCAGAGTGGTGCCGAAGCCCCGCTCCAAAGGTTCCACCACGAATTTGCCATAGGTGCCGTTTTCGGAAATTTCCGCAATCTCAATTTTGGGTCTTTCTATCTCAATCATCCGCGATCCTCCTTTTACACAGTGCAATAAACTCGATGGTGCCTGCTAAAACGGGAGCCCGCATTACTTGGAGTACAACTCCACGATGAGGTGCTCTTCCACGGGCAGGTCAATATCCTCGCGGACGGGCATCTGGATCACAGTGCCCTTCAGGGCATTTTTATCCCGCTCCAGCCACTGGGGAACAGTCACCAGGGGAGCGTCCTCGCCGGTGAGCTTACTAAACTTCACGGAGGAACGGCTGGAAGCCTTCACTTCGATCACGTCGCCTACCTTCACCAGGTAAGAGGGGATATCCACCTTCTGGCCGTTCACGGTGAAATGGCCGTGGGTGACCAGCTGACGGGCATCGCGGCGGGTGGTGGCAAAGCCCAGACGGTACACAACGTTGTCCAGGCGGCGCTCCACCAGGATCAGCAGGTTCTCGCCGGGACGGCCTTCCATACGGGTGGCCTTCTCATAGTAGGAGCGGAACTGCTTCTCCAGGATGCCGTAAACAAACTTCACCTTCTGCTTTTCCTGCAGCTGCAGGGCATATTCGCCCTTCTTTCTTCTCATCTGGCTGCCGGGGTTGCGGTTGGTGGTCTTCTTCGCATAGCCCATAACGGCAGGAGAAATCCCCAGCGCGTGGCAACGCTTTGCGATGGGCTGCATATTTTTAGCCATAGCTTTGTTCTCCTTTCTGGGTTAGACGCGGCGGCGCTTGGGCGGGCGGCAGCCGTTGTGGGGGATGGGAGTGACGTCCTTAATCATGCTGACGTCCAGGCCAGCGGCCTGCAGGGCGCGGATGGCGGCTTCACGGCCGGCGCCGGGGCCCTTCACGTACACTTCCACGCTCTTCATGCCATGCTCCATGGCCAGCTTTGCAGCGGTTTCTGCAGCAGTCTGCGCGGCGAAGGGAGTGGATTTACGGGAGCCACGGAAGCCCAGCTCGCCGGAGCTTGCCCAGGAAACAGCGTTGCCCTGGGTATCGGTGATGGTGACAATGGTGTTGTTAAAGGTAGACTGGATATGGGCGGCGCCGCGCTCAATGTTCTTGCGCTCGCGGCGGCGGCGCACAGCGCCTTTGGTGCCCTTTTGTGCTGCCATTTAAAATCCCTCCTTACTTCTTCTTGTTGGCCATGGTCTTGCGGGGGCCTTTACGGGTACGGGCGTTGGTCTTGGTGCGCTGGCCGCGGACCGGCAGGCCCTTGCGATGGCGCACGCCACGATAGCAGCCGATTTCGATCAGGCGCTTGATATCGAAGGCAACGTCCCGGCGGAGGTCGCCCTCCACATGGCAGTTCTTGTCAATATAATCTCTCAGTTTCGCTGTATCATCTTCAGACAGGTCCCGGACGCGGATGTCGGGATCTACGCCAGTAGCGGCGCAGATGTTGGTCGCAGTCTTGCGGCCGATGCCGTAAATATAGGTAAGGGCAATCTCGATCCGCTTGTCACGGGGTAAGTCGATACCGGAAATACGAGCCATTCTTACACCTCCATGGTATTGCGGCAGGGCTTAGCCCTGGCGCTGCTTATGCTTGGGGTTGTCACAGATGACCATGACTTTGCCCTTACGCTTGATGATCTTGCATTTTTCGCACATTTTCTTAACAGAAGGTCTGACTTTCATGATGTGCCCTCCTTTTCAGTGGGATACGTCAGTAATTCTGTGGATTACACTTATTTCGAGCGCCAAGTGATCCGGCCCTTGGTCAGGTCATAGGGTGACATTTCCATGGTGACCTTGTCGCCAGGCAAAATGCGGATGAAGTTCATCCTCAGCTTGCCGGAAATGTGGGCCAGCACTGTGTGCCCGTTGGGAAGCTCTACCTGGAATGTGGCATTGGGGAGCGCTTCCTTCACGACCCCCTGCACTTCAATTACGTCCTGCTTTGACATAGAAAAAACCTCCGTACTTCACTTCGCCGCGGCATCTTGAAAGGGCCGCAAGGCGCTGCGTATGCTTCGATTGGTTTTCAGGGCCTCTTCCGGGAGGACTGTCCCCGTGGGCGCCAGGTGGAAGAGTTTCTTCCGCTTGGGGCGTTCCAGGGGGCGGCGTTTGCCGTCGGCCACCACCCCATAGGGGGGGGCCACCTCCAGCACCGTGAAAAAGCTGCCTTTATCATGGCCGGCAAGGGACCTTGCCACCTGGCCTCGTTTCCACTCCATGGGCCGCCTCAATCCAATGCGGTGAGGAGTACCGGTCCATCGGAGGTGATGGCCACCGTGTGCTCAAAGTGGGCGGAAAGGCTTCCGTCCCGGGTAATGGTGGTCCAGCCGTCGTCCAGGATTTCCACCCCGGGCTTACCCATGTTCACCATGGGCTCGATGGCGATGACCATTCCGGGCATCAGCCGCACACCCCTTCCGGGTGTGCC
This sequence comes from uncultured Neglectibacter sp., assembly GCA_904391645.1. Taxonomy (GTDB): domain Bacteria; phylum Bacillota; class Clostridia; order Oscillospirales; family Acutalibacteraceae; genus Acutalibacter. The sequence goes on from CAJFMJ010000161.1 coordinate 2,985, forward strand.
GTAATTGGGGACGCTGGGGTCTTCATGGAGCTTCGCACCTACTCCGTGGCCGACGAATTCTCGTACCACCGAGTAACCGCGAGCTTCGACATACGCTTGCACCGCATGG
>CAJFMJ010000162.1 GCA_904391645.1 uncultured Neglectibacter sp.
ACGCCGTACCGCATATCCGAAAGCCACAGGGCTTCCGGCTTGTCGTACCGCAGGGCGGTGATGGCGGCACAGATGTCCGTATACAGCCCCCGGTACAGGGCCTTGGAAGCGGAATCCGGGGAGAAGGCATAGTCCCGGATCGTCCCGGTCAAAGACAGCCCGGAAAGCCCTTCCACCTGGGCCTTCACCTGGCGGTAGCCGTCGGTATCGTCAGCCGCCAAAATCTGCTCCAAAGTGATGGACGCCAAGGCGTTGTAACAAGCTTTCTGCCGAGTGGTGAGCTGCCCATACAGAGAGCCGTCGTCGTAGGAGCCCAAAGGGGCCTGGAAGGTTTGGGCGCTGGTGACGCCCAGTTCCCCACCGCCCAGGGTGTCCTGGGTTTCCCGCAGAGAAAAGCCGGTTTCCCCATCGCCCCACTGGTATACGGTACCGGCCCCATCCGAGGCAATGCCCCCCTCTTGGGCCAGGGCGCCTGCCGGGAAAGCAGCGGTCACCAGCAGCACTGCCAAAAGCAAGACGCACCATCTCGTCGCCATTTTTTTCATCTTCACAAACCCCTTTCTGCAACCACGGAAACCCTTCCGGGATTTTACATAATCAAGCCTTTTTCGTTTTCATTATCCCCGAATCTTTCGGCAATGTCAACCCTTGGAAATGCCATAAAAAAGAAAACCAGTGAAAATAATTTCCGCTTATTTCTCGCCCGGGGTTGCATCCCATCGAATTTTGTGGTATCCTGTTACCAATTTGTAACCATTGTAAAAGCCCGCAACTGGAACGACATAGAGGCCCTGTCCATGGGGGACAGAGGCAGATCCGAGGAAATCCCACGGATGATTAGGAGGCAACGAAACTATGGCAAAACATATGGCAAGACCTGTCCGGAAGCCCCTGTGCCTGCTGTTGGCGCTGGCGCTTCTCATCACATCCCTGACCGCCTGGACCCTGTCCGCACAGGCAGCCGGCACCCCCACTTCCCTGGGGCTGGGGGAACACGGCATCAAAGCTTACAACGAAGGCTGGCTGTATTCCTACGGCGGCAAGGGCGAAACCAATTCCGACGGCGTTCGGGTCACCGACTGTGCCGGGTTGATCTATTCCTATTTTAAAGACCTGGGCGCGGAAGCGGGCTGTTACGGCGGGGCCACCTCCCAAGTAAAATACAACTGTGTGTTCTCCGGGGACATCGATGAGCTGTACGGCATCCCCCGCATCCACGGCCTGGTGCTGACCATGCCCGACTACAACGATCCTGAAACCGGCATTTACAGCCACATCGGCATTTATATTGGCAACAACATGGCAGTGGACAACAGCGATTACAACACCAATATGCGCATGGAGCCTGTGGAGGGCAGCGGCCGCGACTGGACCGCTTGGCACGTGTTCGACAACGGCACCCAATACCCCTCCAACGGATGGTACCAGTTTAACGGCGCCCTCTACCACTACACCAACTGCCAGTACGACGTGGATACCACAGTGGACGGTATCACCGTTGGCAGCGATGGCGTTGCCCTGGATTCCACCGGGGCCCCTCTGACCTCCGATTCTCCGGAAGCGCCTACCCTCAGCCAAGAGTATGTTTCCGCCCAAGCTGTTGCCCAGCAGCTTTCCAGCCTGGGGTACAGCGGTAAGGATTCCACCCAGGATCTGGTGGATGTGGAAAAGCCCGATGAAACAGAGCTCAACGGCCTTGTCACCGGCAACGGCGTGTCCCTGCGCCAGGAACCCACCACCCAGTCCCAGCGCCTTGCCACCCTGTACCGGAACGACCGTCTGCAGATCTTGGGGACTGTCACCGGTGAAACCATCACCGATAAAACCTCCACCACCGACCAGTGGTACTCCGTCGTCACAGAAAGTGGCCGGGAAGGCTATGTGTGTTCCCTGTATGTGGAGCAGGAATCCCCCCTGAGCCAGCCGGTGTTCTCCGTGGAAAACGGGGCCCTGGTCATCTCCGCAGGGGAAGGGGTTGAAATCCGCTACACCACCGATGGCACCCATCCCACAGCCGAGAGCACCCTGTACACCGGCCCTCTGTACACCAGCGGCACCTACCGGGCCGTAGCAGTCCAGGGGGATTGGACAAGCCCCATGGCCACCATTACCTTTGCCGGTGGCACCTTGTTCACGGACTTCACCTCCGAAGATTGGTACTTCACCTTTGTGGACCGGGCTGTGAGCGCCGGGTTATTCAGTGGCCGGGGCGACGAATTCGACCCGTGCAACAACATCACCCGGGCGGAATTTGCCGCAGCCCTTGCCAACCTGGCTGGTGTGGACACCTCCGCCTATAGCGGGACAAGCCGTTTCTCCGACGTGTCCGCTACCGACTGGTATTCCGGCGCCATCAACTGGGTGGCTTCCAAAGGCTACATGAGCGGTATGGGTGACGGCACCTTTGGGGCTTCCAACTCCATCACCCGTGAGCAGATCTGTGTAGCCCTGGCCAACTCCGCCGGGCTGTCCAGCAGCGGCAACTCCGCCGCATTTAACGATGACAGTGAAATCGCCTCCTGGGCCAAGAGTGCCGTGTATGCCTGCCGGGACCTGGGGATCGTCACTGGCATGGGCGACAACACCTTTGCTCCCAAGAGCAACGCCCAGCGGGCCCAAGCCTGCACCATGGTGTTAAAGGCATACGATTTGGGGTTATAAGTAGAGTTTTATTGGAAAGAACGGAAAAAGGAAAGGGGCCGCGGGGCCTCTTTTCTTTTTCCGTAAAACAAAAGCCCTCAGGGAACACGCCGCTATCCGGTAGTCCCTGGGGGAATTTTTAGGCCAACAAAAAGGGCCACTGCGCAGTGCAGCAGCCCCCTTTTATAAAATTGTGGTATCTGTTTTAATGTATGCGCTCCCGCCGGCTTTAACGGCCCAGGCGGATCACGTTCCAGCTGGTCTTGCTCAGCTTGCTCTGCAGGATGCCGTCTTGCAGCTGGTCCCGGTCCGTGACTGTCTTGGGCAGCACAGCCTGGTGCTCCGCAGAGTTGACTGCCTTCATATCACCGTTCTCCAGAACAATGTGCTCCAGCAG
>CAJFMJ010000163.1 GCA_904391645.1 uncultured Neglectibacter sp.
GTGCTGTTTGCCCCCGGCAAGGCTGCCAACGCCGGCGGCGTGGCCACCTCCGCTTTGGAGATGACCCAGAACAGCGAGCGCCTCTCCTGGACCTTCGAGGAAGTGGACCAGAAGCTCAAGGGCATCATGGAGAACATCTTCAAGTCTGCCGACGAGGCTGCCGAGAAGTATGGCCATCCCAAGAACTACGTCATGGGCGCCAACATTGCCGGCTTCCAGAAGGTTGCCGATGCCATGCTGGCTCAGGGCGTGATCTAAGAGAATCCCAGCCATTGTGGAAAAGGGCTCAGGGCAAATGCCCTGGGTCCTTTTTTCGCCCCTTTCCTTCTTTTCTAAAATGTGGTATCATAAGGCTTGAACCCAAAACGGCCCGGGAAGGGCGTACCGCCAGTAAGGCCTTGGGGACGACCAGCAGTGCCGGAAAACCTCCGGCAGGCGATCTCCAGGTGGAAAACGGACATCTTTCCCAGGCAACATAGCCAATATAGATCCCCGCAGCATTCGCCTGTGCCTGGCAGCGGGAAAAGGTACAGAAAAACCACTGAGAAGGAACGGAGGAACTCCGCTCCCACGGTTTTTCTCCGCTCCCTCCCTATACGGAAGGGAAGATACTTTTGGAAGATACCAAACAAACCCCAGCCCTCCGCAAGGGCAACGGCTGGGATACTGTCAAGTCCTATCTGAACCTCTACTTCGTGGACGCCATGAGCGCCATGGCTCAAGGCCTGTTCGCCTCTTTGCTCATTGGCACCATCATTTCCACCCTGGGCACCCAGCTGGGCGTGCCCCTGCTGACGGACATCGGCAACTTTGCCAAGGCCATGTCCGGCCCCGCCATGGCGGTGGCCATCGGCTACGCTTTGAAGGCGCCGCCCCTGGTGCTGTTCTCCTTGGCAGCAGTTGGCAGCGCAGCCAACACCTTGGGCGGGGACGGCGGCCCTCTGGCGGTTTTGGTGCTGGCCATCATTGCCGCGGAACTGGGCAAGCTGGTGAGCAAAAAGACCCCGGTGGACATCCTGGTCACCCCCCTGGTGACCATCCTCTCCGGGGCGCTGCTGGCCTATGTGCTGGCGCCTCCCATCGGCGCTGCCGCTTCCGCGGTGGGGCAGCTGATTATGTGGGCCACCAACCTGCAGCCCTTCCTCATGGGCATTGTGGTGTCCGTGTTGGTGGGCGTTGCTTTGACCCTGCCCATCAGCAGCGCGGCCATCTGCGCCGCCTTGACGCTGACTGGCCTGGCCGGCGGAGCCGCTGTGGCAGGCTGCTGCGCCCAAATGGTTGGCTTTGCTGTCATCAGCTTCCGGGAAAACAAGTGGGGCGGCTTGGTGGCTCAGGGTCTGGGCACCTCCATGCTGCAAGTGCCCAACATCATCAAGAATCCCCGGATCTGGATCGCCCCCACCTTGGCCTCGGCCATCACCGGGCCCCTGGCCACCTGTGTGTTCCACTTGGAAATGAACGGCGCGCCCATCTCCAGCGGCATGGGCACCTGCGGCCTGGTGGGGCAGATCGGCGTCATCGATGGCTGGGTAAATGACGTGGCTACCGGCTTGAAGGCCGCCATCACCCCCATGGACTGGGTAGGGCTGGTGCTGCTGTGCTTTGTGCTCCCGGCAGTGCTGTCCTGGGTCATCAACCTGGGCCTGCGAAAACTGGGCTGGGTCAAAGACGGCGACATGAAGTTAGACGTGTGACTCCTTCTCAAACAAAGAAAGGGCTTCCGGAAAACCGGAGGCCCTTTTTATTTGTGGTATTTGGTGTTCCCCAAGATCTGGAAACCCCGGTAAATCTGCTCGCAGAGCATCACCCGGGCCAGCTGGTGGGGAAAGGTCATGGGGGACATGGAAAGCCCCTCCCCAGCGGCCTTCACCCTGGGGGACAGCCCAAAGGAACTGCCGATGACAAAGCTCACCGCGCCAGGGGACTGCATGGCCCCTGCCAGACGCTTGGCAAGCCCCGGGGAGTCCAGCAGTTTCCCCTCAATGCACAGGGGGTAGATCTTTCCCACGGCGTGGCGAAGGATCTGCTCCCCCTCTTTTTCCAGGGCAGCGTCGATCTCCCCTTGGGAGGGCTCGGAGGGCAGACGGGCTTCTGGCAGCTCGATAAGCTCCCATTTGCACAGGGGCCGCAGACGCTTTTCATATTCCGCCACCGCGTCCCGCCAGTAGGCCTCTTTCAGCTTTCCCACACAAATCAGCTTCACGCCCAGCATGACGCTTCCCTCCTAAAAGATGATGCTTTTCCCTTCCCCGTTTTCCGGGGAGGCCACTTCCAGCCAATAGTCCACCCCTTGCTGGTATCCGGCACCAGCCAAAGCTGCAACGGCCGTCTGCCCTGCCAGAGAAGGGGTATTGTTCTCCCGGCTGAGATGGGCCAGCAAGAACCGCTTCGCCCCTGCTTTCACCAGCTGCGGCAGGAGAGCGGCGCAGTCCCTGTTGGACAGGTGCCCCCGGCAGGACAAGATCCTCCGTTTGAGATAGGCGGGGTACGCCCCATTACGGAGCATTTCCCGGTCGTGGTTGGACTCCACCACCACAAACTCCGCACCCAGAAGATGGTCCCGCACACAGCTGGTCACCTCCCCCAGGTCGGTGGCCAGGGCAAACTCCCGGTGGTCCGCCGTGGTGATGCGGAACCCCAGGGATTGGGCGCTGTCGTGGGGCGTTGGGAAAGGCGTCACTTTCATCCCCGCCAGTTCCAACGGGCCTTCCAGCACCCAGCGTTCCACCCCCTCTAAGGAGGACTCCATAGAGAGCAGCGTCCCCTGAGAGGCAAACACGGGGATGCCATATTTCTTGGCGAACACCCGCACCCCGGCAATGTGGTCGCTGTGTTCGTGGGTGATCAAAATGCCCTGGATCGCCAAGGGGTCAATGCCGCAGCGGTCCAGCATCTGGGTGAGCTGCCGGGCGCTGCGTCCGGCATCGATCAGCAACCCGGCACTGCGGGAGCCTATGTAATAGCTGTTCCCCGAACTGCCGGAAAACAGCGGGCAAAGCCTGGCCATACCCTTCCTTCCTTTCCG
>CAJFMJ010000164.1 GCA_904391645.1 uncultured Neglectibacter sp.
GTTTTTCTTTTCCTTCTTTTTCTTTTCAGGAGGCGGCGGGAAAAGCGGGGCAGGTGCTTCCGAGCGCACAGGATGAGCCGGCATCTGGTCTTCTAAGGGTACGTCGATTTGCGCATCCCTTTCCAAGATAAGCCGTTCCTCTTCCCTGCGCTGGCGGGCGGTTTCCAGCCCCTCACTGACCATGTCCACCGGCCGTTTGATGGTTCGAAACAGACCGATCAACGTAGTGCCGGTCAGGATCATCACCGCAACAAAGAGCAGCAATACCACCACGATCCGGGCACCTACCAAGCCAGCGGCCTGGATCAAGGGCAAGCCCAAGATCCCGCCGATCACGCCGCCACCCGTTCCAGAATTGTCGGTGTACAGGTACGCTATGTACTCCCAAAAATTCAATTCCTCCGGGATATTCCGCTTCCCAAAGATGAACCCCGTGGCGCAAAAGAGGACGATCACCACGACCGTCATCCAGACTTTCCCGCTGATGGAACCCCGGGGCTTTTCCATGGCGGTGATCACCGCAACGTAGATCATCAAAACTGGCCACAGCAAAGCCCAGCTTCCAAAAATACCCAAAACGGCATTGTGCACCCAACGCCAAAGGTTGTCCCCGGGGATCAGCACCAGGCACCCCAGCAAAATGGCGCAGGCAAACAACACCACCGCCCGGACCTGGTTCTTCTGGCGGATGGCCTCTGCGGTCAGGTGGGTATCTTGGGGTTTCCTGCCACCCCGGGAAGTGGTAGATCTCTTTCTCGAGGAAGAGGCCGGCGGGGTCCTCTTGGATGCCGGCTTCTTCTTTGCAGACGATGTACTTTTTTTCGCGGGCAAACTTCTCCCTCCGATCTCAAGCCTCAACCAGCACGCGACTCCCTTACAAGGGCAAGCCGGTAAACAAGTTGTTCCCTGTGATATGTTCGATGATGCCGATGACCACGATCAGTGCCCCGACGATCAATGTGTAAAATGCAAAAATGTGAAGCTTATTGGTGGTGACAATCCACTTGAGCAGTTTGATGGCCAAGAAACCCACCACAGCTGCGGTGATAATGCCGGCAATCAAAGGAGCCGCCCCTACTGCGCCTACCTGGTCACCCATGTCGAACACAGATACCAGCGCCGCAGCGGCAATGGAGAGGGGATCCCCAGCACAAAGGAATAATCCAAGGCGGTCTGCTGGTTAATGCCCCGGAGCAAGCCTACCGACAGCGTGGAGCCAGACCGGGAAAGCCCCGGGAACACAGCCGCCACACACTGGGTGATGCCGATGAGGATGGCGTCCACCGTGTGGATCTTTTTCCGGCCCTTGCTGGTTACGATGCGGCCGGAAGCGTCTTTGCGCCGATGGGATTCTTTCATCTGCTTGTTGGCAGCGATCCCCGCGAAAAGTAGGGCGCTGGTGGCCAACAGGGCAAGCCCTTCCACCACGATGTCCGAATCAGACCCCAACATATCCGACAGCCCTTTGATATCCATGCCCGTACCGGGGATGGGCAAAAACAGCAAAAACAGCGGAACAAGGCCTATGATCAGCATAAAGATCAACCGGCGGTCCTGGTTCATCTCGCTCCATTTGAAGTTGCGGTGGGCGATGTCCACGCACAAGGCTCCAAACTCCTTGATCAACCGCCAGATCAGCTCCCGATAGACAAACACCACAGCGATCAAAGTGCCCAGGTGGAGCATCACGTCAAACAGGATGCCCGGCATTTCAATGCCAAACAGATGCTTGGAAATGGACAGATGGCCGCTGCTGGATACAGGCAGGAACTCGGTAGCCCCTTGGATGATGCCCTGGATAATGGCTTCGAAAATAGTCATAATCTCCTCCTATGTAACGGCGGAAAAACCGCCGGTGTGTCACTCTGTTTTTTTCTTTTTGGTGGTGCTTTTGCGTTTTTTCTCCTTGTCGATCATTTTTTCCAGACAATCGATGGCGTCGGAGAGGGAGCCCAAAGAATCGATCAACCCTTCCTCCACGGCGTCAGGGCCGTCTAAAACGGTTCCAACGTCCATCACCAGCTCTTGGGTGTTCATGGAAAGGCTTGTAAAACGCTCTTTCGTGATATTGGAGTTTTGGGTGACAAAATTGGTGATCCGGTCCTGCATCCGCTGGAAATACTCCAGCGTTTGGGGGATCCCCAACACCAGGCCGTTCATCCGCACAGGATGGATGGTCATGGAGGCTGACTCCGCAATAAAGGACCGTTTGGCCGCTACAGCCAGCGGCACTCCAATGGAGTGGCCTCCTCCCAGCACCAGGGAAACCGTGGGCTTTTTCATGCCGGCCACCAGCTCCGCCAGGGCCAAGCCCGCTTCCACGTCGCCTCCCACCGTGTTTAAAAGCATTAAAAGCCCATCGATGTTGGGGTCTTCTTCCACCGCCACAATTTGGGGGATCACGTGCTCATACTTGGTGGTCTTGTTTTGGCTGGGCAGGATATAGTGGCCCTCAATCTGGCCGATGATGGTCAGGCAATGGATCGACCGGCCATTGCGCCGGGTGGTGACGCAGCCGTCTTCCATCCGCGGGCTCTCGCTGGAGTACCCAGTGTCCTCCCCTTCTTGGGGCTCTTCCAAAGCGTTGCGCATTTTCCGGCGCAGTTTGTTTTCTTCAACCTGTTTCATGGCAGTATCCTCCTTTACAAAGGATAGTCTGCCTGAATGGGCCAAAATCATACAGCAAGCCGAAAAATCCGGAAGGCACAGGAAAACTATCTTATTATACCATCAGTTTCCTATAAGGGCAAGTAAAAAGCTTTCCTTCTCTCGGGAAGTTCCCTTTACTTCTCCCTTAGTTTGGTGGTATAATTTTATCGCATCTCAACATTTTGTGTAGAAGGAGCGTGGCGCTGGATGGATAGTTTAATCCTTTCCTTGGAAATTGTGCTGCCCCTGTTCCTTTTGATGGCCTTGGGGTATGTCATCAAATTGACCGGGATGATGAATGAAACTTCCGTCAAACAGGTGAACAAGGTGATCTTCAAGATCTTCTTGCCTCTGTTGGTGTTTTGCAATATCTACAACACTGAGATTACGGAAAGTTTCAACTCCCAGCTTTTACTGTATGCCGTGTCAGGGGTACTCATTCAATTTGTGCTCTCCCTCTGTTTGGCAGTGCTGCTGGAAAAGGACAACTCCCGGCGCGGTGTGATGCTCCAAGGGATGTTCCGCAGCAATTTTGTGCTGTTTGGCATCCCCATCAGCACGGCGCTGTTTGGGGACACAGCTGCCGGTCTGGCATCTATCCTCATTGCGGTGATCATCCCCCTTTACAATGTGCTGGCCGTGATTTCCCTGGAGCTGTTTAATGGAAAGCGTCCCAACATTGGGAAGATCCTCTTTGGCATTGTGACGAACCCGTTGATCATTGGCTCCGTGCTGGGCATCTTGTTTGTGGTGTTCCAAATCCCCATCCCTACCCCCATTTACGACACCATGGAGGACCTTTCCTCCATCTCCACCCCACTGGCCTTTGTGATTTTGGGCGCCTCCTTCAGCTTTGGTGATGTGGGCCGCTACGTCAAAGAACTGGTCATCACCCTGAGCGCAAAGCTGGTGGTGTTCCCCGCCCTGTTCCTGGGGATTGCCTTGCTACTGGGCTTTCGGGATGCGCCGTTGGCTGTTCTACTCACGGTATTTGGAGCTCCCATTGCAGTGTCGTCCTTCACCATGGCCCAACAGATGGGCGGTGACGACAAGCTGGCTGGACAGCTTGTGGTATTTGGCTCCATTCTTTCCATTGGGACCATGTTCCTGCTGATCTTCTTCTTGAAAGAGATGGCGTTTCTCTAAAAAGAAACTGCCATTTCCGCAAAAACTTGGACAAAACATTGACAAGCCCCCTGTTTTCAGCGATAATATTCCATAGAGTTTCATTACATTAAACCAGAAAAGAGCTTTTTTATTCCACTAAGAAAGGGAGGATTCCCATGGGCAAGACCCTTGCACAAAAGATCATTGCAGAGCATCTGGTAAGCGGCCAGATGAACGTGGGCGAGGACATTGGTTTGCGCATTGATCAAACCCTCACCCAGGACGCCACCGGCACCATGGCCTACTTAGAGTTTGAGGCGATGGGTGTACCCCGGGTAAAAACAGAGCGCAGTGTGGCATATATCGATCACAA
>CAJFMJ010000165.1 GCA_904391645.1 uncultured Neglectibacter sp.
TTTGACGATCATCTCAAACAGGGGGGTCATGTCGGTGCCGGGAGTGGCGGGGTCCAGGGTGGCATAGCCGTCCCGGGCGGAGGCATAGCACACGGGGAAGTCCAGCTGGTCGTCGTTGGCGCCCAGTTCAATGAACAGGTCCAGCACCTCGTCCACCACTTCTGCGGGACGGGCGCCGGGCCGGTCGATCTTGTTGAGCACCACCAAGGGCTTCTTGCCCAGGGCCAGCGCCTTTTTCAAAACGAACCGGGTCTGGGGCATACAGCCCTCGAAGGCGTCCACCAGCAGCAGCACGCCGTCCACCATTTGCAGCACGCGCTCCACCTCGCCGCCAAAGTCGGCGTGGCCGGGGGTGTCCACAATGTTGATCTTGATATCGTGATACATCACCGCCGTATTCTTGGACAGGATGGTGATGCCCCGCTCCCGCTCCAAATCGTTGGAGTCCATCACGCGCTCTGCCACAGCCTCGTTCTGGCGGAAAATGCCGCTCTGCCGCAACAGCTGGTCCACCAGGGTGGTCTTGCCGTGGTCAACGTGGGCAATGATGGCCACGTTGCGCAAATTCTCTCTCTTTGCCATGAAATCCCATCGATCCTTTCTTGAACTGGGCCTCCCTCCGCAGGGAAGCCGCCCCAGCCCCACACAGGGGCGCCGAAATTCTGCTCTTCGCATTAACCGATTTATTATACCACCGATCCCGCTTTTTGAAAAGCCCGAGTTTCTCAGAACCGGCGGATTTGCCCAGGTTTTTCCCTGTTTTTCCACAGCCGCCCCCCGCTCTGTGGAATGTGAACAAAACCCACCGCCCTCCAGGCAGCCAGTGGAAAGGCTCCCACCCTTGCAAGTTTTGTCAAATTCTTGTAAAATGAAAAAAACGGCGCTGCATCCAGCCCACCCCAGAAAGGACCGATCACCACACCATGACAACCACCCAAACCAACGACTTTTCCAAAGGCAGCGTGGCGGGGAACATCCTGCGCCTGGCCGTGCCCATGACGGTAGCCCAGCTGATCAACGTGCTGTACAGCGTGGTGGACCGGATGTACATTGGCCGCCTGCCCGACGCCTCCGGCAACGCCCTCACCGGCCTGGGGCTGACCTTCCCCATCATCTCCATTGTGACGGCCTTTGCCAACCTGTTCGGCATGGGAGGTTCGCCCCTGTTCTCCATTGAGCGGGGCCGGGGCAACCTGGAAAAGGCCCGGGTCATCATGGGCAACACCTTTGCCCTGTTGGTGGGCACCGGCGTGGTGCTGACGGCGGTGATCCTGCTGATCAAACAGCCGCTGCTGTACGCCTTTGGCGCCAGCGACGCCACCTACCCCTACGCCAACGGTTACATCACCATCTACCTGTGCGGCAGCGTGTTTGTGATGATCGGCCTGGGGATGAACAACTTCATCAACGCCCAGGGCTTTGGCCGCAAGGGCATGATGACCGTGCTGCTGGGGGCAGTGACCAACATCGTGCTGGACCCCATTTTCATCTTCCTGCTGGACATGGGGGTGCAAGGGGCGGCTTTGGCCACCATCATCGCCCAGTTTTTCTCCACCGTCTGGGCGGTGTCCTTCCTGCGGGGCAAGCGCACCCTCATCCGTCTGGAGCCCTCCGCCATGAAGCTCCAGCTGAAGCTGGTGGGGCAGATCATCGGCCTGGGCTTTTCCAGCTTCGTCATGGCCATCACCAACTCCATTGTCCAGGTGGCCTGCAACTCCACCCTGCAAACCTTTGGCGGCGACCTGTACGTGGGCGTCATGACCATCATCAACTCCGTGCGGGAGGTGGTTTCCACCCCCATCAACGGTGTGACCAACGCTGCCCAGCCGGTGATGGGCTTTAACTACGGCGCAAAGGAGTACAAACGGGTGCGCACCGGCATTTTGTTCACCACCATCCTCTGCGTGGTGTACACCACCGTGGTGTGGCTGCTGCTGTTCTTGTTCCCCCGGTTTTTCATCGGCCTGTTCAGCAACGAAACCGCCCTGCGGGAAGCCGCCGTGCCCAGTATGCACATCTATTTCTTCGGCTTTTTCATGATGAGCCTGCAAATGGCCGGGCAATCGGCGGCCGTGGCCTTGGGGCGCTCCAAACAGGCTGTGTTCTTCTCCCTGTTCCGGAAGGTGGTCATTGTGGCGCCGCTCACCCTGCTGCTGCCCCACCTGTTGGGCCTGGGGGTCACCGGCGTGTTCCTGGCGGAACCCATCTCCAACTTCATCGGCGGCGGCGCCTGCTACATCACCATGCTGCTGACCATCTGGCGGGAAATGCGGCGGAAAGAAAAAGCCCCCCTTACCGAGTAAACCTGAAAGATCAACCGTGATAGGGTGGTGTTTCCTCCTGCTCTGAATGTTCCAGGGCAAACCGCACTGCTTCCAACACAAAAGCGGAAAAAGTGCAATCTGTCCTTTGGATTGCCTGTTCCACCTGCTCCACCAACGCATTGGGGAAACGGATGGACTTGGTTGTGCTGGGCGGGGCCTTGGGTATTTTACAGGGAATTCGAAACCTTTCCATCGGGCATTTACCTCACATACGTTTTGCTCCATTGTAGCAAGCTCTTTTGGTAAAGAACAGTGTTCATTTGCGGACACTGTTACCCCCTTAAAAGAGAAAAGGAGGCGCGTTTGCGCCTCCTTTTTCTTTTTGTTTCACTCTCTATTCCAGTGACCTCTATGCCCTTGGCCGGAGCCGCTGCCCTGGCCACGGCCACCGTTCTGGTAGTTGTCACACACGCCGTCGCCGTCGGCGTCTACCCAGTTCTGACCCATGCCCTGACCCTGGCCGCTGCCGGCCCCTCTGCCATGGTGGCCGCCGGCCGCCAAAGCGGTGGTTCCCAAACTGACTACCATCATTCCTGCCATCACTAATGCGATCAATTTTTTCATGTTGTATTCCTCCTTGGAAGTTCTCCCCTTGAGGGGCTTTCACCAGGAATACGAATCAGCGTCCCGATTCCACTCACCCTTGCAAAAAA
>CAJFMJ010000166.1 GCA_904391645.1 uncultured Neglectibacter sp.
GACTGTGGACGATTTGCTGAAAGCCACCGTGATCATGAGCGCCAACGATGCCGCTGTGGTGTTGGCAGAGGCGGTAGCCGGCAGCGAGGACGCCTTTGTGGCCAAGATGAATGAAAAAGCCCTTTCCCTGGGCATGAACGACACCACCTTTAAAAACTGCAACGGCCTGGATGAAGAGGGCCACTTGACCAGCGCTTACGACGTGGCCTTGATGAGCCGGGAGCTGATCCGCCACGAGAAAATCTTCGACTACACCCTCACCTGGATGGATTCCGTCCGGGATGGGGCGACCCAGCTGGTGAACACCAACAAGCTGATTCGCACCTACCAGGGCATCACCGGGCTGAAGACCGGCACCACCGGCCAGGCGGGCAGCTGCATCACCGCCACAGCCCAGCGGGACGGCCTGGAGCTGATCGCCGTGGTGCTGGGGGCAGATTCCACGGAGCACCGGTTCCAGGATGCCGCCGCCCTGTTGGATTACGGCTTTGCCAACTGGAAGATCACCGTGCCGGAGAGCCCCGCACTGGAACGTGTCCCTGTGGCCCGGGGGATGGTCCCGGATGTGGGTGCCCAGGCGGAGGAAAGCCCCAAGCTGCTTTTGGAAGCAGGGGAAACCGGCCAAGTGGAAACCCAGGTCCTCTGGCGGGAGTTGACCGCCCCTGTGGCAAAAGGGGACTGGATCGGTACGGTGCGCTATTCGCTCAACGGTGAAACCTTGGCGGAAACAAAGATCACAGCGGCGGAAGATGTGGCGGAGGTCACCTTTACGGCGGCTTTAGGATACCTGCTTCAAGCCCTCTTTGCACTGTGAGGGGCCTTGTGTGGAAGGATTGTAACTTTTTTGGAAAGAGTGCGGCAGTAACTTGCAAATTCCATCAACTTATTGTAGAATAGAAGCACAAAGTACTTACCCTCCCTTCTCTGCAGAACAAAAATTGGCTCTGCCAATGGGCTTTCCGGGGGAGAGGGGAGTTATGTCCCGGGATGCGCAACAAGGAGGTTATTTGCAATGCCGCTGAAATTGGAAACCGGTTATCTGAATGGCTTTGTTTCCCAGCACGAGTATGAGGCCATCGAGCCCCAGGTAAAAACTGCTCATGAGCTGCTGATGTCCAAAACGGGCATGGGCAACGATTTTTTGGGCTGGGTCACCCTTCCCAGCGATTATGACAAGGAGGAGTTCGCCCGCATCAAGGCTGCTGCCAAGAAGATCCAGGGCAATTCCGATGTGTTTGTGGTCATCGGCATCGGCGGTTCCTATCTGGGAGCCCGGGCTGCCATCGAGTTTTTGAAGTCCGATAAATACAACGACCTGCGCAAGGATACCCCGGCCATCTATTTCGCCGGCAACAGTATCAGCTCCACCGCCCTGGCGGAACTGGTGTCCCTGTGCGAGGGGAAAGATGTTTCCATCAATATGATCTCCAAGTCCGGCACCACCACCGAGCCCGCCATTGCGTTCCGGGTGTTCCGTGAGCTGCTGGAAAAGAAATATGGCAAAGAGGGTGCCCGTGAGCGCATCTTCTGCACCACCGACAAAGCCCGTGGCACGTTGAAGCACCTGGCCGACGAAGAGGGCTACGAAACCTTCGTGGTGCCCGACGATGTGGGCGGCCGCTATTCCGTGCTCACCGCCGTGGGCCTGCTGCCCATCGCTGTGGCCGGGGCCGACATCGACGCTTTGATGGCCGGTGCTGCCAAAGCTATGGAACTCTACAACACTCCCAACCTTTCTGAAAACGATTGCTACAAGTATGCTGCCACCCGCAACATCCTTTACAACAAGGGCAAGTGCACCGAGGTCATGGTCAGCTATGAGCCCTGCTATGCTATGATGAACGAGTGGTGGAAGCAGCTTTACGGCGAGAGCGAGGGCAAGGACAACAAGGGCCTGTTCCCGGCCTCTGTGATCTTCTCCACCGACCTGCACTCCATGGGCCAGTATATCCAGGATGGCCGCCGCACCCTGTTTGAAACCGTGGTGCTCATCGACGAGCCCAAGCACCAGATCACCCTGGGCAACGACCCCACCGATGTGGACGGCCTGAACTACCTGGAAGGCCGCACCATGGCCTTTATCAACGAAAAGGCTTTTGAGGGCACTGTGTTGGCCCACAACGACGGCGGCGTGCCCAACGTGGTTCTCCATGTTTCCGATTTCTCCGAGGATTCCTTGGGCCAGCTGATCTACTTCTTCGAGAAGGCTTGCGCCATTTCCGGCTACCTGCTGGGGGTAAACCCCTTCGACCAGCCCGGCGTGGAAAGCTACAAGAAGAATATGTTCGCCCTGCTGGGCAAGCCCGGCTACGAGGATGCCAAGGCCGCTTTGGAGAAGCGCCTGTCCCGCTGAGGCGGAAAGTAAAACGCACCCCCCCGCTCCCCTGGGGCGGAATAATAAAATAAAGGAGAGTTGTAGTATGATCACTCTTTTAACTGGTAAAAAAGGCTCCGGCAAGACCAAGAAACTCATCGACCTGGCCAACGCCGCTGTGGAGAAGTCCAACGGCAACGTGGTGGTTGTGGAGAAGGGCCTGAAGCTTACCTATGATATTTCTCACGCTGCCCGCCTGGTGGACATCGACGCTTACGACGTGAAGGGCGGCAAGGGCCTGTACGGCTTCCTGGCTGGCATTTGTGCCGGCAACTACGACGTGACCGATATCTTTGTGGACTCCACACTGAAGATCACCGGCACCGGCGCTGAGGTTGTGGACCTGCTGGTGACCGACCTGAAGAAGCTGGAGAAGGAGTCCGGCGCCAACTTTGTGCTCTCCATTTCCGCTGCCGACGAGGAGATCCCCGAGAGCGTGAAGGAGTACGTGGCCAAATAAGGCCCCAGGCAAAACAGACATCCCACGAAAGGCGGCCAAACGGCCGCCTTTTCAGTGTGTATCCGTGTGCAGTCGGGAAAAACCCGCGAAAAAGGCCTTGACAAGGAAAGCCGGCCTTATTATAATATATCAGT
>CAJFMJ010000167.1 GCA_904391645.1 uncultured Neglectibacter sp.
ATACCAACTTTAGCGAAGCGATTGAAGAAGCTGGTAACGGCAGTACTGTCAGCTCTGTGGAGTTGGTGACCAGTGGAGGAACCGAAAACCACAAAAAAGTAGAGTTTAAAGATGGTGACGATATTGTTTTGGCAGTTAACGTAGTCGCAAATGAACAGATTACCTTGCCTTCTTTGCCCAACAACGGGTACTACACCTTTGCAGGTTGGAGTGACGGTACAGAGTCCTATAAAGCAGGTGATTCTGTCACTGTTGAAGAGAATATGACCTTTACGGCTAAGTGGAACTATAACCCACCCGTCTATCCCTCCAATCCTGGAGATGATGACGACAAACCTGAAGAACCTGAAGAACCCACCTTCCCCTTCACCGATGTGAAGTCCACCGCCTGGTACTACAACGCCGTGAAGTATGTCTACGAGAACGGCCTGATGGCTGGCACCGGCGACACCACTTTCGATCCTGAGATGAACTTGACCCGCGCCATGACTGCTCAGATTCTCTACAATCTGGAGGGCAAGCCTGAAGTGACCGAAGATGCTACCTTCACGGACATCGATACCGCCCCCGACTGGTCCTTGGACGCCATCGCCTGGGCCCAGGACACCGGCGTGGTGGCAGGTATGGGGGAGAACCAGTTTGCTCCCAACCTCAAGGTCACCCGTGAGCAGTTTGCTCAGATGATGTACAACTACGCCAAGTACAAGAAGTACGACTTGACCAAGACCGGCGATCTGACCGAATTCCCCGATGCTGACACCATCAGTGATTGGGCCGAGACTGCCATGAGCTGGACCAACGGCAATGGCTTGATTAACGGCCACGAGGACAGTGGTTTGATCGATCCCCAGGGCAGCACCACTCGCGCCCAGGCAGCCAGTATTCTGATGAACTTCGATCTGAATGTCGCAAAGTAAATAACTCTCTTGAGAAGGCTCCCAAAAGGGGGCCTTTTCTCATGCCTGTTACATAGCCCCATCACAAATCTGGGGCAGAAAGGAGGAAATACAATTTATTACACAAAAGAATCCATTGAAGAAGCACGCAAGATAGACTTACTCACCTATTTGCGGCAGTGCGACCCACAAGAGCTGGTCCATGTGTCCGGCAACGTCTACTGCACCAAGACCCACGACAGCCTGCGGATCTCCAACGGCAAGTGGTGCTGGTTTTCCCGTGGCATCGGCGGAGCCAGCGCCCTGGACTATCTCATCAAGGTCAACGGCTATTCCTTTCTGGAGGCCATGGAAACCATCTCCGGCAGGGCGGCAGCAATGCCGCCTATTTCTATGCCTCCAGCCGAAAAACCGCGGACTAAAACCCTGCTGCTCCCGGAGCGCAGCCCCACACACGACCGGGTAATCGCCTACCTGACAGGCCGGGGCATCGACCGGGAAATCCTTGACTACTGTATCCAGACAGGCAGGCTTTACGAGAGCCTTCCCCACCACAACGCCGTGTTCCTGGGTTTTGACACCCAGGGAAAAGCCCGGTTCGGCTGTCAACGGGGGACGGGGAAAGCCCGTTTCCACGGGGACTTAAACGGCAGTGACAAGCGATTTGGCTTTTCCCTGACCGGAGACAGCCAAAGTCTCCACCTGTTTGAAGCGCCCATTGACGCCCTGTCCTACGCCACCTTATGCAAGATGAACGGGGTGCATTGGCGGGAACAGAATCTGCTGTCCCTGGCCGGCGTGTACCGTCCCAGCCAGAAAGGTCCCCCACGGCTGCCCTTAGCCTTAGAGCATTTCTTAGGAGAGCATCCACAGGTAAAGAACGTGCTTCTCCATCTGGACAACGACCTTCCCGGAAAGCAGGCGGCCCAGGCCATTCTCTCTGCGCTGCCAGAAAATGTCCAGGGGGAGAACCGTCCGCCGTCCTTCGGCAAGGACGTCAACGACACCCTGTGTCACCGATTGGGAGCTGCCCGTCAGCAGGCAGTGAAGGGTTGGGAGCGCTGAACCGCCCCATGGCGGGGAAGGGTCTGTCAGTTCGTAGCAAGCATCGTGGTTTGGGGACAAACCACAGACTCCTCAGGGGCCAAGCCCCTGTAACCCCATGGAAAGGAGGAAGATGTGACAGAAAAGAAAGTGGAAATCAAGGTGCGGCTTGCCCCAAAAGAAGCCGCCCGCCTGCAAACCCTGGTGAAGCACAGCGGCTTGTCCCGGGAGGCATACCTGCGCCACCTGATAAACGGTGTAGTTCCCCAGGAGATCCCGCCTCCGGATTACTATGCTTTTATGGAGCGGCTTTACCAGGTGGGAAACCTCTTGAAACAAATTTCTCGCCAAGCCCAGGTTCAGGGCGCGGTGGACACTGCCCCATACGAGGAAGCCGTGGGGCAATTTCACCAGCTGGTGGAGGACATCACCACTGCTGTGATTCTGCCCCGGAGGATGTGAGATGGCGGTGACTTCCCTGTGGGCGGTGCGGGGAAATTTGGGCGGTGTCCTGGACTATGCCGCCAACCCCGAAAAGACCGATTTGACCAACCTGCTCCGCTACGCCACCCAGCAGCGGAAAACTGTGGTCCAAGAAGAAGGAGTGCCAGTGAAACAGCTTGTCACCGGCATCCACTGTGCCCCGGCCACCGCCCGCCAGGAGATGCAGGCGGTGAAGAAGCGCTTTGGAAAGGAGAAAGGCGTCATCGCTTACCACGGCTACCAGAGTTTCGCACCTGGGGAGTGCACCCCAGAGATGGCGCACGAGATCGGCGTGAAGCTGGCCCGGCAGCTTTGGGGAGACCAATATCAGGTGTTGGTGGCAACGCATCTGGATAAAGAGAACCATCTGCACTCTCACTTCGTCATCAACACCGTGTCCTTTGTGGACGGCAAGAAGTTTTACCGCAGCGGCCTGGACTACCGTGCCATGCGGGAGGACTCCGATGCCCTGTGCCGGGAATATGGCCTCTCTGTCATTGAGACTCCCCAGCCAGGGAAAAGCA
>CAJFMJ010000168.1 GCA_904391645.1 uncultured Neglectibacter sp.
TACGCCCTCAGCGAAGTCTTTGCCAAGGGCGGCGAAGGCGGTGTGGAGCTGGCCCAGACCATCTGCCGTGTCATGGACGAGAATGAAGGCAAAACCCACTTTGCACCCATCTATCCCATTGAGGCCACGATGGAAGAGAAACTCACCGCCATTGCCCAGAAGATCTACGGCGCTAAGGATGTGGTATTCACCAACGCAGCCTTGAAGTCCCTGAAGGACATCAAAGCTCTGGGTGGCGATTCCATGCCTGTGTGCGTGGCCAAGACTCAGTATTCTCTGTCGGACAACGCCAAGCTGTTGGGCCGTCCTACCGATTTTTCCATCACCATCCGGGATTTGAAACTTTCCAATGGCGCAGGGTTCGTGGTGGCCTATGCAGGGGATATTATGACCATGCCTGGCCTGCCCAAGGTTCCTGCTGCTGAGAAGATCGACGTGGACGACAATGCGGTGATCCACGGCCTGTTCTGATATGGCAGAACAGTTTATCACCCATTCCCCAGAGGAAACCGCTGCCTTGGCCCAACGCATGGCCCAGGACTTAAAGGGTGGGGAAGTGATCGCTTTTACCGGAGGCATGGGGGCGGGGAAGACCGCCTTTACCCGGGGGCTTGCCCTAGGACTGGGCGCGGGTGATGTGGTTTCCAGCCCCACCTTTGCCCTGGTCAATGAGTATTCGGGCCGGCTCACGCTGGAACATTTTGATATGTACCGGGTGGAGAACTGGGATGACCTGTACTCCACAGGCTTTTTCGACTATTTGGACACCGATTGCGTGCTAGTCATCGAGTGGAGCGAGAATATTGCAGGGGCTTTGCCGGAAACGGTGATCTCCATCGATATCCGCCCCGGGGAAAACCAGCAGGATCGGGTCATCACCATTGACGGATGGAAAGGAGGGGGCGTACCATGCTGACATTGGGGATCGATTCCTCTGCCGCTGCTGCTTCAGCTGCGATTGTGGAAGACGGCAAGCTGTTGGGAGAATACTACGTGAACACCAAGCAGACCCACAGCCAAACCCTGCTTCCCATGGTGCAAGGGTTGCTTGAAAACGTGGGGCGCTCCTGCAGTGAATTGGACGCGCTGGCTGTTTCCCACGGCCCCGGCTCTTTTACTGGCGTGCGAATCGGCATCTCTTGTGTAAAGGGAATTGCCTTGCCGAACGATACACCCTGTGTGGGGATCTCCACCCTGGAAGCCATTGCTTATGGCGGGATCGCTTTGGAAGGCGCCGTGCTGTGCGCTGTAATGGACGCACGGTGCAACCAGGTGTATCATGGGTTGTTCCAGGTGGAGGACGCTGCCCTTCGCC
Organism: uncultured Neglectibacter sp.; assembly: GCA_904391645.1. Taxonomy (GTDB): domain Bacteria; phylum Bacillota; class Clostridia; order Oscillospirales; family Acutalibacteraceae; genus Acutalibacter. The sequence goes on from CAJFMJ010000168.1 coordinate 1,316, forward strand.
GTTTGTCGGAAGATTGTGCCCTGGCCATTTCTGACTTGGAAACCCAGGTGCGGCAGTATGGGGAGCGGCTGGTTTTGCTGGGCGATGGTGCAGCCCTTTGCCACCGGACATTCGCCTCTTGGGGGGCGCGGCTGGCGCCAGAGGCTATCCGGTTCCAGCGGGCTTCTTCTGTGGCACTGCTGGGAGAAGCAGCTGCCAAAGCTGGCTGTACCATGACAGCCGCAGCTTTGGCCCCGGTCTATTTGCGGCTTCCCCAAGCAGAACGGGAATTGAAGAAGCGCCTGAGCCAAAAGGTGCAATAACCCATAAAAGTATCAAAAAGTTTGAAAGGAGCTTTTTATGATGAAGTTGGCGATTGGCTGCGACCACGGCGGCTTTGAGTTGAAAGAGGCCGTGCGCGAGTATTTGGAAAGGGAAGGGATTGCCTACGAGGATTTTGGTGCATACAGCACGGATTCTGTAGACTATGCCCCCATTGCTGCAAAGGCGGCCCGGTATGTGGCCTCTGGACAGGCGGACTACGGTGTGCTGATCTGCTCCACTGGGATCGGTATCTCTATGGCTGCCAATAAAGTAAAGGGTATCCGGGCAGCGCTGTGCACCAACGAGTACTGCGCGGAGATGACCCGCCGCCACAACAATGCCAACATCCTGTGCATGGGCGGCAAAGTGGTGAATAAGGATACCGCGTTAAAGCTGCTGTATATTTTCCTGCATACAGAGTTTGAAGGCGGCCGCCATCAGCGCCGGATCGACCAGATTGCCCAAATTGAAGAGGGTACCATTTGAATTTAAAACCAGGGAGGGTTTTCTTATGCAAGAGTATGAAAATGTTTTCGTTATGGATCATCCCCTGATCCAGCACAAGCTCACTTTTTTGCGTGATGTTTCCACCGGCACCAAAAACTTCCGGGAGCTGGTCAGTGAGATCGCCACGCTGATGTGCTACGAGGCCACCCGGGATCTCCCTTTGATGGATGTGGAAACCGTGACCCCCATGCAGAAAACCACCACAAAGGTGATTGCCGGCCGGAAACTGGCTTTCGTGCCCATTTTGCGGGCCGGCCTGGGCATGGTGGACGGGATGCTCCAGCTGGTACCCTCCGCAAAGGTGGGCCATATCGGCCTCTACCGGGACCATGAAACGCTGAAGCCCGTGGAGTACTACAACAAGCTTCCCCAGGATATCGAGGAGCGGGATGTCATTGTGCTGGATCCCATGCTGGCCACTGGCGGTTCCGCCATTGACGCCATCACCATCGTCAAACGCAGCCATCCGAAGAGCATCAAGTTCCTGTGCATCATCGCCGCACCGGAAGGCCTGGAGGCTTTGGCGAAGGCCCATCCCGATGTGTACGTCTACTGCGCTGCGGTGGATCAGGGCTTGAATGAAAACGGGTACATTCTTCCCGGCTTGGGAGATGCAGGCGACCGGATCTTCGGCACCCTGTAACAATAAAAAAGAGCGCATCGCCAATAGCCGGTGCACTTGTCAAGAGAAAGTAGACACTAAAAAGAATATTTATCAGAAGCCCCGTTCGGTTTTGAACTGAACGGGGCTTCTGTAGCCCAAGGCAGCG
>CAJFMJ010000169.1 GCA_904391645.1 uncultured Neglectibacter sp.
GATGGCCTGCATCTCCGGGGCGGTGAGGACGGTCCGGTCCACCCGGTACCCCTCCATAATGGAGATGCCTCCCCCTGCGCCCTGGGTGGTGACAAGGGGAATCCCCGCCTTGCTCAGGGATTCCAAGTCCCGCTGGATGGTCCGACGGGACACTTCAAAACGTTCCGCTAGCTCCGGTGCGGTTACTTTCTCCCGTTGAAGCAAAAGGGACAAAATGCCAATGAGTCGATCCAGTTTCATAGGATGCCTCCTTTTTCCCCGCTTTGCCGGCATACACCAAACGCTCCGCTCTACCTGTATGATAGCATCCGGCTGCGACAGCTGTCTGTCATGTTTCCTTTAAAGATTTCAAGCAGATTTTGTTTCGAAATGCAGGATCTAAAGTCTTGGGCCCAGCCAGGCCATTGACATCCCCAGAAATGGAAGGGTATCATAAGGGTGGTACTCCCCCTGCGCCAGGAGAGGGGAGGGTTATTCCCCCCTACGATACCTCACAGCAAACCACACCGCACAACACAACGCTACAAACGTTGCCCCCAGGCAGGGGAAGTAAACGATATGAGGAAGCAATCCCACAGCAGGGTGGCTCACCACGCACAGGGCCGCAAAACCGCAACAGGCCAAAATGCTGAGGCAGAGGCACAGGGGTTTTCGGTTTTCCTCCAGCTCTGGGGAGCCGGGCCACTGCAGCCTCCGCTCCAGCTGAAGGAGCAGCTGCTCTTGACCCTCCAGCCCGCAGACAACAAAACAAGTACGCCGGACCACCTGGCCTTGGAAGCGCCGCACCTGGCAGATCAGGGCATAGTGGGTGGGGTTCTCCCGGATGCGCTCCACTTTCAAAATTTCCTCTGCCCTGGCGGGAAGATAGGGCTTTTGGGCCAATTCCCGCAGGATTCCCTGGACTTTCACCATGGCGGCAGCATGGGACAAAGCATCTGAACCAAACCCCACCAACTGCCGTGCATCCAGGACAAAGAGGCGGTCCCCCTCCATGAGGAAGAACACCGTGGCATCCTTCACCGACTGCCGTCCCAGCCCCACTGCCAGGGCCACCCCTAATGCGGTGACCCCCAAACAGAGGAGGACAGACACCCCTTTCATGGGCCAGCCCATGGTAAAGCCCAGTGCAACCCCACCGCCGGTGAGCAACAGCGCCAAAGCAGCAACGCCTAAAATCCCACCCAAGGTGTGCTGGCCAAACCGGTTCTTCGGTTGTGAGATCCACATTTCTTTGATCTTCATGCCCCTCCCCCACTCTCTGTGGGCATTATAGCATGGCGCTGCCCTGGACGCAATGGACTGCCTTTAGGGCTGGACCTCTTCTCCGCCAGTTTTCCAAGAGAAGGGGCGTTCCCTGCGCCCAGCCGCCAAAGGGTGGGCATTTGGGGGCACATACCGTCTGTGAACCATCTTGAGTTCCCCCATCTGGGAACAATCTAGTATTTACAAGGAGGCGATCCTGTGAAAATGACAGGAAGCGTTATATTTTTACCCGTAAAGGACCTGGCCCGCACCAGGGAGTTTTACACCCAAATCATGGGGCTGCGCCTTGCAATGGTCCAGCCTGGCGGGGCGGAGATCTATGACACAGGCTACGGGTACTGGGGATTCTGCGCCTATGGGGATGGCCGACCTGCGTTGAGCGGTGCCCAAGGCGTCTGCCTTTCCCTCAACTGCACGGACCGGGCCGAGGTAGATGCCCGATGGCAGGCAGCTTTGGCACAGGGGGCACAGCCGGTTTCGCCCCCGGCAGATCATAACCGGTTCCCCGTTTACTCCTGCTTTTTGGCAGACCCGGATGGGTACCGGGTAGAGTTGCAGGTGATCGAAAACGGGGCCTGACCCTCACATACTGGCTGAAAAACAGTTGAGGTACCGGCTGGCCCCCTCTTTTCAACGCCTTTAGGAAAGAAATCTTTTATAAAAACCAGCTTTTTTACTATTATTTCTTGTATCACTCTTGTTTTTTTGCTATAATGAAGCTAAAAAAGGGAAGTTCCTCAGGCGCTACCCAAACTACAGATCTATCTGGAAAACACCCTCTTTCTGACACCCATCACCGGAGGTTTCCAGAAAGCCCACTCCAAAAACAATCAAAAGGGCGGGACAGACCCATCCTTGTGGAGATCCCCCGCACTTTAGATATCTGAAAGGAAGGTTCGTTATGGCACGAAAAAAAGCAGAACCCGCAAAAAAGAGCGCAGCTCCCATAGAGGCTGCAACCCCATCTGTGGAAAAGGACGTTCCCGTCACAGAGCCCGCTGACCCTGTGAAAGAAGCTGCCCCTGCCACAAAAAAGAAAGAAACCACCGTCAAGAAGACGACCACCACCCGGAAGAGAGCCGCTTCTAAAAAGTCTACTTCCACCAGGAAAAAAGCCACCCCTGTTGCGGAGGAAACCGCTCCCGTAACAAAAGAGCCTGCCCCTGTTGTGGAGGAAGCCTCTCCCGTGGCGAAAGAGCCTGCCCCTGCTGTGGAGGAAACCGCCCCCGTGACGAAAGAGCCTGCCCCTGTTGTGGAGGAAGCCGCCCCCGTGGCAAAAGAGCCTACCCCCATTGCGGAGGAAGCCCCGGCCCTGGAGGTGCGGACTGACCTTCCCCGCAGAAGTGTTGCCTTCATTGGCTCCGAGTGCCATCCCTTTGTGAAGACCGGTGGCCTGGGGGACGTGATGTACGCCCTGCCCCGGGAGCTGGTGCGGCTCAACTGCGATGTGCGGGTGATTTTGCCCCGCTATGCCTGCATCCCCCAGAAATACCAGGATAAGATGATCTACCGGGGAGAGTTCTACATGGACTTGGGCCGGACCGGCCGGGAGTATTACGTGGGCATCATGGAGTACATCTGCGACG
>CAJFMJ010000170.1 GCA_904391645.1 uncultured Neglectibacter sp.
GGGATAGCCCGCGATGGGACCGGAAGAAAGGCTCTCTTTCTCTGCCGGGAGGGAATAGCCTTCAGGCGCTGAGCTTGCGGTATTCCATCCCTCAGGAACTGATCGGTTTGTGGCAGCGGTCCTATGGAACAGAGCTTACTGCCCAGCTGTTGGAGGCTTTCGGGAAGCGGCCTTCCCTGTACATTCGGGTCAACACCCCGCGGATCTCGCCAGAGTCCCTGTCGGTTTTTCTAAAGAGAGAGGGCGTGGCCCTGACACCTTTAGCGTTCCCTCCTGGGGCGGCTGTGCTGGAAGGGGAAGGCTCTCCAGCGGCTCTGCCGGAATTCCAAGAGGGATTGTTCCATGTGCAGGATCTTTCGGCCCAAGTGGCTTGCCAGCTGTTGGGAGTCCAGCCCGGGCAGAATGTCTGTGACTGCTGTGCCGCCCCTGGGGGGAAGACCTTCACCCTGGCGGAACAGATGGAGAATACCGGCCTGGTCTACTCCTTTGATTTGTACAAAGGACGTGTGGGGCTGATCCAGCAGGGAGCGGATCGGCTGCGTTTGAGCAATATCCAGGCTCAGCGCCGTGACGCCTCCCGTCCCTATGAAGGGCTCCCACCCATGGACGCGGTTCTCTGCGATGTGCCTTGCTCTGGATATGGTGTCATCCGCCGCAAGCCGGAAATCCGCTATAAGCCGCTGGACTCTGTCCGGGAACTGCCCAGGCTTCAATTGACAATTTTGGAAAACGGGGCAGCCCTGGTAAAACCTGGCGGGCTGTTGCTCTATGCCACTTGCACCTTGAATCCCCGAGAAAATGGGGAAGTGGCCCAGCGCTTTTTAGACAAACATCCTGAGTTTGAACCCGCACCGTTTTCATTGCCGGGGATCGAGCGGCTGGTGGAAGAACCCTCCCACACCTTGACGATGCTTCCCATGGGGGGCGGGTCCGACGGCTTCTTCGCCGCCAGGTTCCGCCGAAAAGGAGATTTATGAACACAGAGTTTTTGAACCCGAAAGATATCAAATCAAAGACGCTTTCCGAAATGCAGGAAGAGTTGGGAGCGTTGGGCCTTCCCAAATACCGGGCTCTTCAAGTGTACCGTTGGCTCCATCGGGGGGTGACGGACTTTTCCCAGATGTCCGACCTCTCCAAAGCCTTGCGGGAAGAGCTGTCCCAGCGGTATTTTATTGCCTGGGCTGAAGTGGAGCAAAAACGAGTTTCCAAAGATGGTACGGTGAAATACCTGTTCCGCCTGCCCGACGGGGAACACGTGGAATCTGTGTTGATGCATTACCACCACGGATCTTCTATTTGCATTTCCACCCAGGTTGGGTGTAAAATGAACTGTAGCTTTTGCGCCACAGGGCAAAGCGGGTTTGCCAGGAACTTGGCCGCCTCGGAGATCCTCTCCCAGGTGCAGGCAGCTTCCCTGGATGCGGGGGAGAGGATCTCCCACATTGTGCTGATGGGCATGGGAGAGCCGTTGGATAATTATCAAAATGTCCTCCGCTTTTTAGAGCTGGTTACCTCGCAGGAAGGGTTGAACTTGAGTATGCGACACATTTCCCTTTCCACCTGTGGGTTGGTAGACAAAATCTATGATTTGGCAGACAAGCGCTTGCAGTTGACATTGTCGGTATCGCTCCATGCGCCCAACAATGAGATCCGTTCCCGGACAATGCCAGTGAACAAGCGTTGGAATATGGAGGAGCTGTTGAAGGCCTGTAAATATTACAGTGATAAAACAGGCAGGCGGATCTCTTTTGAGTATGCCATGATCAACGGCGTCAATGACATGGACTGGTGCGCCAAAGAGCTGGCCTCCAGGTTACGGGGGATCTTGGCTCATGTGAACCTGATTCCCGTGAACGATGTGACAGGCACTGGCTATAAAAAGAGCGGGTTGGACCGGCAGCAGCGTTTTGTTTCCCTGCTGGAAGAACGGGGCGTCACAGCTACCGTCCGTCGGACTTTGGGCTCTGACATTGAAGCATCTTGCGGCCAGCTGCGGCGAAAAGTGGAAGGGAGGGACCGGACATGAGAGTTGATTTTGAAACGGATGTAGGCGTTGTGCGCAGCTCGAACCAGGACAGCTGCGACTGCGGCCTGTTCTCTCCCAATAGTGCCTGGGCCATCGTCTGCGATGGGATGGGCGGCGCCAACGGCGGCAATGTGGCCAGTGCCCTTGCAGTGGAAACGATCCGGGAGGAAGTGCTCTCGGGGTTTGACGAAAACATGAGCAAGCAAAACTTGAAAAACCTGATGGTCAACGCCATTAACCGTGCCAATGAGAAGGTTCATGAAACCGCGTTGGCCCAGCCGGAACTCCATGGGATGGGTACCACAGTGGTGCTGCTGATTGCCACGAAGGGGACGCTCCATGTGGCGCATATCGGTGACAGCCGGGCTTATCTGCGGCATAACGGGGTGCTTACCCAGATCACCATGGACCATTCCTATGTGCAGGATCTTGTCAATTTCGGGCAGATCACCCAGGAAGAGGCCAGATTCCACCCTCAGCGGAATATCATTACCCGGGTGTTGGGTGTCCATGAGGCAGTGCGCTGCGATTACGCTGCCTGGGATTTCTCTCCGGGGGATTTGGCCCTGGCCTGTTCCGATGGACTTTCCAACTATATGGAGGAAGAACTGCTGGAAGAATACATGGAACAATACGGGAAAGAGGGCCATGCCCTTCCCAAAGAGCTGATCCAATACGCAGTGGAATGCGGCGGCTCGGATAACATCACAGCGGCTGTCATTTACAACGGCTGATTTCTGCGACATTTTACAGAAAGGTTG
>CAJFMJ010000171.1 GCA_904391645.1 uncultured Neglectibacter sp.
AGGCCCACCACCACATCTCCACCCTGGAGGAGGAGTATGACCGGATGCTCCAGTACTTCACCATCGTGGCCCAAAAGCTCCCGGAGCTGGGGGCCACCCGCCAGGACATCGAAGCCACAGCCCTGGAAAAGGTGTATCAGTCCCAGCACACCTACAACCTGATGGAGGACGCCATCCCCACCCTGGAGGCCCTGAAAGGCCGCTACAAGCTGGGGATCATCTCCGACACCTGGCCCTCCATTGTGCCGGTGCTGGAACGCTTTGGCATCCTGCCCTATTTTGACGCCATCACCTACAGCTTCCAGCTGGGGTGTTTCAAGCCCAACCCCCGGATGTTCCAAGACGCCCTTTCCAAGATGGGCCTGCCCGCCCAGGAGTGTGTGTTCATTGACGACGTGGCCCGCAACCTGGAAGGCGCCGCCAAGGTGGGCATCCAGCCGGTGCAGATCCGGGTAAAGCCCGACGCAGACCCCTGCCCCCAGGGCATGGCCTCCATCGGGAAGATCTCCGGGATCTTGGAACTGCTGTAACACTGTGAGGAATCGTGTAGGGGGAAAACCAATGGAACCGCAAATTTACCGTGACTATGTGAATATCTTAAAAGAGGAACTGGTGCCGGCCATGGGCTGCACCGAACCCATTGCCATCGCCTATGCAGCCGCAGTGGCCCACAGGGCTTTGGGCGCCCTGGCTGACCGCATGGAGGTGGAAGCCAGCGGGAACATTATCAAAAACGTGAAAAGCGTGTTCGTGCCGGGCACCGGCGGGCTGCGGGGCATCCCCGCAGCTGCGGCGGCAGGCATGGCCGTGGGCGACCCTGACCTGGAGCTGGAAGTGCTCTCCAAGGCCGGGGAAGCAGAACAGGCCGCCATCCAGGCGTACCTGGAGAAAACGCCCATTGCCGTGAAGCTGGCAGATTCCCCCCACATTTTTGACATCCTCATCCGTGCCTGGTGCGGGGAAGACCAAGCCCTGGTGCGCATTGTGGACTACCACACCAACCTGGTGCGGGTGGAGAAAAACGGCCAGGTGCTCCAAGAAAAATCCCTGGAACCCCAGGCTTCCGGCGATGAGGGCCTGACTGACCGGTCCGTGCTCAGCGTGGAGGGTATTTTGGAATTTGCCCGGGAGGCCGCTCTTGCCGACGTGGAGGAAACCATCCTCCGGCAGGTGCGCCTGAACACCGCCATCGCCCAGGAGGGCCTGCGGGGGGACTACGGCGCCAACATCGGCAAGGTGCTGCTGTCCACCTATGGGGACGACGTGAAGATCCGGGCCAAGGCCAAGGCAGCTGCCGGCTCCGACGCCCGGATGAACGGCTGCGGCCTGCCGGTGGTGATCGTTTCCGGCAGCGGCAACCAGGGCCTCACCGCCTCCCTGCCGGTGATTGAATTTGCCAAAGAGCTGGGAGTGGACCAGGAAACCATGATCCGCGCCCTGCTGGTGTCCAACCTTGTCACCATCCACTTGAAAACAGAGATCGGCCGGCTCTCCGCCTACTGTGGGGCAGTCAGCGCCGGGTGCGGCAGCGGGGCTGGCATCGCCTGGCTGCACGGCCGGGGGAAAGACCCCAAAGCCCTGTTAAAAGATGTGTCCCACACCATTGTCAACGCCCTGGCTGTGGACTCCGGCATTGTGTGCGACGGCGCCAAGGCCTCCTGCGCGGCGAAGATCGCCTCGGCGGTGGACGCCGGGCTGCTGGGCTTTTATATGTACCAGAACGGCCAGCAGTTCCGGGGCGGCGACGGCATCATCTCCAAGGGCGTGGAGGAAACCATCCACAACATTGGCCTGCTGGCTGCCCAGGGGATGCGGGACACCGACCGGGAGATTCTGGACATCATGACCACCCGCTGCTGAAGCCGAAAAAATTTTTTCCAAACAGGCTTACCAAACTGTTTCCAGCACAGTCTAATGGATAGAAATATTGAGGCAACACTGCCCCATATGGGACAGATTCTCCGGGATAGGGGCCGGGATAAGGAGCTGCGCTTCGCGGCCATCCGGTACTTCGGCCGGTATCCAGACCCGGAGATGCGGAGTGCGCTGCTGGAGTTTGTGCGGGACCCCGACCCGCTGCGGTGGGAGTACGCGGCCATCAGCGCGGCCGCTCTGGCCCGGTATCCAGGGCAGGAGGTGGTGGACGGGCTGATGCGGGCCATGAGCAGCCCCAGCTGGTATGTGCGCTATAACGCCTCCGCCAGCCTGGAGGCACACGGCCTGTCCTATGAGGAACTGCTTCAGGTGCTGGGGGGAGGAGACCGGTACGCCCGGGAGATGCTGACCTACCGTCTGGAGGTCGGACGGATGGAGCGGGCCGCCCGGACGGAGGCGGAACAGGAGGCTGCGGTATGAGAGAGTTTGTCCAGGCTTTTCTGCTGGGAGTGGAGTGTTTTTTCATTCTCTATATGATCGTCTATTCCAGCTTCCTGTTCCTGTCGGTGACGGTGGGGTCCTCCGACCTCTATGCCGCCAAGCGGCGCAATCTGATGAAAAACGAGCTGTCCAACGACTACTATGTCCCCGTCTCCGTCATTGTGCCTGCCCATAATGAGCAGGTGACCATCGAGTCCACCGTCCGCTCCCTGCTGGCCCTGGACTACAAGCTGTATGAGATTGTGGTGGTGGATGACGGTTCCACCGATGACACGGTCCAGGTGCTGCGGGACGCCTTTCACATGTGGCGCATCGACCGCCCGATCCAGCGCAGAATTCCCTGCCAGCCGGAGGAGGAGATCTACGAGACCCGGGAGTGGAAGGTGCCCAT
>CAJFMJ010000172.1 GCA_904391645.1 uncultured Neglectibacter sp.
TGGTTGGCACCATGCTGGGCATTAAACCGGTGCTCCACGTGGACGACGAGGGCCATTTGATCCCGGTGTCGAAAGTGCGGGGCCGGAAGCAGTCGTTAGATGCCCTGGTGCGCCGTATGGAAGATACCGTCCTAGACCCCGGCAATCAGATGGTATTCATCAGCCACGGGGATTGCCTGGAAGACGCCCAGTATGTGGAGCGGCAGATCCGGGAGAAATTGGGGGTCCAGCAAGTGAAGCTGGGCTTTATCGGCCCTGTGATCGGCGCCCATTCCGGTCCTGGTACCGTGGCCCTGTTCTTCCTGGGGAAGGAACGGTAAAACCATCCAAATAGTTTCTGGAAAGCCCACGGAGATTTAACATCCCGTGGGCTTGTTTTTTCTTGACAAACGGGCGGGAAACGGGTAGAGTAATAAAGGTGTGTTGCCAGTTGGTGACACGGATATTTTTAAAAAAAGAGGTGAGCAAAACATGATCGTCCCTCGAAGTAGCGGCGGCACAAGACCCGGAGGGGAAAGTGCGGCTGGAAATGACAGTATCCCGTTGGGAAGGTATGCTTTTGCCACCCGGCAAAGCTTTTGAACGTTCCCGACCGTTTTTAGGGGACCAATCGCTGCGCTTTTGGTTTTGTGCTGTATCATCCCTCCCGGAAAACAAGAGGAGGTACAGCCATGAAAGAAAGAATTCTCGAACTTTTAGAGGCAAAAAAATATCCTGAGATCGCTGCAATGGTCAAGGATATGAACCCCGCAGATGCGGCTGTGTTGTTGGAAGAGCTGCCCCAGTCCAATATGCCTATTGTGTTCCGCCTGCTGCCCAAAGAGCTGGCGGCGGACGCATTTGCCTATATGGATGGCGACACCCAAGAGGTCTTGATCCAGGGCTTCACCGAGAAAGAGCTGGATGAAGTGATGGAAGAGATGTTCTTGGACGACACCGTGGATATGATTGAGGAAATGCCTGCCAATGTGGTGAAGAGGATCCTTCGCCACGTGGACGAGGAAACCCGGAAGATGATCAACCAGGTGCTCAATTACCCCAAGGACAGCGCCGGCAGCATCATGACCATGGAGTACGTGGACTTGAAACGCAGCATGACGGTGGAGCAGGCTTTCGAACGTATCCGTGCCACCGGCCTGGACAGCGAAACCGTGTACACCTGTTATGTCACCGATAGCCGCAGGAAGCTGGAGGGGATTGTCACCGTGCGTGAGCTGCTGCTTTCGCCGAAGACCGCGGTGCTGCGGGATATCATGGAAACCAACGTGAAGTTCGTCAGCACCCATACCGACCAGGAAGAGGCAGCCCGTCTTTTGAGCAAATATGACTTCCTGGCACTGCCTGTGGTGGATGCCGAGGAACGCCTCGTTGGCATTGTCACCGTGGATGACGCCATTGACGTCATCCAGGAAGAGGCCACCGAAGATATTGAAAAGATGGCGGCTATTGCCCCTTCGGACAAGCCCTATATCAAGACGAGCGTGTTCGAAACATGGCGCAAGCGTGTGCCATGGCTGCTGTTCCTGATGATTTCCGCCACCTTTACCAGCGGGATTATTATATCGTACGAGGACGCCTTGGCTGCGAACCTGGTGTTGTCCAGTTTCATCCCCATGTTGATGGATACCGGCGGCAATTCCGGCAGCCAGTCTTCCACCACCATTATTCGCGGCCTCTCCTTGGGGGAGATCCGCTATATCGATGTCCCTCGGGTGATCTTCAAAGAATCGGCTGTGGCAATGCTCTGCGGCCTGACTTTGGCAGTGACCAATTTCGGCAAGCTGATGCTGATTGACCACGTTTCCATGCTGATCGCAGCGGTTGTGTGCTTCACTTTGGTTGTGGTTGTGCTGGTTTCCAATGTGGTGGGCGGTACATTGCCCATCTTGGCCAAGCGTCTGGGGTTTGACCCCACCGTCATGGCAAGTCCCTTGATCACCACCATCGTGGACGCGGTGGCTTTGATCATCTATTTCAATATCGCCAAGCTTTTGCTGGGCATATGACAAACTTTCGTATGGCATCGGGCGGGGAACACTGCCCCTGTACATAAATTTACTTTTTTCGGAGGAAACAAAAATGGGAAGGATCGTAAATGTCGCTGTAGTTGGCTACGGCGGAATGGGCGGCTGGCATACCCGGCTGCTCCAGCAAATCCCTGAAGTGCACTTGGCCGGTGTATACGACATCTTGCCGGAGCGGAACAAAGCCGCTGAAGAAGTGGGTATCAAAGCTTATGAGAGCTATGAAGCCCTGTTGGCTGACCCGGCTGTGGATGTAGTCACTGTGGCTATCCCCAACGACGCCCACAAGGATGTGTGCATCCAGGCTATGGAGGCTGGCAAGCTGGTGATTAGCGAGAAGCCTGTCACCACATCTTCCTCCATCTTAGAGGAAATGATCGCCGCCTCTGAGCGGACTGGCTCTGTGTTTACTGTGCACCAGAACCGCCGCTGGGACGAGGACTTCCGCGTGGCGGAGAAGATTGCCAAATCCGGCGACTTGGGCCGTGTGTTCTCCATTCAGTCCCGTGTCCACGGTTCCCGTGGCATCCCCGGTGACTGGCGCAACACCAAGGAGCACGGCGGCGGCATGGTGCTGGACTGGGGCGTCCATCTGCTGGACCAGATGAACATGATGATGGGC
>CAJFMJ010000173.1 GCA_904391645.1 uncultured Neglectibacter sp.
CGGTACCTGGGGAAACCCGTGCGGGCCAGGCTGATCCGCCCCTTGGAAACAGGGGAGAGGGAGCTTTGCGGCATTTTGCTGCGGGCGGAGGAGGACGGCCAGCTGGAGATCCAGCTGGATGAGGACACCAGCGTCACCTTGGAGAAGAAAGAATGCTCCTCCATCCACTCGGTGGACGAGGACTTCACGTTGGAAGAAACAGAGAGATAAAGGAGCGAAACTCATGGCAAAGAAGAAGGAACCGGAAAAGCAGGGCAACGAGGAGCTGTTCCTGGCCCTGAACCTGCTGGAAAAAGAAAAGGGCATCCCGGTGGAGTTCATGCTGGATAAGATCAAAAAGGCCATTTCCACCGCCTGCAAAAACAACTACGGCAACGAGGACGTAGACATCGACGTGAACCCTGAAAAGGGCGTGTTCAACGTGTACCTGCGCAAGGAGATCGTGGAAGAGGTGGAGGACCCCAACCGCCAGTACCTGCTGGATAAGGCCAAGCAGGTGGACCCCACCGCCTGCGTGGGCCGGTTTGTGCGCATCAAGCTGGACACCAAGCAGTTCGGCCGTGTGGCTGCCCAGACCGCCCGGAACATCATCCGCCAGGGCATCCGTGACAGCGAGCGGGGCCAGATGATGCAGGAGTTCCAGAGTAAGCACCAGGAGCTGGTCAGCGGCCTGGTGGAGCGCATCGACCCCCGCACCGGCGCCATCTCCCTGAAGATCGGTAAGGCGGAGGCCGTGCTGCCCAAGAACGAGCAGATCGGCGGGGAGAATGTGAAAGAGGGCGACTACATAAAGGTGTATGTAGTGGACGTCCGGGAAACCGAAAAGGGCCCCAAGGCCATCATCTCCCGCACCCATCCCGACCTGGTGAAGCGGATGTTCGAAACGGAAGTGCCCGAGATCTACGACGGCACCGTGGAGATCAAGGCCGTGGCCCGGGAGGCCGGTTCCCGCACCAAGCTGGCTGTCATGAGCCACAACCCCGACGTGGACGCCGTGGGCGCCTGCATCGGCACCCGGGGCAGCCGTGTGTCGGAGATCGTGGACGAGCTGGGCGGCGAGAAGATCGACATTGTGGAGTTCAGCGAGGAGCCCGAGAAGTTCATTGCAGCGGCCCTGTCCCCGGCCAACGTGCTGTCTGTGGAGGTGGCTGAGGACGGCTCCCGCTCTTGCAAGGTGACCGTGCCCGACAACCAGCTGTCTTTGGCCATTGGCAACAAGGGCCAGAACGCCCGCTTGGCCGCCAAGCTGACAGGCTGGAAGATCGACATCAAGCCGGAAAGCGGCTTTTACGGCGAGGAACAGTAACCCAAACCTGCCGCCTGGAAGGGAGGAGAAGCAATGCACCCCAAGAAAACGCCCCTGCGGATGTGCGCGGGCTGCGGCGAGATGAAGCCGAAAAAAGAGCTGGTGCGGGTGGTGAAAGCCCCCCAGAAAGAGGACGGAACCGGTACCCCCCTGCCGCCGGAGATCTCCTTGGACCCCACAGGGAAGAAGCCCGGCCGGGGCGCCTACCTGTGCCGGGACGCCCAGTGCCTGAAGCAGGCCCAGAAGTCCCGGCGGCTGGAGCGCGCCTTCTCCTGCAAGATCCCTCCGGAGGTGTACGCCAAGCTGGAGGAGGAGATCCAAAAGGCGCAGCAGGAGGCCGAAAAACAGGCAGCCCCCGCGGGGCCTGTGGACGAACAGGGCCGGCCCATCATCGTCATCGAAGATGGGGAAGAGCCCCTTCCCAAAAGGAGGGGAGGCGGCCATGGATAAGCTGTTGTCTATGCTGGGATTGGCCCGGCGGGCCGGGAAGATCGAGCCCGGGTTCGACGCGGCGGTGAGCGCCGCCCGTGGGAGAAAGGCCGCCGTGCTGCTGTATGCCCAAGATATGTCGGAAAAGACGGTGAAGAACCTTCGCTATGAGGGGGACCGGGCGGGGATTGAAACCCTGGGTCTGCCCTTCGGTATGGAAGAGCTGGGCCATGCCTGCGGCCTGCGGGCCGGGGTGATGGCTGTGACAGATCAGGGGTTCGCCAAGGCCATAAAGGGACTGGTGGAAGCCGTGACGGAAGATAAGGAGGAACAAGCCCATGATGATTAAATACAGAGTGCGGGAAGTGGCCAAGGACCTGGACATCCCCAACAAGGATGTCATCGACACCCTGGCCAAGTATTTCCCCGAGCCGAAAAAGTACATGACTGCCCTGAACGAAGAGGAGCTGGATGTGATCTTCGAAGCCTTCACCCAGCAGCGGAACATGGACAGCTTGGACGCCTATTTCTCCCAGCGGGGGCAGCAGGAAGCTCCCGTGAAGAAGCCCCAGGAGCCCGCCGCCCACCAGGAGAAGCCCCAGCAGCAGGCAAACGCCCCTGCCGCCAAGGGCGGGGAGCATTCCCAGCCTGCCAAGCAGCCGGCTGCCCAGGCCCAGGCGCCTGCCCAGCGGCCTGCCGAGGTGGAGGCCCCCAAGCAGCCCACCCGCCGAGTGGTGGATACCCGTTCCTCCAACGTGAACATCGACAAGTACAATGAGAAATACGACCAGCTGGCCGACCAGAAGGTGAAGACCCGCACCGACAACGTGGTGACCAAGCAGAAGTTCCCCAAC
>CAJFMJ010000174.1 GCA_904391645.1 uncultured Neglectibacter sp.
TGTCATTGTGGAGCAGCTGAAGAAGGACGGCAAGGTCGGCTACGGCTACAACGCCCTCACCGGCGAGTTCCAGGATATGATTGAGGCCGGCATTGTGGATCCCACCAAGGTGACCCGTTCCGCCCTGCAGAATGCCTCCTCTGTGGCTGCTACCATCCTGACCACCGAGTCCCTGGTGGCCGACATCAAGGAGCCTGCTCCCGCAGCTCCCGCTGGCGGCGACATGGGCGGTATGTATTGATCCGCTGAACAGGGTTCCAGGTTATTCTAAAAGCATAGAGAAAGGGCCTGCTGCAAATCGCAGCAGGCCCTTTTTGTGTGGGAAAGAATCTCCCATATAAGTGTGTAAAAGCCAGTTCGGCCTAGAAAGGCTAAACTGGCTTTTTTGTTTTTGCAACATTGGTTTGATTATGGCTTTTCGATTTCCATGGTTTCCATCTGTTCTTTGGTAATCCCATTCCGCTTCCCGTAGTTTTCCCAATAGGCTGTGGATGCCCGGAGGAAAACCCTTTTGGGAAGGGGCATGGTGACTTTCCAGGTGCGGGATTGTTTTTTAGCAATGGCAGAGGCCAGCTTTTTCATCCTTCCCCGAACCAGCATCCGGAAAGGCGTGGACAAAATGGCCTCACCGCTTCCAATCTGCAGCACGGAACCAAAGGGATAGCCGTTCTGGCTGCAAAACAGCCCCACCATTTGCACAGCGACGTCATTTTGTTCCGGTTCGAGAAAACCACAATTGATCAATACAGATACCGTTGGCTTGTGCTGGGGCGGGTTAGCCTCCAGGGTTTTTAAAAAGTTCAGCAGCGTTACCGGGATCCCGTCGGCGTATAGGGGGAACACAAGCAAAATGTCCCCATACGCTTCTAGCTTGCTGCAAAGTTCCAAGTGATTGGTTTTGCTGATGGCGAAGTAGTCTGTTTCCAGAGGGCATACCGAGGAGAACAGTTGGGCGTACTCTTTAGAGTTGGATTTGGGTGCCCGAGGGCTTCCGTTAAGGATCAGGAGTTTTCCCACGACAGCACCTCCTTTTGGACGGCTTTTTCTAAATCCTGTTCCGGTACAAAGAGAACCTGGTAAGTTTCAAAATTCATGTTGTGGGCGTTGCGGGCTACCAGTTGCCGAAAGATGGCCTGTTCCTGTGGGGAGCTCTCCCCATAGGCCAGGATGGTGGCCTGCTTGGGTACCACCCGGCGCTGCACATGGTGAGTTTCCCCGTGGAGTAGGCGGATAAACGCCTGCTGGATGGGAATGGCCCGTTCCAGCATAGTTTTCATGGGGGTGTCGTACCCGCCGTATTTCAGCTTGCTGATGTAAAGGACGCGGCGGCTTTCCGCTATAAGGGGATAAATCTGGACCGCATCGTCCCGGATGACGCATTTGCCCGGGGTCTTGGTCCAGCAGCCAAAACATCCCACACAGTTGGAAATTTTCCGTGTGGAAAGGTCAATAACCCGCACATCGGTGAGCTCCAGTGGGGGCAGCGCAACGTGCCGGTCGCTGAGTATCAAGTTCATCCATCAATTCCTCCTGCATAAAGTGGTTGGTTCGGTGGATTTTCCTCGAGTTATTATACCATAGGCGGTGGGGGATATGTATTCCAACCTTCTCGAAGGAGGGTAGAAAAATCTAGCGCCATCCTTTGGAGAGTCAGCGCAAATGTCCAAAATCAAGGTGGCTATGGGGGAAACTAGCTTTCTCTCTTCCTTTTTGGGGAGTTTCCCTGGACGTTGGCCGCAGGTGGGATTTCCCATCCAATGGGAAAGCACGCCTCTTGGTTTCCCAAAATGGCGAGGACCTTGGTTCTTTGAAAGGACGCTTTATAAAAAAAGCCTCCCGGCAGGAAACCGGGAGGCTTTTGCTCTTTTTTTCTCAGTGCAGGACCGTGACTTCCCCATCTTCGTGCAGGGCACGGGGATCGGGGGCTACAGGCAGGTAAGCTTCGTACAGCTTGTCGTCAAAGTTGTGGCCCAGACGGCACTCCTTGTCAAAGACCATGGTGGTGATGTCTTCCGGTGTGCAGGGCAGCCACTGGGGAAGGCCAGGGGCAGAGGGCACGCCGGTGGTGGCAAAGCTGACGAAAGCGCCGGCCATCTTGGCTTCCAGCTCATCGGAAACGCCGGGCACGTTGCAGATGAACACCTTGTCGGTGTTGTGGAAGAAGAAGGGGATGTCCGAGCAGTGCCAGGCGGGCTTGCCGTCGTCCATGGGGAAGACGAAGGAGAACAGATAGTTGTAGGTAGCTGCCTGGGGGAACGCTGCCTTCTTCCGAGCAAAGTCCTTGGTGGGATTCCGGGAGAAGGTGTCCATCAACAGCAGGTCCGTGACAGGATGGTCCGGGTAGCACTCCTGGAACAGTGCTGCCACTTCCTCTGCAGAATCTCCCACAAATTTCTTCAGGTAAGCCAGCTGCTCTTCGCTGGTCATGGAGGTGCGGTTGGGCAGGCTGGGACCAAAGCCGCCGAACTCCGCAATGACGGTGCCGGCGATCACGGGGATGGTCTTGGCGTGCTCGGTGAAGCCCACCGTGCGGGGGTCACCCACATAA
>CAJFMJ010000175.1 GCA_904391645.1 uncultured Neglectibacter sp.
AGAAAAGCCCTTCCCACTGTTGTGGGAAGGGCTTTTTGCGCGCTTGGGGCAGTTCACCGCCCCAAGGTCAAGATGGAACCGGCGCTATTTAGCAGCCACAGCCGCAGTTGTTGCAGCCGCAATCGTTGTTGTTGCTGGCAGTGCCGAAGCCGCCACCGCAGCAGCACAACAGGATGAGGATGATGATGAGCCAAGTGCAGTTACCGTTACACATGGAAGATTGCCTCCTTTCGAATTACACTCTATCTTATGGCGGCAGAGAAAAAGTGTTACAACTCTGGCTCTTTGACCTTTAAATTTTTAAAAATTGTGATTTCGTGAGAAAACACGAGAAAAAAAGAGATTGAGAGAGATTGTATTTGATTAAACAGATGGATTTGACTTTATTTGACCTTGACCTTTTAAAGAGAGTGGGTATAATTAAAGTCAAAGAAAGTCAAAGACAACTGATATTGTGGAAAATGGGTGAGATGAAATGCGTATCAGCGATAGTGTTGCACAGTATATTTTAGATCTATTGAATCAGGAAAACGGGACGGCAGAGATCCAACGTAATGAACTGGCCAATTATCTGGGGTGTGTTCCCAGCCAGATCAACTATGTGCTCACCTCCCGATTTACGCCGGAACAGGGCTATATCGTGGAAAGCCGCCGGGGAGGTGGCGGGTATATCCGCATCACCCGGATGCGTCTTTCCAAGTCCGATATGATCATGCACATTGTCAACAGCGTGGGGGATAGCTTAGATGCTGCCACCGCCCGGGCAATGACCGCAAACCTGACGCAAAACGGAATGCTAGACCGTTCCTCCGCCAGTTTGATCCAGGCAGCCTGTTCGGAACAAACGTTGTCGGCGGTCCCAAAAGAGATCCGGGATACCGTGCGGGCGGCCATCTATAAGAATATGTTGTTAGCGACTAGAACATAAAGGGGGATTTGCTATGTTGTGTCAATCTTGCGGGAAGAAAACCGCTACTACTCATATCAAAACCATTGTCAACGGCAAGTTGATGGAGTACCATCTCTGCACCGATTGCGCCAAGCAAAAGGGCTATGGGAACATCTTTTCCAACTGGGGCATGGATTTCAGCAACCTGCTGGGTGGCTTTTTAGGGAACAGCTTGGACAATAGCCAAGTGACCCGCTGCCCCACCTGCGGCGCCAGTTTCGAAGAGATCACCCAGTCAGGGAAAATTGGCTGCGCAGATTGCTATAAGACCTTCCGCAGTCAGCTTTTGCCGGTGATCCAGCGGATCCACGGCACGACCCATCACAAGGGGAAAGTCCCCGGGGGTTCTGCGTTACGGATCACCGGAGGGGAACACCAGATCATGCCGGTGAAGGAATCCCCTTTGGAAGAGAAGAAACGCCTGTTAAAGCAGGCCATCGAACAGCAGGACTTTGAACAAGCCGCCGTGTTGCGGGACCAGATAAAGGAGATGGAGCACCATGATTGAAACAGGGAAATGGTATGAAAAATCCGGCAATTGCGGGGATGTGGTTTGTAGCACCCGGGTCCGTTTGGCCCGGAATTTGAAGCAGTTTCCCTTCCCGGCAAAGGCCACCGTTCCACAGCGGGAAGCCGTGGAGCAGAAGGTGCGGGATGCCCTCCTTTCTGGAAACAGCATTTTGTCCAAGGAGTTCCGTTTTGTACCTTTGGAGAACGCTTCGGAAGAGGAGGCTGTTTCCCTGGTGGAACGCCACATCGTCAGCCCGGAGTTTATCTCCGACCGCCGTGGGAAAGCCGTGTTGATCTCCGATGACGAGAGCATCTCCATTATGATCAACGAGGAAGACCACTTGCGGATCCAGGTGTTGCGAGAAGGCTTTTCTTTAAAAGAGGCAGCCGAAACCGCAGACCGCATTGATACCCTGCTCAGCGAAACGCTGGACTTTGCCTATGATCCGGAATTTGGCTACTTGACCCAGTGCCCCACCAATCTGGGGACAGGGATGCGGGCTTCGGTGATGCTCCACTTGCCGGCTCTCACGGAAAATGGGGCCATGCCCCGGATCGCCTCCAACCTCTCCAAATTGGGGTTGACCATCCGAGGCACCTATGGCGAGGGAAGCAAGAGCGTTGGTGGCCTGTACCAGCTTTCCAATCAGATCACATTGGGCCTCAGTGAGAACGAGGCCATTGAAAACTTGCGCTCCATCACCGTCCAGCTGATGGAGGAAGAGCGCAAAGCCAGAAGCCAAATGGCCCAAGACGTGGCCTGGCAGGATAAGATTGACCGTGCCGCGGGTATCCTAAAAACGGCCCGCGTCCTTTCCAGCAGTGAGTGTATGGAGCTGCTTTCCTATGTCCGCTTTGGCATTTCTGTGGGGATCCTGCAAGGGGTCACAACCGAAGAGCTCAACGGGCTGATGGTGAATGTCCAGCCTGGCACTTTGATGGCCAAGGCAGGGAAACCATTGGACCAAAACCAGCGCGATGTACTCCGGGCTACCAAGGTCCGGGAAGTCTGCGCTAAGATAAAGGAGTGATAGACTATGACATACCG
>CAJFMJ010000176.1 GCA_904391645.1 uncultured Neglectibacter sp.
GCAGCCAGACAGGAGCCGTCAAACAAGCGCTGACCAGGCAGGCGCCACCCAACAGCAGCGCTTGCTTCCCTCTCCTGTTTTTGGGGGCAATCCACAGCAAATAGGCTCCAAACCCCAACAACAGGAACAGCACCACCATGTAGCTCAAGTAAAAATTCAGCACCATTTGGGCGCTGAGGGCCAACACAAAGGCCAAGGGTTTTCCCCGGCACAGGCGGCCAAAAGCCAGCAACAGCAGTGGAAACAGGGCCATTACATCCAGCCACATCAAATTTTGATAGAACAGTAGGGCGAACCCTCCAAAAGCGTACAGCAAGGAGAGGGCCCACACGGCAGGCCAGTCCAACCGAGGCAGCCACTTGCGGAACAGCAAGACAGCCGTGAAGGCGGAAAGGGTCAGCTTCACAGCCACTAGCACATTCATCCACTGCAGCAAGTCGGCCTTGTCCACAAAGGCAACTGAAAAGGAAAAGGGGCTGGAGAGGAAAAACAAAAACACTCCCCAGAAGTTCATGCCACCGGCGTTCTGCATACTGAACAGCAAGTTTGCCTTTCCCAACAGGACGTCTTGCAGCTGGGCCAATAGGGGCGCCACCTGCTGGGTCATATCACACCAGGACACGGTCAGCTGCCCAAAGGGAAACAGCCCCCATCCGGCATAGATCAGCCCCAACAGCACCATCGTCAAGGCAGGGCTCACCCCATAAGGCAGCCATGCCACTGCTTTCTTTTTCATAAAATCTCCCGCTTCCATGGAACGGGAAGGCACAATCCTCCCCGTTTTTATTTGACATAATTTCATTGGAATATGGTCTTCATTATAAAACGCCTGGGAAATTCTGTCAACCAGAAAAAAGGCGCAAAAAAGCGCCAAAGGAACATTCCTTCAGCGCTTGCCTTACGAAATAGATTGCGTTTCCAAAATTTGGCGGATCTCCTTCTCCGCCTCCTGCACCTCTTTCTGGAAAGCCTGGGAAGACACCCGCAGGGCACCCGCTCCCAGGATGATCAGCTGCTCCGTACCATCGGAGGTGACCACCCGGGTGTGGTAATGCTTGGCTAGGCGGTGGGTGGCCTTTTCGATGTACATATCCGCAGTTTCCGCCTCTTTGGTGTACACCACGTACAGATTGTGGTACTGCTCCACCTCCCTGGTGCCGCCCTTCACCTTGTAGGCGTCAAACACCAGAATGGGCACGCACCGCCGGTAGGCAGCGTAGTTGCACAGAATATCCATCAGCTTGCCACGGGCTGCCTCCAAGCTCTCTTGGGCCAGATCCTTTAGCTCGTCCCAGGCAAAGATCACATTGTAGCCGTCCACCAATAGGTGCTCTGGACCCTCCCGCTGGGGCTTTGCTGGGGCTTTCACTGCCGGACGGGGCGCGGGCCGCTTTTTCACTGGCCGCATGGCCTGCAGGGGGTCACGCTTAATGGGCCCGTAAGTGCGCTCGAAAATGGCCATCAGTTCTTTGTCCTGCGCCAGGGTAGCGCGATAGGCAGCCGCTCGAGCCTCTATCGTGCGAGGGGCGTCCTCCTCTGCCTCCTGCTCTTCACGGACCCGGGCCAGCCGCTCCCCCCGGGCCAAGACGCTAGGAAGGTGCATCCGGTTGGGGACCTGGTCCCACCGCACCAGCACCCCGGCCCCATGGCTGCAAAATACGGAATCCGCTGTGTTTTCCAGGTCGCCGTCGATGTCGTAACCCGCTGCAGCGATGACTTCCTCCGTGTTGTGGCAGGGGGCATACCCAGCAGGCAGGCAAGAAAGCTGGCCCCGCCCCTTGGTATAGGCGGTGACTTCCCGGGCATACCCCCGCAAAGATGCCACTGGCGCCTTGCCAGTGACCACCACCTCTTCCCCCTGGGTGACAGGCGGTTCAAACTGGGCGCAAAGCCGGGGCATATCCGCCAAAGCCCTGCCCACCGACTCCTGGGGCAGCCGCAGGGTAAACTGGTACCAGGGTTCCAGCAGCACACAATCCCCCCGGGCCTGGGCTGTCCGCAATCCCTGGCGCACTGCCCGGTAGGTGGCTTGACGGAAGTCGCCGCCCTCGGTGTGCTTGACGTGGGCCCGGCCTGCCGCCAAAGTGATCTTCACGTCGGTGAGAGGGGCGCCGGTCAGGGGGCCCAGGTGGGTCTTTTCCGCCAGATGGGTCAAGATCAGCCGCTGCCAGCTGCCCGCCAGTTCGTCCTCCCGACAGGCGGTGGTGATCTGCACGCCGCTTCCCCGGGGGGCCGGCTCCAATAACAGGTGGACCTCCGCGTAGTGCCGCAGGGGCTCGTAGTGGCCCACGCCCTCCACACGGCTTTGGATGGTTTCTTTGTATAGGATGCCCCCTTCGTCAAAGGACACCTGCAATCCAAACCGCCTCTCCAGCAGGCTTTGGAGGATCTCCAGCTGCACCTCCCCCATCAGCTGCAAATGCA
>CAJFMJ010000177.1 GCA_904391645.1 uncultured Neglectibacter sp.
AGGCAGGTCCGGTTCCCGCTTTAAAAGCTCCACATAGCTGATGATGGAGGTCAGGGGCGTCTTGATGTCGTGGGATACGTTGGTGATCAACTCCACCTTGGTGCGGTCGGCCTTGGTGCCTTCTTCCACGGCTTTCTGGATGCCGGTGCGGATCATGTTCAGCTGCATGGCGCAGTCATACAGGTTGGAGGTAGGGGGGACGTGGTTGACGGCGTTCAGGTTGCCGCCGTACATCTCCGCGATCTGGGCCAGGAGGATGGCCCAGTCCCGTAAATCCCTTTTGAAGGAGAGGGTGTACCACAAAACGCTGCCGATCACTCCAGCCAGGGAAAACCCCACGACACCCAGCAGGAAGAAATCCCGCACCGGGGACTGGGAACACCGCAGCAGCATGAGGAACAGGGAAAAAGACACCCCCACTACCCCCACGATCACCGCCAGGGTAGAGAGCAGCCTGCGGAGGCTGCGCTGCTCAAAAGTGGTCAGGCTGTTGTAGTTGTTCAGGGCTTTCAGCAGGGAGTGGACCGTGTTGTGCCGGAAAAACTGCCGGTTTTTCCCAATGTCCAAACACAGGAAGTAGAGGAACACCACCACGGCTACCGCGGTGAACCACCCGCCCAGTGTGGTGCTCATATCCAGGGCCAGGGTGAACATCAGCGACAGGACGATGAACACCACCTTGATCTCTACCCAGATCTTCCGCAGCCACTGGGCTAACAGATCTTCAAAGGCGTGGCGGTCCTTGCGGAAGAGGAACATCAAAACCAGCAGGACTGTCACCAGTAACAGCACGCACACGGCGGCCACCGGCACCCATTGGGGGTAGTTGCCGTATGTCAGGTCCACCACCGTGTTCCCCACGCCAGAGGCAAGGGAGGGGTCCAAGGCGATGAAAAGCAGGCACAAAAGCCCGATGGTGATTCCGCACAGCAAAATGAGGAAACAGATCCAGGAGATGACCCCTTTGAACACATCGGTGTTTTTCAGTTCAGTGCTTTTCGAATTTGTATCCAATGCCCCACACCACCTTCAGGTATTCCGGCTCCCCGGGATTGATCTCGATTTTCTCACGGATCCGCCGGATGTGGACCATCACCGTGTTTTCCGTAGAGTAGGCGGATTCGTTCCAGATCTTGCTGTAGATCTCTTCAGCAGGGAAGATCCTGCCCGGATTGCGCATCAGCAGTTCCACGATCTTGGTTTCGGTAGCTGTCAGCTTGATGGGCTCGCCGTCGGCGTAGAGCACGTGCTCGTCCAGATTGAAGCACAGCCGCCCGTTGACAATGGTGTTTTCCCCGCTGGAGTGGATGTCCCCCAGGGAGGTGTACCGCCGCAGCTGGGATTTTACCCGGGCGGTGAGCTCCATGGGGTTGAAAGGCTTGGTCACATAGTCGTCGGCGCCCATGGAGAGGCCGATCACCTTGTCGCTGTCCTCGCTTTTGGCCGAGAGCACAATGATGGGCAGGTTTTTCCGCTCTCGGATTTTCATAATGGCGGACAGGCCGTCCAGCTTGGGCATCATCACGTCAATGATGATCAAGTGGATGTCCTTGGTCATGGCCAGGTCCAGGGCCTCCATGCCGTCGTAAGCTTTGAAGACGTTGTACCCTTCGCTTTCCAAATTCAGGGCGATAGCCCGCACGATTTCCCGGTCGTCGTCCACTACCAGGATATTTTTCTTTTCGCCGCTGTCCATAGAAAATTCCTCCTAGGCAACCTATCTGAGTTTCTGAAAACAGTGTAAAGCTGCTTCCTTACATTCTCGAAAACGAATTTCTTACGAAAATCATACAGTATTTTTGAGAAGAGCGCAAGGGGCAGGCTTTTGCTGCATAGGGATAGGAAAAAGGGGGAGTGCAGATGAAATCGTTTTGGCAAGAGATCCAAGGGAAACGTGTGGTGCTGGCAGCCTTGGCAGCCGCGCTTCTGGTGTGCCTGTGGGCCACGTTTTCCGATGTGGAACGCCCAGCCCTGCTGGCCTCGGCTGAAATCACCAACTGGGGCCTTTCCTTCCAGGAGGAGGGTGCCCCGCCCATTGGCAACGCCGATGAAGCATACCTGGCCCAGTTCAATGCCCTGTACCGGGAGGACACCCAGGAGAAAGTCCTTTACCTCACCTTCGATGCCGGCTATGAAAACGGCTGTACCGCTTCCATTTTGGACACCCTGCAAAAGCACCAGGTGCCCGCCACCTTTTTCCTGGTGGGCAACTATTTGGAAACTTGCCCGGACCTGGTCTGCCGCATGGTGGAGGAGGGCCACACCGTGGGCAACCACACCTATTCCCATCCGGATATGTCCGCCATATCCACAGAGGAAGCCTTTAAACAGGAGCTGGAAAAGAACGAGGCGCTTTACAAAGAGATCACCGG
>CAJFMJ010000178.1 GCA_904391645.1 uncultured Neglectibacter sp.
TTGGGAAATGCTGTAACCCGCCATTGGCCCGTTCCCCTTTCTGCCGTCTTTTCCAAAAACTGTGTACTTTCAGTGTATGACTTTGCACCCCCTTTGTCAACCGCTTTTCCCAGGGAACTGCCTGCTTGTATTTTTATACAAATAAATCTGCATATATCCCCTGGAAATTTCCCTTTCTCCCTCTTGCAAACCCTGAAAAAAGTTGTATAATGTGTATATTCCCTACAAGGAGAACAGAAAAGGACGAAGGAGAGAATCACCCATGAAAAAAATTGCGACCCTTTTGGCGGCCCTGATGATTATGACCGCCGCTTTTGCTGGCTGCAGCGGCAGCAACAACAGTTCCGCTTCTGAGCCCAGCGATTCTTCCGCCAGCCAGTCTTCCACCGTGGAAGAGAGCTCTGCCAGCGAAGAAGAGGACAGCGAGGCTTCCACCGCTGAAACCGGCGAGTTCACCACCATTGAAGAGGGCAAGCTGATTATGGCCACCAACGCCCAGTTCCCTCCCTATGAGATGGTTGCCGACGGCGAAGGCTTCAACGGCACCGGGTTTGAGGGCATCGACGTGGAGATCGCTTCCGCCATTGCCGACAAGCTGGGCCTGGAGCTCCAGATCGACGACATGGAGTTCACCTCTGCGCTGACTGCTGTGCAGAACAACGCTGCCGATGTGATCCTGGCCGGCCTGACCTACAACGAAGAGCGGGACGAAGTGCTTGACTTCACCGAAAGCTACTCCACCGGCGTGCAGGTGGTTATCGTCACCGAGGACTCTGACATCACTTCCATTGACGACCTGGCCAACGACAAGATGATTGGCACCCAGGCCGGCACCACTGGCTGGGCCTACGCCTCCGATACCCCGGAGAACGGCGGCTACGGTGAGGACCATGTGAACGGCTATGACAGCGGCGCCCTGGCTGTGCAGGCCCTGCTCAACGGCCAGATCGACGCAGTCATCATTGATGACGCCCCTGCCCAGGAGTTTGTGAAGGCCAACGAAGGCCTGAAGATCCTGGAAACCCCCTGGATCACCGAGGACTACTGCGCTGCTGTGGACGAGGGCAACGAGGCCCTGCTCACCGCCATCAACAATGCTCTGGTGGAAATGATTGAGGACGGCACCGTGCAGGAGATCCTGGACAAGTACATCACTGCCGAATAAGCCATACAAGCCGAAGTGAAAAGGAGCGGCCCCTGCGCCGCTCTTTTTTGGCTATGGTGGGATTTGAGAGAGAGGAGTATGCAGATGAATCTTACCCAACTGTACGAAACGTACCAGGCCCTGGAAGACCCAAACCTGTGGCAGGACGTTTACATGAAATTCTACCGGGCCTGGTTCTATGAAGGCCGGTGGATGCAGTACTTTGAGGGCTTGGGCGTCACCCTTTTGGTCACCGTGGTGGCACTGCTCATTGGTGTGGTGCTGGGCGTCTTGGTGGCCATCATCCGCACCGGCCACGACCAGCAGCGGAAAGGCCATCACAATCCCTTTTTAGCGGTGCTCAACATCATCTGCAAGGTGTATGTCACCGTCATCCGCGGCACCCCCATGATGGTGCAGTTGCTGATCATGGGCTTTGTCATCTTCAAGAGCAGCCGCAATCACTCCATGGTGGGTGCTTTGGCCCTGGGCATCAACTCCGGCGCCTATGTGGCGGAGATCATCCGGGGCGGCCTCATGTCCCTGGACCCTGGCCAATCGGAAGCCGGCCGCTCGTTGGGACTGGGCTATTTGGACACCATGCGCTGCATTGTGGTGCCCCAGGCGTTTAAGGCCATCCTGCCCTCCCTGGGCAACGAATTCATCACCTTGTTGAAGGACACGTCCCTGATTTCCGTTGTGGCGGGCAAGGAGATCGTCTACGTGGCAGACGCCATCTCTTCCAAAACCTTTGAGGCTATGTTCCCCTATCTCATCACCGCCGCCATGTATCTCATCCTGGTACTGATCTTCACCTGGCTCCAGAGCAAGCTGGAAAGGAGGCTGCGCGCAAGTGATCGACGTTAAAAACCTGGAAAAATCCTTTGAGGGCCATCAGGTCCTGAAGGGCATCAACGAGCACATTTACAAGGGGGAAAAGGTGGCCATCATCGGGCCTTCCGGCTCGGGCAAGTCCACCTTCCTGCGCTGCCTGAACCTGCTGGAAGAGCCCACTTCCGGCACTATCACCTTTGAGGGCGTGGACATCACCGATCCCAAAAACGACATCAACAAGCTCCGCGCCCGGATGGGCATGGTGTTCCAGCAGTTCAACCTGTTCCCCCACATGACAGTGAAA
>CAJFMJ010000179.1 GCA_904391645.1 uncultured Neglectibacter sp.
CTCTCGTCCATCTCCTCCACGGAAAGGAACCGGATGCCCTGCTTTTCCAGCGCAGGCACAATGGACCGGTGCAGGCAGGAGTACTGCCGCTCCATAAAGCGGTGGGTCTTCTCTTCCAGCAGGGGGAGGAGCTCTTGGGGGGTCAAGTCAAAGCTGTTGCCTTTTTGTTTGTAGCCGGAGTTCACCTGGTCCTTTACCCCGGCCACCCGGACCATGAAGAACTCGTCCAGGTTTGAGCCGGTGATGGACAAAAACCGCAGTCGCTCCATCAGTGGATTGTCTTTGCGCAGGGCTTCCTCCAGGCACCGGGCGTTAAAATCCATCCAGCTCAGTTCCCGGTTGTAATAGGGCATTTTCTTGTCTGCCATGGGTCACACCTCATATCAAATCGAATTTAATGGAAAGTTCGGGGGATAGCCCAAACACTTCTTTGAAAAATTGAGCCGACTCTTCAAAGGCCCACCGCTCCAACAGGGTGTTGTCCGCTGCTTTTGCCTTAAACAGCACCCGGTCGTCCTCCAAGTGGATCTTCAGATCCCGCAGTTTGCACCGGTGGGACTTGTCCAGAGCGTTTGCCAGGCGGAAGATCGCTGCCATCTTGGAAATGACAATGCGCTCTTCTGTGGGCAGCCAGGCAAAGTCCGGGTTCTCCTCTGGGGAGAGGTTGTTGGAGATGCTCCCGGCCACAAAGGCGGTTTCCAACACCTCGCTTTGACGCAAACCAAAGATATCCATGCCTTTGATCAAGTCATAGGTGCACTGATTGTGCTGCCGTACATTGACAAAGCTGCCGCAGCTGTGCAGAATCGATGCCAATTCCAGAAGCAACCGTTTGGAAGGGTCCAGGCCGTGAACCTTTTTCAGCTTGTCAAAGATCTCACAGGCGATCTCGCCGGTACGGCTGGAATGATCCAGGTTGCAGCCAAACCGCTTGGCAGTGGTCTGTGCACAGGCGATGGCGCTTTCTTCCAAGTAGGTGGCCAGGTCCCGGTCGGCCTTGGGGACCAGCAGGTAACGCAGGATGGCTTCGGAAATGTCCACCGGCGGGGAGATGACGTTTTCCGCCTGGGGGCAGAACCGCAGCAGGGCGTTGTAAATGGCCAGGGACGCGTACAGCAGCGCAGCCCGTTCTTCGGTGATGCCGAATCGGTTGGCGATATTTTCCGTAGTGGTGCTGCGGATGGACTGGTACAAAGCAGAAAGCTTTTTCACGCTGATCTGATAGGGGAAACCGGCTTTCTTGGCCTCGCAAAGCTTCGCCACCAGCTCCAACTGGGAGCCGGTCAATACCAGGTTGCGCACCTGGAATTTAGAAATGGCAATGCGGTTGAAAATGGTATCCAGATATTCTTCAACAATGTAATAGAGGTCTTCCGATTCCCGGTTCAAGTGGTGCAGCGCGTCGTGCAGTTTCAGGGCGCCCATGGAGATGTTCTGGGAGTAGACCACTCGCTGACCGTCGTAAACAGCCATGCCGATGCTGCCGGAACCCACGTAGGCAATCGCGGTATTCCCCTGCAAAGGGGTGCCTTCCAGGCGTTGGATGACTTCTTTATAGATATAGGCTTTTTCCTGGCTGTCTTCCAGCACAGTGACGTCCAACCCGTTGCGCACCTTTAATTGGTCCACCACCAAGGCACGGTTTTTTGCCTCCCGCAAAGCGGTGCAGGAGATTGCCTTTGGCTTATCAATGTTGTATGATTGGAGAGCAGAGGAAAATTTCGACAGCACGCTGGAAAGTTCTCGCAGGCTGTCAAAGCTGATGTTCCCGTTGGTAAACACGTCGTGTCCCAGGCTCACTGGATATTCCAGCCGGTCCAGGATCGCCATTTGGCCTTTTGCCCATTGGGCAACGCGCATCCGCACATTGTTTGAGCCGATTTCAATGACAGCGGCGGCACGGGCAGCGCTTTTTTTATTCAAGGGGGATCCCTCCTACAGAAAAAAGAGTTTTGCTTCCGCTTATTATACCAAAATTAGCTGGAATGTTCAAATGGAGTTTTCCGAATTTAACTATAATTTCCGCAATTTTTTACCAGAAATTAACAAGTTCTCCCAGGGTTCCCGGGGAAGAAGCAAGGAAAAGAAAAAACTTTGATATTTTTGAAATTACCCCTTGATTTTTCAAAAGGAATCGTATATAATAATCAAGCGCCACACGGAGAGGTATTCTAATGGTAAGGAGCCACATTGGAAATGTGGTGTGCCGCAAGGCATTGTGCGTTCGAGTCGCATCCT
>CAJFMJ010000180.1 GCA_904391645.1 uncultured Neglectibacter sp.
CCCTTCGGCGCCTGCAAGAAGTGCACCGGCCTGGGGGTGTTCATGAAGATCGACCCGGACCTGATCATCCCCGACAAGCGGCTTTCCATTAAGAAGGGCGGCCTGAAGGCCAGCGGCTGGGCAATGGAGGGCAGCACCATCGCCGCCATGTATATGAAGGGCCTGTCCGAGCACTATGGCTTCTCCTTGGACACCCCCATCGGGGAGCTGCCCCCGGAGATTGTGGACATCCTCCTTTACGGCACCAAAGGGGAGAAGATCAAGCTGCACCGGGAGAGCGAGTACGGCCGGGGCACTTATTCCGCCCCCTTTGAGGGGATCATCAACAACCTGGAGCGCCGTTTCCGGGAAACCTCTTCCAGCTGGATCAAAGAGGAGATCGAAACCTATATGAGCGCCGTTCCCTGCGACGAGTGCCACGGCCAGCGGCTTTCCCCGGAGAGCCTGGCCGTCACGGTGGGGGGCATCAATATCAGCACGTTCTGCGACAAGTCTGTGACGGAAGCCCTGGAGTTTATCAACGCCCTGGAGCTGACCGACCGGGAAAAGATGATTGCCGCGCCCATTTTAAAGGAGATCAAATCCCGGCTGGGCTTCCTGCAAAGCGTGGGGCTGGAATACCTGACCTTGTCCCGGGCTTCCGGCACCCTGTCCGGCGGGGAAAGCCAGCGGATCCGCCTGGCCACCCAGATCGGCTCCTCCCTGATGGGGGTGCTGTATATCCTGGACGAGCCCTCCATCGGCCTGCACCAGCGGGACAACCACAAGCTTTTGAACACCCTGAAAAACTTGCGGGATCTGGGCAACACGGTGATCGTGGTGGAGCACGACGAGGACACCATGCGGGAGGCGGATTTCCTGGTGGACATCGGCCCCGGGGCGGGCATCCACGGAGGCGAAGTGGTGTTTGCCGGGCCTCCCAAGGACATTGAACAGTGTGAGCAGTCCCTGACCGGTCTGTACCTCAGTGGCAAGCGGAAGGTGGAGGTGCCCGATCACCGCCGGAAAGGCAACGGGAAATTCCTGGAGATCCGGGGCGCTGCCCAGAACAACCTGAAAAACGTCAACGTGAAGATCCCCCTGGGGGAGTTTGTCTGCGTCACCGGCGTGTCGGGGTCGGGCAAGTCCAGCCTCATCAACGAGATCCTCTACAAGAAGCTGGCTGCCGAGCTGAACCGTGCCCACACCCATGCGGGCAAGCATCAGGAGATCCGGGGGTTGGAGCACCTGGACAAGGTGATCCAGATTGACCAGTCCCCCATTGGCCGCACCCCCCGTTCCAACCCGGCCACCTACACCGGCCTGTTCAACGACATTCGGGAGCTGTTTGCCTCCACCCAGGACGCCAAAATGCGGGGCTTTACCGCCAGCCGGTTCTCCTTCAATGTGAAGGGCGGCCGGTGCGAGGCCTGCCAGGGGGACGGCATCATCTGCATTGAGATGCACTTCCTGCCGGACGTGTACGTGCCCTGCGACGTGTGCAAGGGCCACCGGTACAACCGGGAAACCCTGGAAGTGAAGTACAAGGGCAAGAACATCTACGACGTGCTGGAGATGACTGTGGAAGAGGCCCTGGACTTCTTCCGGGACATCCCCAAGCTGGCCCGAAAGCTCCAGACCCTCTACGATGTGGGCCTGGGGTATGTGAAGGTGGGTCAGCCCGCCACCACCCTGTCCGGCGGCGAAGCCCAGCGGGTGAAGCTGGCCACAGAACTTTCCAAGCGGGCCACCGGGCGCACCATCTATATCCTGGACGAGCCCACCACCGGCCTGCACATTGCCGACGTGCACCGGCTCATCGAAGTGCTCCAGCGGCTGGTGGACGCGGGGAACACCGTGGTGGTCATCGAGCACAACCTGGATCTCATCAAGACCGCGGACCACCTCATCGACCTGGGGCCGGAGGGCGGCAGCCGGGGCGGCACCATTGTGGCCCAGGGAACCCCGGAGCAGGTGGCAAAGGTGGAAGGGTCTTACACCGGCCAGTATTTGAAGCCGCTTTTGGGAAAATAACCAAAAATGGGAGAGGAGATTGTATCCTCTCCTTTTTTGTAGACTTGTATGAATTTGGAGGGAAATGGTAGAATGTCTGTGAAAGGTTGCGGAAGTGCCATGGAAAGGAGAGGATACCATGAAAAAGCTGTTTAGCCTGTTGGTGTGTTTGGGGTTGTGCCTGGGGATGCTTTGCGGCTGCCAGGGGGATCAGCCCAAGGAGGGCGCT
>CAJFMJ010000181.1 GCA_904391645.1 uncultured Neglectibacter sp.
TCCAGGTGGGGGACGTGGTGATCCCCCAGAAGATCTGGAGCGAAGAGGGGACCTCTCTCCACTATCGGGAGAAGACGGGCTTTGTGGAGCTGCCGTCACCCCGAGTAAGAGAGCTTACATCCCATTTTGCGAAAGCGGGGTTTTCTGTGGAAAACCTGCCCACAGTGACCACGGATGCCGTTTACCGCCAAACCTATCATAAGGAGTCCTTTTGGCGGGAGCTGGGCTGTGCGGGGGTGGACATGGAGGCCTCGGCAGTGGGGGCAGTGTGCGCCTATTATGGCATGAGCTGTACAGTGGCGCTGCTGGTTTCGGACAAGCATCCCCAAACACCGGAGGAGCCCTCTTGGAAGTGGGGCAGTGACCGGTACGGTCAGCAGCTGGAGCAGTACATCGCCGCCTGTGTGGAGTTTGCCTTGAAAGAGAATACTTTTAGCGAAGTTTGAAAGCGGAGGTCCTGAAAAGGGCCTCTGTTTTTTGCTCTCTATGTGACACTTTCCCCAAAGTGTCACTTGTTTTTTGGAAAACTACTTGCTACAATTTTAACAGAGTCTAAAAGGGGCAAGTGTGCTCCAGCGTCAAAAGCAGTGCGCTTTGACGCCAAAAGAAAGGAAGTTGTGTTCATGGCAAATCGTTTTGTCTTAAATGAGAGATCCTATCACGGCAAGGGCGCCATTGCTGAAATTGCCGGAGAAGTCACCGGCCGCGGCCTGAAGAAGGCTCTGGTCTGCTCCGACCCCGACCTGCTGAAGTTCGGCGTCACCAAGAAGGTCACCGACGTGCTGGAAGCTGCCGGCATCGCCTATGACATCTACTCTGACATCAAGCCCAACCCCACCATCCAGAACGTTCAGGACGGCGTGGAGGCTTTGAAGAAGTCCCAGGCGGACTGCATCATCGCCATCGGCGGCGGCTCCTCCATGGACACTGCCAAGGCCATCGGCATCATCACCACCAACCCTGAGTTTGCCGATGTTCGCTCCCTGGAGGGCGTGGCCCCCACCAAGAATCCCTCCCTGCCCATCATCGCTGTGCCCACCACCGCCGGCACCGCCGCTGAGGTCACCATCAACTACGTCATCACCGACGTGGAGAAGAACCGGAAGTTCGTCTGCGTGGACCCCCACGACATCCCCGTGGTGGCCATTGTGGATCCCGACATGATGGCCTCCATGCCCAAGGGCCTCACCGCCGCCACCGGCATGGACGCCCTGACCCACGCCATCGAGGGCTACATCACCAAGGGCGCCTGGGAGCTTTCCGATATGTTCCACCTGAAGGCCATTGAGATCATCTCCAAGTCCCTGCGGGGCGCTGTGGAGAACACCCCCGAAGGCCGGGAAGGCATGGCCCTGGGCCAGTACATCGCCGGTATGGGCTTCTCCAACGTGGGCCTGGGCGTGGTGCACTCCATGGCACACGGCCTGTCTGCCCTGTATGACACTCCCCACGGCGTGGCCTGCGCCATCATCCTGCCCACGGGCCTGGAGTTCAACAAGCCTGTGGCCGGCAAGCGCTACCGCGCCATTGCCCAGGCTATGGGCGTGGAAGGCGTGGCCGACATGACCGACGACCAGGCTGCCGATGCCGCCATCGCCGCGGTGAAGCAGCTGTCTGCCGATGTGGGCATCCCTGCAAACCTTCACGGTATCCTGAAGGAAGAGGATGTCCCCTTCCTGGCCAAGTCCGCCTACGCTGACGCTTGCTGCCCCGGCAACCCCCGCGACACCAACGAGGAGGAGATCGCAGAACTGTACAAGAGCCTGCTGTAAGGCAAGAACAGCCTGGGGAGAGAATGACGGCCTTTTGCGAAGCAAAAGCGAAGCCGCCCCGGCTTCGAGGCATTCTCACAGGAAGGCCGCTTCGCGGGCTTCCGCCCCGTGACACCAACGAGGAGGAGATCGCCGAGCTGTACAAGAGCCTGCTGTAATAGAAAGACCTTTCAAAAGGCCCGGGATTTCCCGGGCCTTTTTTGCACCCGTTCCCCGGCGGAGCTGCCCGTGAGAAAGGAAGTTCCTTTTGGCCGGGAACTGTGCTACAATAGCAGTGAAGAAAGGAGGGAGGCTGCCATGGAAAAGACTCTGTATGTTTCCGACTTGGACGGCACCTTGCTGACCCCGGAGCAGCGGCTTTCGCCCTTTACCGTCCGGGTGCTGGAGTATTTGCTGGGGCAGGGGGTGGCCTTTACCTACGCCACCGCCCGGTCGG
>CAJFMJ010000182.1 GCA_904391645.1 uncultured Neglectibacter sp.
GTTCAGCATATCCGCCGTCTGGATGTCCGCCACTTCTTTGAACAGGGCCATCAGTTCGGGAAGGTTGTAGAAATTGGAAAACCGGGTCTTTTGCTGGAATCCCTGGCCTTCTGGCTTCAGTTCCATGCTGGTGACCGTCTCCCCAAACTGGGAGGCCCAAGCGTCAAAGTGAGATAGGCCCAACTCCTTCAGCAGGTTTCCCTGCAAGTACCGCTGCATGGTGTACAGCTCCGCCATGGAGTTGGAGACTGGGGTGCCTGTGGCGAACACCACACCCTTGCCCCCTGTCAGCTCATCCATGTACTGGCACTTCATGTACAGGTCAGAGGCCTTCTGGGACTCCGTTTGAGAGATGCCCCCCACATTGCGCATTTTGGTGTACAGGTACAGATTCTTGAACAGATCCGCCTCATCGATGAACAGCCGGTCTACGCCCAGCTCCTCGAAAGTCACCACATCGTCCTTGGCGCTCTGGTCGTTGAGCTTTTTCAGCTTGGCCTCCAAACTCTTCTTGGACTTTTCCATCTGCTTCACGGTGAACCGAGAGCCCTCCTGCTTTTTGGCGGCTTCCATTCCCGCCACCACCTCCGCGATCTGCTTTTTCAGCATGGCCTGCTGCCGGTCTGTGGAGAGGGGGATCTTCTCAAACTGACTGTGACCCAGGATAATCCCATCGTAGTCACCTGTGGCGATGCGGGCGCAGAATTTCTTGCGGCGCTGCTTTTCAAAATCTTTCTTGGTGGCTACCAGGATGTTGGCTCCCGGATACAAGTCCAGAAAGTCCGAGGCGAAGTCCCCGATGATGTGGTTGGGCACCACAAACAGGGCCTTGCTGGAAAGCCCCAGCCGTTTACTCTCCATGGCGGTGGCGATCATCTCGTAGGTTTTCCCCGCACCCACCACATGGGCAAAGAGGGCGTTTCCCCCGTAGATGGCCCGGGCCACGGCGTTGCGCTGGTGGGGCCGCAGGGTGATCTCCGGGTTCATCCCGGCAAACACCAGGTGGCTGCCGTCATACTCCCGGGGCCGGATGGCATTGAACTTCTCGTTGTAGAGGCCGCACAAACGCTCCCGCCGGGCGGGGTCTGACCACACCCACTCCTGGAACTTCTCCTTGATCTGGTCCTGCTTGTCCTGGGCGATGGCGGTTTCTTTCTTATTGAGCACCCGCTGCTCTTTGCCGTTTTCGTCTTGGATCGTATCGAACACCCGCACGTCCCGCAGGTTTAGGGTGTCCTCGATGAGCTTGTAGGCGTTCACCCGCTTGGTGCCGTAGGTGTTGAACACCCGGATGTTGCTCCGATCCAGGCTTTTCTCGGAGACATTCCACTCCCCTGTCACGGGGGAGTACCGGACACGGATGCGGCTCTTATAATAGAAAGGCGTTTGCAGCAGCTCGTGGGTGAACTGCTCCACTACATCCTCGGGAATCCAGGCAGCGCCCAGCCGCACGCTGATTTCACCAGCGGTCAAGTCCTTGGGCTGCACCTTTTCCAGGGCCTCCACGTTTGTGGCATAGGTGGGGTCGGTTTCCGCCGCAGCCCCTGCCTGCCGCAGCTTTTCCCGCACGTTGCCGGAGAGGTATTCATCCGCCGTGACGTAGTGGGATTTTCCATTGGTTTCCACTTCGCCGGGGACGGGAAAAATCACGCCCCGCAGCTCCTCCGCCAGCTGCTCCTGGTTTTTCACGGTGAGGGAGGCCATATATCCCAAGTCTACCCGGGCTTTTTCCCCCAGGGACACCGCCAGGGCTTCGGACGCCGTATCCACATGGGTGACGGCCCGGTAGGGCTGGATGGTGCGCTTGGTGAACATATCGGCTTTCCGTTTTAGGCTGCCCTGCTCATCCAGCACCTCCAGGGAGCATAGAAGGGGGAAACTGCTATCTGCGGAAAAAACAGAGGTGTTGGCCCGGCTGTTGAGCAGGCCGTACTGGGCGGTGAAGCTGTCGTACAGGCGGTTCAGCTCCTGCTGGCCCGCTTGGACAGCCTCCTCCGAACCGTTCTCCATTTGGATTTCCAGCAGACTCCGGGCGCAGTCCCGCAGGGCGATCATGCCCCGGATACGGTTTTCCGCTGTGACAGAGACTTCCACCGGAAACATCCGGCTGTTTTCCCGGTAGTACACCTGCCCATCTGCAATCGTGTAGCTGAAATTCTTCACTGTGGGGTCGGCAGGGATGGAGCGG
>CAJFMJ010000183.1 GCA_904391645.1 uncultured Neglectibacter sp.
CACCGGATCGCTGTGTCCGGCGCCTGCAAGGGACAGGGAATTCCCACCCTGTTTTTCCAGGAGCTGGAGCGGCAGGCCAGGGACCAGGGCCTGCCCTGCCTGCGGGGAGACACCCACCGAGAC
Source organism: uncultured Neglectibacter sp. (assembly GCA_904391645.1). Taxonomy (GTDB): domain Bacteria; phylum Bacillota; class Clostridia; order Oscillospirales; family Acutalibacteraceae; genus Acutalibacter. The sequence goes on from CAJFMJ010000183.1 coordinate 124, forward strand.
AACAAGATTATGCAGCGGGTTATGGAGAAAAACGGCCTTTCCCACCGGGGGATCATTTACCTGGAAGACGGGGGAGAGCGGTTGGCTTTTGAAAAGGTCCTGGCGTAAGGCAAAAAAAGATCCCCCAAAAGGGGGATCAGAACAGCTTCTTATTTCAGACGTACATACCGCTGGGGGGAACTGGAGTCCTTTTTCATGTCCTTGATCTCGAACATATCCAGGCTCTCTAAAAAGGGAGTCAGCTTGGAAAAGCCAAAATTGCGCACGTCAAAATCGGGGTAGCGCTTGTCCAACAGGTTGCACACCTGGCTGACCATGATCCAGTTGTCTTCATCGGAGTTTTCCCGGACAATGGTGCGCAGCGCCCGGCGGATGGTCCGCAGGCTGGTGCGGGGCTCATCGGCGGGTTTGGACTCTTTTTCTGCCTTGGGTTCCTCCTTTGCTTTCTTGGCGGCTTTTTGCACAGGCTTTTTAGGTTGGGCGGCCTTTTTAGCCACCTCTGCCTTGGGGGATTCCTCACCTTCCTCCTCGTCGGCAGCGGAGAGGATGTCCAGATATTTAAACTTGTTGCAGGCGGCGATAAAGGAATTGGGGGTTTTGCTTTCGCCCATGCCGATGACGGACATCCCCGATTCCCGCAGCCGGGAGGCCAGCCGGGTGAAGTCGCTGTCGGAAGACACCAGGCAGAACCCTTCCACCTTGCCGGAATACAGGATGTCCATGGCGTCGATGATCATGGCGGAGTCGGTGGAATTTTTCCCGCTGGTGTAGCTGTACTGCTGGATGGGCGTGATGGAGTTGTCCAGCAAGGTGCTCTTCCAAGAGATCAGCGAGGGGTTGGTCCAATCCCCGTAGATCCGCTTGTAGGTGGCGACCCCGTCTTTGGAAAGCTCGTCGAAAATGATTTTAATGTATTTGACCGACACATTTTCCGCGTCGATCAATACGGCAAAACGGCTGTCACTAGCCATAAGGTATCCTCCCTGTGAACTGGTAAAACGTGTTTTTCTGTTTCTTAGTATACCGCAAATTTCCAGGGAGCGCAAATGGATTTAAAGAACGATTATTTTTAGAAATGGGGGAGAGTCGTGTCTGTTGAAGCAGTGCGTTCTTATTTCAAGCAATTTGGCCTGGAGGGAAAAATCCGGGAATTGGAGGAGTCCAGCGCCACTGTAGAGCTGGCCGCCCATGCCCTGGGCACAGAGCCTGCCCGTATCGCCAAGACCCTGTCCTTTTTGGTGGGGGAGCAGCCTGTCTTGGTGGTGGCTGCCGGTGATGCAAAAATCGACAACGCCAAGTATAAGGCCCAGTTCCACCAAAAGGCCAAGATGCTCACGCCCCAACAGGCCCTGGACTGGGTGGGCCATCCTGTGGGTGGTGTGTGCCCCTTTGCAGTAAACGAGGGTGTCCAGATCTACTTGGACGTTTCCCTCCAACGGTTCGAAACCGTGTTCCCTGCTTGTGGCAGCGGGAATTCTGCCATTGAGCTGACCATCCCCCAGTTGGAGGAAACCTCCCGGGCGGTAGCGTGGGTGGATGTCTGCAAAGGGTATGATGACAATGGGCAGAAAACTGCCTTGGAACACCATTGAGGTGCTGCCGCAAAAAAAGCCTGCTGCATACTGCAGCAGGCTTTTTTGTTCGGATGCCCTGGGGGCACTTTTTAGCCTTTATAAATCCGAATGGTCATCCCACGGAATGGCAAACGGGATGGAAAAGCGACCGTTGGAAAGCAGAGTGTTCCTGCCACTGGTTGAAGGGGCGCCTTTATGCTTCCAAGGCGTCTTTGGCGGCCTGTTCCACAGGGCTGGCATAGTGGCCGGTAAAGCAGCCGGTGCAAAGCTCTAAGTTGCTGCCCCGGCAGGCTTCCAGCAGCCCTTCCACGCTGATGTACCCCAGGGTGTCTGCCCCTGTCTTTTTCTCAATCTCCGGGAGGGTCAGCTGGTTGGCGATCAAGTTCTCTTCGCTGCCAATGTCGGTGCCAAAGTAGCAGGTGTGGGTAAACGGCGGGGAGGAGATGCGCAGGTGGACT
>CAJFMJ010000184.1:0-442 GCA_904391645.1 uncultured Neglectibacter sp.
CTGGTGTATTCAGTGGCTGCTGGAGTGCCAGCGGGTGTTAAAGCCCAACGGCGTGCTGTACTTCTGGCACAACGATATGCCCCAGATCGCACAGCTGCTGGAGGCCATTCGGGAGAAAACCACCCTCTCCTTTGTGTCCTTCTGCATTTGGGACAAGGGGGAGGCCTATCGGGCCAGGTCCTGGAAAAACCGGGACCCCAATGGCAAGACAGCACTCCGTTCCTGGTTCAATGTCTGCGAGTTCTGTCTTCACTTTTTCAACACTCCCAAAGGTGCCCAAACCGGGTGGAAGCAGACCGGCTGGGAGCGGGTGCACAGCGATCCCGCCTGCTACCGCCCTTTGAAGGACTGGTACAAGCGGGAGAAGGAGCGGTTGGGGATCACCGACCGGGAGGTGGGGGAGCGGTATGCCCAGGTCATGGGGAAGAAGCCCCATATGCTC
>CAJFMJ010000184.1:470-2605 GCA_904391645.1 uncultured Neglectibacter sp.
TTCCGGGACCGGCAGTTCGCCATCCCCACCCAGGAGGTGTTCGAAAAGGTGTACCAGCCTCTGGGCTTTGTGTACCGGGAAGAAAGTGGCCAAGGGTACGACGGCTTGAAAGAAGGGTACCACGCCCTGCGGGAGGGCTATGAGGGAATGCGCCAGGGGTACGAAGCCTTGCGCCGGGAGTACGAGGGACTGCGGAATTACCACCGGTGCGACCCGCTTCACTGCAACGTGTGGCACGTGCCACCCATTCCCTCCAACAAGCGGCTACATACCTGCCAAAAGCCGGTGGAAATTTTGGGGCGGTTGGTGCGGGTCAGCTGCCGGCCAGGGGGCACAGTGCTGGACTGCTTTATGGGAAGCGGCTCCACTGGGGTGGCGGCCCTGCGCATGGGCCGGGACTTTATGAACGAATTTCTTTCCACTCTGCTTCAGGCCGTATTGGTGGCCGCTGTGCCTGTGATCGCCGCCTTTGCTTCCAAGGGCTTTGTGGCCCTGGCCCAGTATCTGGGGGTCAAAATGGAAAATGCAACCCTGGCCAAATACGCCCAGGAGATCGCCCAAGCCGTGGCCACCGCTGTGACCTACGTCAGCCAGACCTATGTGGACGAGCTGAAAAAGAGCGGCACTTTCACCGAGGAAAACCAGAAAATTGCCATTGAAAAGGCCCTGGAGGTTGCAAAGCAGCAGCTTACCCAGCAGGCCTTGGATTTTATCTCCACCGCTTATGGGGATATCACCCAGTATCTCACCAGCCTGCTGGAGGCCGAAGTCAGAAACCAGAAATCTACCCCGGCCCTGGTGAATATAGTAGAAGCGTAAAATGACCATAAGGGCGGGCAAACCCTCTCCCGCCACATGAGAAAGCCCGCAGCTTGCCGGTGATCCGGTGACTGCGGGCTTTTTTTGTTCGTATCAGCTTGGTAGTAATACAAAAAGGTTTCGTAAGGCTTTTAAAAAAGTTTTGAAAAGTTTTAAGCTATTACTAACGTATTACTAACAATTTTAAGAAAAACCTAGTATTTATGCGGTATTTACTTTGAATGGCATTCAAGAGGTCAGCGGTTCGATCCCGCTTATCTCCACCACAAACGTCCTGAAATCTTTCGATTTCAGGACGTTTGTTTTACATATTTGCGCGTCTAATCTAAAAAGAAAAATGTGCCTTCCAACGGAGTTCACCGGAAGTTTTCTCAAGAAAATAGCCCTTTTTTACAGGTGCAACCACTGGTTGCGCAAACGCGCCCGGTGCATTCTTGCACGCAACCGCTTGTTTTGTTATCCTAAAGGTGGACAAAAGGACAGAGCTTTCCGGATGAACCATCCGGGCGCCGCCGGATATTGATCGTATAATAAAGGAGGAAGGACCATGACACTGGGAGAACGAATTGCCCACTATCGGAAGCAGCAAAGATTATCCCAAGAACTGCTGTCCCAGCAGCTGGGGGTTTCCCGCCAATCGGTTTCCAAATGGGAGCGGGATGAATCTATGCCCGAGGCTGAAAAACTACCGCAGTTGGCCAAAGTGCTGGGTGTATCCCTAGATTTGTTGTTGACAGGAGAAGAGGGTGAGGCGCCGAAGCCTGCCGAGCCATACCCTGTTAGAAGTGGGAGTTTTGGGAAAATCCGATGGCTGTTTCGCCGTTGGGGCTGGATCGGAGGATTGATCCTTGCAGCTTACGGTGTAGCCGTCCTGGGGGTAGGTGTGTTGGCCCGCACGATCATGGGGAGGATGATGCCGCCTATGGCGTGGGTTGGTGAAGGGTACAAGCCATTTATGCCCATGCAGATCATCACAACTGTTATCTTGGCAGTGGGAGGGGTGATCATTGTTGCGGGGTTGGTGGCAGCTTTGATCCTCTATCGCAAGCGGCCTGGAAAGAAAAGTTGAGTACAGAAAAAGAAGCTTTATGAAAAGCAAAAACAGCGCCGGGAAACCCGACGCTGTTTTTCTTGACTTTTGTTATGTTAACTTACCTGCAAAAATCGTTTAAATACCGCTCCAGGCAGGAGGCGACAATATTTTTAGCCGCCTCGTGGTCCTTCACCTCGCCGATTTGGGTATGGGTGGCGTCTTCCAACTGCTTGTACACGGTGAAAAAGTGCTGCATCTCGTCGAAGATGTGCTTGGGTAGCTG
>CAJFMJ010000185.1 GCA_904391645.1 uncultured Neglectibacter sp.
CCCAGAACATCATGCTGTTGCAGGACGGCACCATTAAAGTGGCCGATTTCGGCATTGCCCGATTCCTGCAGAGTGAAACACAGACCATGACGGACAAGGCCATTGGTTCGGTGCATTACATCGCGCCGGAACAGGCCCGGGGCGATTATATCACCGATAAAGCCGATATCTACTCCATGGGTGTCATGCTCTATGAGATGCTTACCGGCAGGCTTCCTTTTGTTGCGGATAACGCGGTATCTGTGGCCCTGATGCAGCTCCAGGCAAAACCTGTGATGCCCAGGGAGCTGAACCCTTCTATTCCCAGGGGGTTGGAACAGATCACCATGAAAGCAATGGAGAAGAACCCTGTGGACCGGTTCCAGTCTGCTGGGGAGATGCTGGACGACCTGGATCGTTTCCGCCGGGATCCCAACATCTTGTTCCACTATGACCTGCAGACGGACAACGCCCGGTATGACGCATCCCGCAGTATGGCTGCCTACGATTCCGCACAGCAGCGCCCCACTTACAATGACGACTATGAGTATGAGGAAGAGCTGGTACGTTCCCGTCGCAGCGCCAAAGGTGCCATGGTTGTCAAAGGTGTGCTGGTAGCTGTCATCATTGTAGGGTTGGCCGTGGCGGCAATCTATTTCTTAAATTATTGGAACAACCGCCCTGAGGAGGGCAACGATTTGATCAAGATGCCCAATTTGGTGGGGCAACTGTATGACGATGTGATCTCCAATGAGGAGTATGCTGATTTTCAATTTACAGTCACCGAAGGAAACGACCCTGACAAACAGCCCGGTGAGATCATGAAACAGGATCCTGCTCCGGACATCATGGTGAAGAAGAATGCCGAGGTAGAGCTGCTGGTAAACGGCGGCGTAGGCCAGGTGCAGGTCCCGGATGTGGTTTCCAGCCATATGTCTTTGGAAGAGGCACAAAAGGCAATGTCTGATGTGGGCTTGCACACCCAGGTGGAGAATGTAGCCAGCGATGACGTGGAAGAGGGCAAGGTGGTTTCTACCAACCCTGCAGCAGGTACTTCTGTGAATAAGGGCAGCGTGGTTATTTTGCAGGTGAGCAACGGGCCCAAAGAGGAAAAAGTTACCATCCCCACGGGGCTGGAGGGCAACACCTTGACCAATGTTACTGCTCAGTTGGAAGACTTGGGCTTGAAGTTTGAAATCACCCGAGATGACAACAGCACCTTAACGGTGGATACAGTTATCAGTGTTTCTCCTGCAGAGGGGACAGAAGTTTCCAAGGGTAGCGTGGTGGATATCACTGTGAGTTCCGGAAAGGGTGCTCCCAAAACACTGACCTATGCCATTTCCTTGCCCAGCGGGATCGATGAAGATCTGACCCTGAAGGTCTACCGCAGCGGGACCCAGGTGGCCACGGAAACGGTCAACCCAGCCTACGGCGGCAGCTATAATTTGAACTTTACCGGTACTTCTGGTACAGAAAATGTGGTGGTCACCTTAAACGACGAAACCTATATGGAATTGGAATTCAATTTTGATGAACCCAGTGTACAGGTGACCCGCACCTATGATTTCACCCTCCCCAGCACACCCAGTGATGCCGAGGAGAGCAGTAGCCAAAACGAGGAGAGCAGCTCCAATGAGGAGCCTTCTTCGGAGGAAGGCCAGTGATGGAAGAAAAGCATTTGGAAGGCCTTGTGCGTAAGGGCATCGGCGGATTCTATACGGTGGAAACGCCCCAGGGGGATTTCACCTGTACTGCCCGTGGAAAGTTCCGCAAGGAACGGATTTCCCCCTACGCAGGGGACCGGGTGCGGATCACAGCCGAAGAAGACGGCACCGGTGCATTGGAGGAAATCCTGCCTCGAAAAAACTTCCTGGCCCGGCCGCCCATTGCCAACATTGACCAGCTGTTCATTGTTTCCTCCCTTAGGGATCCTTACCCGGAGCCGCTGATTATTGACAAAACCATCGCTGTGGCGGAAATGATGGATATCAGCCCGGTTTTGGTGCTGACTAAAACCGATTTGGATGATCCCTCGGAACTGAAAGCCATTTATGACCTGGCAGGAGTGCCTTGTCTTGTGGTTTCCTCCAAAACAGGGGATGGGGTGGATCCGGTACGCCAACTGCTGAGGGGAAAGATTTCCGC
>CAJFMJ010000186.1 GCA_904391645.1 uncultured Neglectibacter sp.
GAAGCCCGCCGCCCCCGGTACCGGCGTTATCGCCGGCGGCCCTGTGCGTGCCGTGGTGGAGTGCGCTGGCATCCGCGATATCCGCGCCAAGGCCCTGCGTTCCAACAATCCCTGCAATGTGGTCCGCGCCACCCTGGCTGGTCTGACCCAGCTGCGTACTGCTGAAGAAGTGGCTGCGCTGCGGGGCAAGACCGCCAAAGAGATTCTGTAAGGGAGGGCAACACTTTGAAAATTACTTTGAAGAAGAGCCTGATCGGCAGCAAGAAGGACCAGATCGCCACGGCCCAGTCTTTGGGCCTGAAGAAGGTGGGCGACGTCACCGAGCAGCCCGACAATGCCCAGACTCAGGGCAAGCTGAAGAAGATCGCCCATTTGATCGAGGTCACTGAGTAAACAAGCTTAAGGAGGTGCGTGACAATGAAGCTCAATCATCTGACAGCAACGCCCGGCGCTACCAAAGAGCGCAAGCGTATTGGCAGAGGCTATGGCGCCGGCACCGGTAAGACCGCCGGCAAGGGCCATAAGGGCCAGAAGGCCCGTGCGGGCCACGGCCAGAAGCCCGGTTTCGAGGGCGGCCAGATGCCCATGCAGAGAAGACTCCCCAAGCGGGGCTTCAACAACATTTTCGCGAAAGAGATCATCTCCATCAACGTGGGATCTCTGAACAAGTTTGAGGACGGCGCTTCTGTAGACGCCGCGGCTCTCATTGAGGCCGGCATCCTGAAGAAAGATTGCGACGGCATTAAGATTCTTTCCAACGGTACGCTTACGAAGAAGCTCACCGTGAAGGCCAACGCTTTCTCTGCGGCCGCTAAGGAGAAGATCGAAGCCGCCGGCGGGAAGGCCGAGGTGATCTAAGTGTTTAACACGATCCGAAACGCATGGCGGATCCCGGATCTGCGCAAAAAGCTGCTGTATACACTTTTGATCGTCATCGTTTTCCGTTTTGGTTCTGTGATCCCCGCGCCCTTCCTGGACGCTTCTGCACTGTCCACCCTGATGGACAGCGCAGGCAGCAACTCGGCTTTGGGGTACATCAATATGCTGACTGGCGGCGCCTTCTCTTACGCGTCCCTGTTCGCTATGGGTATCACCCCCTATATCAACAGCTCCATCATCATGCAGCTGTTGACCATCGCCATCCCGGCCCTGGAGAACATGGCCAAGGAAGGCGAGGAAGGCCGTAAGAAGATCGCCACCCTCACCCGCTATGTCACCGTGGTCCTGGGCTTGATCCAGGGCGTGGCCTACTACTTCTACCTCCGTGGCCAGGGCATTGTGGAGTACACCACCGGGTTCTCCGGCGTGTTTGCTGGTTTGGTAATCGTGCTGACCTTTACCGCCGGTACCGCCCTGATCATGTGGATGGGCGAGCAGATCAACGAAAAGGGCATTGGCAACGGCATTTCCATCATCCTGTTTGCCGGTATCGTTGCCCGCCTGCCTGTGACCTTCGGCACTGTGTGGCAGTATATGCAGCTGGGTATCCAGAGTGCTTCCACCAGCGGCCAGTACCTGGTCCTGGCTCCCCTGTTCATCGTGCTGTTCCTGGTGGTCATTTGGGTCATCGTCTTCATGAACGAGGCCGAGCGCCGCATCCCGGTGCAGTACGCCAAGAAAGTGGTTGGCCGGAAGATGTACGGCGGCCAGAGCACGTTCCTGCCTGTTAAGGTGGCAATGAGCGGCGTGATGCCGGTGATTTTCGCCAGCTCCATCCTGTTCATTCCCCAGTTCATCCAGTTCTTCTGGAACCCCTCCGAGGGCTTCGGGCGCGCCGTTCTGGACGCCCTGAACCAGACCGGTTGGCTGTATGTGGTGCTGTATTTCCTGCTCATTTTGATGTTTGCCTATTTCTATATGTCCATCCAGTATAACCCCCTGGAAATGGCCAATAATCTCCGCCAGAACAACGGCACCATCCCGGGCATCCGTCCCGGCAAGCCCACGGCGGAATTCATCGCGAAGATCCTTTCCAAAGTTACCCTGATCGGGGCGCTGTTCCTTGCATTTGTGGCCCTGATCCCCATTATTTACAGCAATGTGACCGGTATGTACGGCCTGTCTTTGGGCGGCACTTCGGTGATCATTATCGTTGGTGTTGCGCTGGATACGGTCAAGCAGCTGGAATCTCAGATGATGCTGCGTCACTATAAAGGCTTTTTGGATTAATGGAAACGGAGGACTGAGCCATGAAGCTGATCCTGTTAGGCGCGCCCGGAGCCGGTAAAGGCACCCAGGCGGAAAAGATCTGCCAGAAGAACAACATCCCCACCATTTCCACGGGGAATATTCTCCGCGAAGCGCTGAAAAGCGGCACGGAAATGGGCCTGAAAGCCAAATCCTATATGGAGAGCGGCCAGCTGGTCCCCGATGAGATCCTCATTGGGATCATCCAGGACCGCCTGGCTCAGGATGATTGCAAAAACGGCTTCATCCTGGACGGCTTCCCCAGAACCATTCCCCAGGCCGAGGCCCTGGATAAGATGGGTGTAGAGATCGACGCTGTCCTCGACATCGAGGTGGCGGACGAGGCTATCATCACCCGGATGTCCGGGCGCCGTGTTTGCGAAAGCTGCGGCTCCTCTTACCACGTGCTGTATAAGCAGCCCAAGGAAGAGGGCAAGTGTGACATCTGCGGCGGCACCCTTGTTCAGCGCAAGGACGACCACCCGGATACAGTGAAAGAGCGTCTGGATGTGTACCACACCCAGACCGAACCCCTCAAAGAGTACTACAGCAAGCAGGGCAAGCTGCTTGTGGTTCACGGCCAGGAAGAAGTGGAAGACACCACCCGCCTGGTGATGGAGGCTCTGGAGGATTTGACATGATCGTGCTGAAGACGAGCCGGGAACTTTCCATTATGCGGAAAGCCGGGAAAATCTCGCAAAAGGCACTGAGGCTTGCAGGTGAGGCGGTGGAGCCCGGGGTTTCCACCTGGGAGATCGACAAGATCGTCCGCCAGTATATCGAGAGCGAAGGGGCAACCCCCAGCTTCTTAAATTACAGCGGCTACCCCGCCAGTGCCTGTATCTCTGTAAACAATGTGGTCATCCACGGCATACCCTCCAAAAGCGTGCTGCTGAAAAAAGGCGATATCGTCAGTTTGGATATCGGCGCCTGCTACGAAGGCTACCACGGCGACAACGCCTGGACCTTCCCCTGCGGGGAGATCAGCGAAGAGGCACAAGCCCTTTTGGACGCCACGGAAAAGAGCCTGTTTTTAGGCATTGAACAGGCCGTTCCCGGCAACCGCTTAGGCGACATCGGCCATGCGGTGCAAGCGTATGTCGAAGCTCGCGGTTACTCGGTGGTACGAGAATTCGTCGGCCACGGAGTAGGTGCGAAGCTCCATGAAGACCCC
>CAJFMJ010000187.1 GCA_904391645.1 uncultured Neglectibacter sp.
CCTTGAGCAGGGCAGGCGCTTTGCTCTTCTTTTCCGCAACGGAACGGCCGTTGTGGATCAGCTGATTAAAGGTTGGCATATTGCACCTCCTTACAAAAATGTTATCTATGTGCTGGCAAATTGCCTTGGCACCTTTCGTTTGGAGCAGTTTTTTTCATAAAACAGGAAGCGCCCCGGCACAGTGCCGGAGCGCGGTTTTCCCTGTTTTTCACAGATTTATCCTCTGCCCCGCCGCTGTTTTTAGCAGCAAATGGGCAGGTTTCACCCGAAAACCGCTCAGTTTCTAATTATAGCACCAGGTTTTCGGATTTGTCAAGCTTTTTCCCGTCTTTCCCAGTTGGGAAAGACAGCAGATCAGGCGCCTTCCTCTTCCAAGGACACGTCCTCCAGGGAGTCTTCCTCATCCAGATCTTCCTCCAGGAAGGTGTCCTCTTCCAGCAGCTGGTCGTCCTCTTCCAACTGGCTGGCAAAGCTGCCCTCGCCCTGGGGATCCTGGGGGCCGTCGTCTTCGGGGCCGTCCACCGACTGGATCTCCACGTCGCTGTAGCACTTCATGCCGGTACCGGCAGGCACCAGTTTACCGATGATGACGTTCTCCTTCAAGCCGATCAGGTGGTCCACCTTACCCTTGATAGCGGCATCGGTGAGCACACGGGTGGTTTCCTGGAAGGAGGCAGCGGACAGGAAGGAGTCGGTAGCCAAGGAGGCCTTGGTGATACCCAGCAGGATGGGCGTATAGGTGGCCTCGCGCAGCTCGGTTTCGCCATTGGCGATACGCTCGCGGATCTGCTCGTTGGCGGTGAGCACCTCGTTCTTGTCGGCCAGGGAGCTGACCAGCAAGCCGGTGTCGCCAGCGTCGTCAATGCGGACCTTCCGCAGCATCTGGCGGACGATGATCTCAATGTGCTTATCGTTGATATCCACGCCCTGCATCCGGTACACACGCTGGACTTCCTGGATCAGGTAGTCCTGCACTTCCTGGGTGCCGCTGATGGCCAGCACGTCATGGGGATTCACAGAACCCTCGGTGATGCGCTTGCCGCGCTTGATATACTCGCCCTCTTTCACCGTCAAGCGGCTGCCGAAGGGGATGAGGTAAGAGTGGGAATCGCCGGTTTCGTCATTGGTGACCACCACGTGGCGGTTCTTTTTGATCTCCTGGAAGGTGACTTTGCCGTCGATCTCGTTGATGATGGCCACGTGCTTGGGCTTGCGGCCTTCGAACAGTTCTTCCACACGGGGAAGACCCTGGGTGATATCGTCAGCACTGGCAACACCGCCGGTGTGGAAGGTACGCATGGTCAGCTGAGTACCGGGTTCGCCGATGGACTGGGCGGCGATGATACCCACAGCCTCGCCCACGGTGACAGGCTTGCCGTTGGCCAGGGAGGCGCCGTAGCACTTGCGGCAGACGCCGTTCTTGGCGCGGCAGTTGAGCACGGAGCGGATCTTGATGCGCTCCACGCCGCGGCTGGTGATCAGCTCGGCATCGGCATCGTCCATGAGCTTATCCTTGGAAACCAGCACATTGCCGTTCTCGTCGCAGAAGTCCTCTACCAGGTACCGGCCGATCAGACGCTCCTTCAAGGGCTCGATGGACTCGGGGCCGGAAGTGATCTCGAAGACTTCCAGGCCCTCGGTGGTGCCGCAGTCGTCCTCCAGGATAATGACTTCCTGGGAAACGTCCACCAGACGGCGAGTCAAGTAACCGGAGTCGGCGGTACGCAGAGCGGTATCGGCCAAGCCCTTCCGGGCGCCTCGAGAGGAAATGAAGTATTCGAGAATGGTCAGGCCTTCACGGTAGTTGGCCCGGATGGGGATTTCAATGGTCTTACCAGAGGTGTTGGAAATGTTGCCGCGCATACCGGCCAGCTGGTTCAAGTTACTGATACTGCCTCGAGCACCAGAGTCGGCCATCATGAAGATGGGGTTGTAACGGTCCAAACCAGCCTGGAGGGCGGTAGCCACGTCACGGGTACACTTATCCCAGACCTTCAGCACGGCCTGGTAACGCTCGCTTTCAGACAGCAAGCCTTCGTTGTACTCGGAACGGATCTCATCCACTTCGGCGTCGGCAGCAGCCAGCATCTGGGCTTTCTCTTTGGGGATGGTGGCGTCGCACACAGCCACGGTGATGCCGCTGATGGTGGAGTACTTGTAGCCCTGGGCCTTGATGTTGTCCAGCACTTCGGCAGTGTGCTCTGTGCCGTGGACTTTAATGCAGCGCTCGATAATCTGGCCCAGCTGCTTCTTGCCCACCAGGAAATCCACCTCAAACTTCAAGGCTTCTTCCGGGGTAGAGCGGTCCACATAGCCCAGGTCCTGGGGAATGGGACGGTTGAAGATCATGCGGCCCATGGTGGTTTCCACCAGGCCGGTGACGGTGGTGCCGTTAAAGTCCACAGTGCGGCGGACCTTGATCTTGGAGTGCAGGGTGATCACATGGGAATCGTAAGCCATCATGGCCTCGTCCATGTTGCGGAACACCTTGCCTTCGCCAGGCTCGCCGTCCTTGTCCAGGGTCAGGTAGTAGGAACCCAGCACCATGTCCTGGGTGGGAACGGTAACAGGGCGGCCGTCGGAGGGCTTCAACAGGTTGTTGGCAGCCAGCATCAGGAACCGGGCCTCGGCCTGAGCCTCGGCGGACAGGGGAACGTGCACAGCCATCTGGTCGCCGTCAAAGTCGGCGTTGTAAGCGGTACACACCAGGGGATGCAGCTTCAGGGCACGGCCTTCCACCAGCACAGGCTCGAAGGCCTGGATACCCAGACGGTGCAGGGTAGGCGCACGGTTCAGGAGCACGGGGTGGTTCTTGATGACCACTTCCAGGGCATCCCACACTTCGGGCTTTGCCCGCTCCACAGACTTCCGGGCAGCCTTGATGTTGCCCACAGCGCCGGTTTCCACCAGGCGCTTCATCACAAAGGGCTTGAACAGTTCCAGGGCCATCTCCTTGGGCAGGCCGCACTGGTACATCTTCAGCTCAGGGCCGACCACGATAACGGAACGGCCGGAGTAGTCCACGCGCTTGCCCAGCAGGTTCTGACGGAACCGGCCCTGCTTGCCTTTCAGCATATCGGACAGGGACTTGAGAGGCCGGTTGTTGGGGCCGGTGACGGGACGGCCGCGGCGGCCGTTGTCGATGAGGGCATCCACAGCCTCTTGCAGCATCCGCTTTTCGTTGCGGACAATGATATCCGGGGCGCCCAGCTCCAGCAGGCGCTTTAACCGGTTGTTCCGGTTGATGACCCGGCGGTACAGGTCGTTCAAGTCACTGGTGGCAAAACGGCCGCCGTCCAGCTGCACCATGGGGCGGATATCCGGGGGGCACACAGGCACCACGTCCAGGACCATCCACTCGGGGCGGTTGCCGGAGATGCGGAAGGCCTCTACCACTTCCAGGCGCTTCAGGATGCGCACCCGCTTTTGGCCGGTGGCGGTTTCCAGCTCTTCCTTCAGCTCCTGGCTGGTCTTTTCCACGTCGATCTCGGAGAGCAGCTTCTTGATGGCCTCGGCGCCCATGCCTGCCTCGAAATCGTCCTCGTACTTTTCTTTTAAGTCGCGGTATTCCTTCTCGGTGAGGGTCTGCATTTTAGACAGCTCCCGCACATTGCCCGGATCAGTGACAATGTACATGGAGAAGTACAGCACCCGCTCCAGCACACGGGGGGAAATATCCAGGATCAGGCCCATCCGGGAGGGGATGCCCTTGAAATACCAGATGTGGGATACGGGGGCAGCCAGCTCGATGTGGCCCATGCGCTCCCGGCGCACCTTGGAACGGGTCACTTCCACGCCGCAGCGGTCGCAGATCTTGCCCTTGTAGCGGATGCGCTTATACTTGCCGCAGTGGCATTCCCAGTCCTTGATAGGCCCGAAAATGCGCTCGCAGAACAGGCCGTCCCGTTCGGGCTTCAAGGTGCGGTAGTTGATGGTTTCGGGTTTTTTCACCTCGCCATGGGACCACTCGCGGATCTGGTCGGGAGAAGCAAGGCCGATCTTGATCGATTCAAAGGTGTTAAACTCCATAAACTCTGTTCCCCCTTCTCTTATAACAAATCATCGTCGCCGCTGTCATCGAAGCTGAAGTCGTCGTCGGTGTAGCTGTCTTCCTCCAGCAGGGGATCGCCGTTCTCATCCTCCATGGAGTAGCCCTCCAGGTCGTCGGCCACATTCTGCTCGTCGAAAGCGGAGTCGTCGTGATGGAAGCCCATATCGTCGTCATCGTCAAAGTTCTGCTTCAGGTCGATCTCCTGGTTGTCCTTATCCAGCACCTTCACATCCAGGCCCAAGGACTGCAGCTCTTTGATGAGCACCTTGAAGGACTCGGGAATGCCGGGCTTGGGAATGTTCTGGCCCTTGACAATGGCCTCGTAGGTCTTCACACGGCCCACCACGTCGTCGGACTTGACGGTGAGGATCTCCTGCAGGGTGTAGGCAGCGCCGTAAGCCTCCAGGGCCCAAACTTCCATCTCGCCGAAACGCTGGCCGCCAAACTGGGCCTTGCCGCCCAGAGGCTGCTGGGTGACCAAGGAGTAGGGGCCGGTGGAACGGGCGTGGATCTTGTCGTCCACCAGGTGGTGGAG
>CAJFMJ010000188.1 GCA_904391645.1 uncultured Neglectibacter sp.
CTTTCATTGCATCTCTCGTATGTTAATCCTATTATTGATTCCCATACTCCTCCTGTTACAATATATTTGCCCCTTGATTTATGGTAGCCACCAATAGGCATGGGACACGTCGTTGCCCAAACAGTTAGAAGGGGAAAGTAATGGTCTGACCTATTTCTTTATGGACTTTTATGCCCGTACGCAAGGCCGTCAGCTACCCTCCCGTTTGCAGCGTTCGATTTGTGCAGGTTGAACTTGAGCGTTCGCGTCAGCTACCACATGAAATCGGTAATGAAAAAAGATGGACTTCATCCATTGCAAATTGATTCGGGGAGTTTGAGCATGAACGCAGCAGGTATTAGTGTTTCCAGCAGAAAGAGTATCGTAGCAGTTCTTTATCCTTTTGGCGAGGTAGTCCGTGTTCTCTTCGAAATCAGCCACAGCGCCGAGGAACTCGCTCTCTCTTAGTACAGCAGTTGAAAGCGATTGAAGGGAAAATCAGAGTGGTCATGGAATACGCCGGACGGTACTATGAAGCAGTAGCTAATGTGCTGCATATGGCCGGGTTCTTTGTCAGCACCGTCAATCCGCTGCTCATCAAAGAATGTGGTAGCAACTCCTTTAACTTTGCCAAAACGGACAAAGCAGGCACCACGAAAATTGCTCGATATACCCTTGACAACTAGTCTGATCTGAGGGATTATCTTCCTATGGGCAGGATTCGTTATGACATAAAAATCCTCAACCGCCTGGTCCATCAGGCCGTCAAACAGAAATCAGCAACCTCCAACAACCTGATCGCACTGCTGGAGCAGTCCTCTCCTGGCATCCGCAAATGCTTTGACAGCTGGGTTCGCGAGGACGGAACCCAGAAGTGGGTGGACTTTGCTCACATCTTCTGGCACTCCGACTTCGTACAAAAACACAGCCAAGCTGTCTTTACGGGATACTATTGCAAGTGGTGCAACTAACACGGCTACAACCTCAAGCAGAGCACCGCTCAGCAGGTCTACAACCTTGCCAAATCTGTGGAACTCCGCGGGGCTGGATCGACCGCCTGGCTTCCTAGCCGCCGGAATACTCCGTGGTGATGACCACGTATAGTGTGAGTTACCTCCCTGGGTGCTCTGCTCATGGCGGAGATTAAGGATGTGCGCCGCTTTGAGCGGAAGCAACCACTAATAGCCTTTGCAGGCATTTCCCGTACGTCAAACCAGACCGGGGAGAAAAATGACCATAGCAACAAATCCTCCAAGCGTGGATCACCCTACCTGCGAAGATAGCTGTTCAATGTGAGGACCTGCTATTTACAGAAAACTCCAATAGACAAGCCAGCATTCCATTTCCTGAATCGCAAGCGTGCGGAGGAAAAGCCTTACCACATCTACATGACCGCTGGGGCCCAACAAGTTCCTCCACCGCTACTACGGCATGGCCATGGTGTATCTTTCCACTCTGGGGAATTTGCTACCGGTGAATATGAGCTCCACCTGGTTGCCAAAAGCCAAATAAACTCTTCCTATTTTTTCAGGCCGCCGCTCAACGCCGGCCGTTATGTAGTATTCTTTTTTAGTCGCTCCCTCTCTGCAAATTTTACTTGGTCAAATCCTCTTTGGGCCTTGACTTTTTCAGGGTTTCCTTTGGTTTCTATATTGTTCTTGTCCAACTGTGGCGAACAATATATGTATCCCGTGCTCATCATAATTCACCACCTCACAGATTTTGTGATAGATGCACAGCTCAACATTCTTATACTTTATATGTACCTCACTTAAATTCACTGCATATTTTATCGGCAGCATTTATTTTTCTTTCTAAGATTTCAGTATCAGGATGATATCCTAGAATCACATAATCACATCCCCAACGACACGCTACAGACAAATCAATTATATCAGACCGACTAGGAACATACCTGCCACAATCCATACTTTGCAATATATCGGTCGCCATATAAACACTTTTATAGGACTTTTTTGCTGTCCTAATAATAGCTTCCAAGATTTGAAAGAGATTGTAATAAGGATTGAGGAGAGCGAGATCTCCTCTGGCAAGCATAATGCCATCCGATTTTTCTACTATTTTTTCTAAATTAGTAATACTTTCATTCGTTTCAATTTTAGACACTAATTGTAATTTTTTTCCAATCAAGTTTATAAATGAACTTATATCTTGATCATCTTCTACCAGTGATAGTGCACATCCATAGTCTAACGGTGAACAGATATCCCCTATCTTTTTCAAGACTGGCTCAATCTTGTCGTTAATTTTTCCTTTCCCGTATGTAATACCTTTTCTATTATAAATGTGGAAATCACATAATGCTTTTAATACTACTTTATCTCTAGACTCCTTTACTACGTCAAATGCACCCTGTCCGTCGCCATAATAAATAACTTCTGAATTATTGTAGGAATTCTTAGGTTTCGACAACAAAACGGCATTCTCCTGAGCCTTTATAAAATCATTTCGGTTAAAATAGACAGTATAGATCTTACCTTTTTTGATAACATCTCCAGTTATTTTGTATTCTAATATTCTTGTTTTATTGTATGGGAATGGCAAATCATATAAGAACTTGTATCTTTGTTTGTACTTTGAGATTATTTCGATTAATCTTGATAAACTATCAACCTCACTGTTCTGGTTATACTTATTCAAGTTTAATCTAATCCCCGATATATTGGAATCCATAATCTTCAACAATTGAGAGTCTAATAAAGAAAAATCATTTCCGCAATTGATTGTCTGTATTAATTCCATATAGGCACCACCATAACTAAGATATAGGTCTATATCTCTAATTGCACTTAATATATCATTCTTTATGATCGTTATTCGCATTTTTCATGTTATTCAACTCATAGTATATGTTAGAATATAGATAACAATAGGGATCTTTGCCTGTAATTCCTCCTGCAAAATACGCGTTGCTTCGGCACCCACCTGTGCAATTCATGCTATATTTGCATTTATCACAATCATCGAAATCTCTTCTTAGTTTCCCCCATTCAAATCGCATTGTTTCCAATATACCCTTAAGATTTTGTTCAAAAGCATTTCCATAATTAAACTGTGTCTCACCTTTTAGCAAACTACATGGCCACACATTTCCAAACACATCAACTACACAATTATTTTGTCCTGCCAGGCATCCAATGTGCTTACTATCGTTATTACTTTTTTGGGATCTAATAAAGCATTCATCATCCGCTATGTCCTTCAGGATATTTGATACAATTTCATATGGCAAGCTCTTTTCGCTAATCAAGTCAACAATGAACGAGTCCATTTCATTTCCGTTTAGCATTAACTCATCACAGAATTCATTTCTACAGGTTTTCATTGCGCTGAATGAAATAGGTATGCCCACTTGTCGAGCCATATCAAACACCTCTTTAATACATCCATAGTTGAGTTTGTTAATTGTATAGTTAAGCTTTACCGGCACACCATAGGATTTTACTATTTGCATGGTTTCGATCAATTCTCTATAGCTTCCAGCACTCCTAATATAATCATGGATTTTTTCATTGCCGTCTACGCTAATTCTAATGTATTCTAGAAATCGACATTGTTTAAATGTTTCAATATATTTACAAATATTGCTATGATCTGTAAATATATCATATGGTATACCGAAATTATCTAGGCATTTAATTATTTGTTCAAATTTGGAGTGCATCGTTGGTTCACCTCCAACGATTTTTATCCTGTTAATCTTATTCTTCTTCAGCTCCAGAATAAGTGATTCAAAATCACTTACAAGAATTTCTGTCCGATGTATATTATTAAACGCCGCATTAAAACAGTGTTTGCATTTTTTGTCACAAGTATTAGTAATTTCTATGAAAGCAGTGTAATTATTCATTTGTATTTTCCTTCCTTATTCCATACATCAGATTTTCCAATTCACTTTTCATTATTATATGCAAAGCGTCTATTGTTGAATTTCCATCTAGCACAAGGTAATTTAGAGAGAATTTCCTAAGCAGTTTTTCGTATTCGTTGTAGAATTCGCGAATTTTAAATCGAAGCTGATCTTCAGTAAATATTGCTAACATCCAATCATTTTTCCCTTTTAAATGTTTTATTATATTTTCTTCGCTTGCATAAATTAGGAAAAGTATGTCCGGCTTAGGAATTGAGGAAATCAGATAATTGACTATTCCTTCATCTTGCTGAAAATCGATTGGTTTTGTCAAATACGGAAATATCCATCTGTCAAAAAATACGATGTCTGTATCATCATATATTTCCTTCTTTAATTCCAGCCTAATGTAGCTTTCCCACAAATATGAAGTCACTCTAAACTGATCACTCATTCGTTCCACGTATTCTTGAGTATTGTTAGCGTATGTTTTGAACAATGCTACCGAACTCGGAATAAGTCTCTCAACCAGGCATGAATATTTACCTTTATACTCTTGAATCAGTTTATTTATCAAGGTTGTTTTTCCGGTACCATCAAATCCATCCACTGCGATTTTCAATTTTTTCATTTCAATCGTCACTCCCTTTAATGACAATAATTTAATTTTATTCATTTATTGTGATAATTCATAAATTTGCATCTAACCTTTCCCATGTTCAGCTTTCAGAACGTGTGCATCGGAACAACAACAGTTAATCTGACATGGAAGTTTCATTGCTTCCGTCTTTTTTACCAAAAATTTTCCTATTTTTTATATTATACTATATCTTTCTTAGAAATACAAGTCAAGAGTCAAGATATGCGAAAGACTAAATTGGAATATGAAATGTGACATAGAATTATGTTCGCTGCTTCTAACAAGCAGCGCTGTTTAGATCATCCAACTCATGAAATTTCCCTCCAGACCAAAACATGGTCTGGAGGGATGGACATGATAAATCCCCCTGCGCAAATCTCGATTTTTGTTTGGCAGGACCATCTATATGATTCTTGTATGGGGCATCTCCAGAACGCCACCATAAAATGTATAGAACGTCATATCCTCTTTTCTTGAGTAGTACTAGTTTAAAAAACGAATGATGAATCTATCTAGTCAATCTCGGATGTGTTTCCTAAAGTACTTGCACGCAAGAGGCAATTCATACCAAGAAGCCATACCCCTTGATTTCCCCGTATCCCACGGGATAGCTGTTCCTTCTCACCATGTCATTGGAGTTCCCCTCAATGGTGTAGACCCGGCCATTTTCCACCCGCTCCACAATGCCCACATGGTCGGCGATGAGAGAATCGCTGCCGTACCACTTGAAGAAAATGAGCATCCCTGGTTCGGGTGTGGCGCTGCCGGGAAGCCATTGTCCCCGGGGCTGGAACCAGTTCACGCCGGTGCCAACCCCAGAGAACCTGGGCATTGCGCCGCTGTCAATCAGCCCACACTGGTCGGCGCACCAGGAGACAAAGATGGCGCACCATTCCACCCGGGAGCTAAATCCATACCAGCTCCAATAGGGCGCGCCGCCCACGTTGCCCACCTGAGACTGAGCCACAGCCACCAAGTCCCCATTGCCGCTGCCCAGGGCAACGCCGTACAGCAATTCGTTCCACAAGTCATCATATTCCGGGGAGAGCAGCTCTTGCATCTGCTCTTTTTGGTCATCATCGAACCCCATCTGTTCCGCCATCTCCTGGGCGGTCTTGTGGGACACGGAGAGGACCAGCACGGTGACTTCTGTTTCCATGGGTACTCCCTCCTCCCCTTCGGTGGTTTCCATGCGGGTCTCCACGCTGGCGGAGATCTGGTTCATTTCCCAGAACACCTCTGCCAGCAGCCCCAGCTTTTCCTCATCCATGGAGGCTACCTCTTGTCCCTCTGGATCGGTTGTGACCTTTACCGCGTAGACGGCCAGCACCTCCTTCCATACAGCATGACTGCCGGTGATCTCCAAGGCATCGTGGGGGTGGCTTAACTGGATCTCTTCCAGCTTTTCCTGATACTCCTGGTTGACCTGGGCAATAGCGGTGCGGATAGTCTGGCCTGTACCGGTGTCCTCCCCGGAGAAGAAAATACCGAAGCAGGAGCCCACCAGCAACCCAATCAGACAGATCACCACAACTACTAGAAGCGCCACCCAGCCCCCAGCCAGGAGGGCTGTCACCAGGGCTTTGGCGGCGGCGATGGCCGCTTTGATGGCCTTGGCCATAACTTTGGCCGCCTGTTTCGCCATCCGCGCGGTCGCCTGCGCCTTGGCCCGCGCCGCCTGTACCCGCCGGGCGGACTGCTTCGCGGCCTTAGCGGCGGGCTTCGTCTGGACCGCTGCCCGCTGGCTGGTCTTGATGCCGGCTCCACTCCGTTCCGCCGTCTTGATGGAATAGGTGGCGGTTTTCACGTCCATCCTGGCGGGCGTTTTGATTTCCCTCCTCCCGCGGCCCCCTGCCGTGGGAGGGGTTCTTTTCCCGGCGGAAGCCTGGGGAGTTTGGTCTTCCGACCTCTGCGGGGAAGAGTAAGAACCCTTCTCCCCCTCCTTGCGGGGCGATTGCGCTTTGACAGAAGAACGCTGGCCCTCTGACCAGGGGTTCTCCACCGCGCTTTTCAGTTCCTGGAAACTTTCCCGCGCCTGTTTCACGCGGGGTTTTACTTGAGATAAACTCTCCCACCCCATTTGCTCCACACGACGGAGAGCGGAATCCGCCGCGCGCTTTCCCGTCTCGCCGACCTGCTGGGCAGCCTGGGTGGCTGGGTCGGCTTGTTGAGCCTGTTGAGAGGATTGCTTTGGGGCCGCCGCCTTTTTCACCTTTAAGAAGGCCGCCTTCATCCGCTCTCCGGGGGAGGGGATTTTCAGAGAGTTCCTTTTGGAAGAAATCACATTGCCAGCCTGCTCGGGACTTTCCGGCCCTGCCTGGTTCGCTGCGCTCTCCTCCCCCAAGGGGGGCGGGGAGGTTCCGGAAACCTCCCCGGCTTTCCGCTGTTTCTCTCGGATATACGCCTGCTTCATGCGCTTGCCCGGCTCCCCCACAGACTCCAGGGTTTTCACCTCCTGGGCCGCCCTGGTCTTGATTTTCTTACCCATGGACGCCTCCAAACACGCCCTCACCGGGCTTGGTGGTCATCAAGGCGTAAAGCTTGGTGTCCTTAGGGAACCGGTTGACAAAGGGCACCAAAGCGCTGCCGTAGCGCAAGAGGCCGCAGCCAGCGTCCGCGTTGGTGACGTAGCTCATCTGTTCCTTGGAAATGTTCAGGAGCTTGGAGAGTTTCTCCCGGTCGGAGGCCGCCTGGTTC
>CAJFMJ010000189.1 GCA_904391645.1 uncultured Neglectibacter sp.
AGGGGTGTCTGCCTTGCTCTGCTCCTCCTGGGGGTCCTGAATGGGCGCCGTGTTGAAGAACCTCCGCTGGCGCTCCAGGGCAAACAGGCCATAGTCAAAGGACTGGATGCTGCGGGGCAGGGCAGAAGTGGCGTTGAACAGGTTGAGGCACAGAGTGAACACCAGTAGGAAGATGTCGGTGGCCATGGTTCCCTTGGACACCCCAAACAGGGACGCCGTCACCATGACGATCATGAACAGGTAAAAGCCCATGCCACTGATAAACCGGGTCAGCTCCCGGGCGGCGCTGCGCTGGCACTGGGCCTGCTGCACCTTGCCGTAATGCTCCCCCCACTGGGAAACGATCTGGTACACATTCTCCCTCAAAACCCATGGCCATTCCCTCTTCTTTGACTGGAACCCTCCTTCTTTGCTTTGTAAAAGCAGACCCGAATTTGACCCATTGGGCTTTGCCGGTTTGGTGTGAGTTTCCTCCCAGCCTTCCAAAATGGCGCCCAGGGCCTGACAGGGCCTGATTTCCTGTAAGGTATTTAAAATGCGAAATATTTTCACCAGGAGCCCATTGGTCTGGGACTGGATTTCTCCGGCAGACTGGACTATAATGAAAAGATAATGTAGCTATTTTTCCTTGCGCATATAAAACTAGAAGGAGGAACCCAAATGAAAGAGTATCATGTGCATCCCCAAGGAAACGACCAAGCTGCCGGCACCCAGCAAGCGCCTTTCCAAACCATTTCCCGAGCGGCAGAGGTAGCTTGGCCAGGCGACCGTGTGATTGTCCACCAAGGAGTCTACCGGGAATGGGTCAAACCGGCCCGGGGCGGCACCAGCGATGTGGCACGGATCGTATTCGAGGCGGCACCCGGTGAAAAGCCCGTTATCAAAGGCTCCGAGGTGGTCCGCTCTTGGACCCATGTGGAGGGAAACGTATGGCAAGTGGTGCTCCCCAACAGCTTTTTCGGGGAGTACAACCCCTATCAGGATGTGCTTCACGGAGATTGGCTGGTAGTTCCCCGGGAGCACTGGCACCATCCGGGGGATGTGTATCTCAACGGCAAATCACTGTACGAGGCCCGCACCCTGGAAGAGGTGAAAAACCCGGTGATGCGCAGGGATGGTCATGCACAGCCCTGGACCAATCAGCGGGAGCCTTTACTGCACCCAGAGGACAGCCTGTACCAGTGGTGCACCTTCCCCCAGGGGGATTCCACTGTGATCTGCGCCAATTTCCAGGGGAAGGATCCCAACGAGGAGCTGGTGGAGATCCAGGTGCGGCCCGCCTGCTTTTATCCGTTACAACCAGGCTGCAATTACATCACGGTGCGCGGCTTTGAAATGGCCCACGCCGCCACCCCTTGGTCCGCTGCCACGGCAGACCAGATGGGGCTGATTGGCCCTCATTGGAGCAAGGGGTGGATCATTGAGCACAATGAGATCCACGACTCCAAATGCATCGGCATCAGCCTGGGGAAAGACGCCGCCACAGGCCACAACCCCTCCACCGCCGCCCACCGGAAGTCGGGCTACCAGTACCAGATGGAGGCCGTGTTCCAGGCTAGGCACCTGGGCTGGGGCAGGGAACGGGTCGGCTCCCATGTGGTGCGGTATAACACCATCTACAACTGCGGCCAGAACGGCATCGGCGGCAACATGGGCGGCGCGTTTTGCGAAATCCACCACAACGAGATTTACAACATCGGCGTGAAGCACGAGTTTTTCGGCCATGAGATCGCCGGCATCAAACTCCATGCTGCCATCGACACCCAGATCCACCACAACAGGATCCACCACTGCAGCCTGGGCACCTGGCTGGACTGGCAGGGCCAGGGGATCCGGATGGACCACAACCTCTACTACGAAAACTGCCGGGATGTGATGCTGGAAGTACTCCACGGCCCCTTCCTGGTGGACCACAATATCTTTGCCTCCGCCTACAACCTGGACAATGCCGCCCAGGGCGGGGCCTACCTGCACAATTTGTTCTGCGGCTGCCAGCGCAAGTGGGCTGTACCAGACCGCTCCACCCCGTACCACGTGGCTCATTCCACCGAGGTGGCCGGCTCTGCATTTGTCTACGGGGGCGACAACCGGATCCAGCAGAACATCTTTGTGGGGGATCAGCCCATTCTGGCCGAAGACGGCTTCCACGGCACTTGGAAGTTTGACGGGGCTCCCGTATCCTTGGAAGAGTTTGCCCAGCGGGTGGTAGCCCTGGGCAATGGGGACGAGGAGGAATATGTGCAGATCCCCCAGCCGATGTATGTGGAAAACAACGCCTATTTGGGCGGCGCCAAACCCTTTGAACGGGAACAGGGCGCCTACGAGGACCCGGAAAGCCCGTCTGTAAAAGTGACGGAAGACTCTGCCGGCGTGTATTTGGAAATGAACGTACCAGAAGGGATGTTGGATATGGCTACCCGGGTCCTGCGCACGGAAGACCTGGGGATGCCCCGTATTGTGGAGGCCCCATTTGACGGCCCCCACGGGGAAATGCTGACCTTTGACCAGGATTACCTTGGCTGCGACGCTTCTCCGGTTCCCACAGTAGGACCGATCCAGGGGCTGAAGCCCGGCCACTTCAAGGTGCGCGTTTGGGAAAAAAACTGAGGCCAATTGCGGAAAGGCCCAGACATGAACCTCAGATCGCCCCGGCGTCTTTGTACCCCAGATTCATACCAAATCCTCCTAAAACCAGGTAAATCAGTGCTGCCACCATCACCGCTAATCCCATCCAAGGGAACGCTGCGAACACATTGTCGTCCCAACCGTTCAGAATGGAACCAAAGGTGGTGGCGGAAAAAGAAGTCCCCAGGGTCGTGCACAGCGTCTGCACAGAAACCCCTGAACCCAAGTATTGGGTCGGGATATTCTTCTGGTAATAAGGGTAGACGATCATAAAACAAAACCCTTCGGCAATGCCGTATAGGCTGGTGATTCCATACAGAAGGAAGACCCGGGCTCCTCCCGCAAGCCATTGCAGCCCAAAAAACACCAACAAGCTGGAAAACACCGTGATGCACCCTCCCAGGATCAGGAACTGCTTGTACTGATGTTTCCTCTGGGATAGCCACTTGCTCAGGCCCACCGTCACCAGCAGGACACAGAGGGTCTTGGGCAAGGCAAAGGTACCGCTAAACGTGGCTGTCCCTCCTAAGCCGTTCTGCACATACAGGGTCACATAGTTTGCGCACAGGTTGATACTGGGCATCCCCAGCAAAACCATGATCACGCCCACTGAGAAGGACGGGATGGAGAACAGCTTCAGATTCAGCAGAGGTTCGGGAGCCCGCCTTTCCCAAATCAGGAACACAGCCACCAGCGCCGCCACGGCAAATCCCCCACCCCACAGCACGGGAGAGGACCAGGGCAGGTACTTCCCGCCCACGTTGAGCAACGCGATAAAACCGGCAATGGCCATGGACGAAAGAGCTGCGCCCACCCCGTCGAATGTAACCGGGGCAGGCTTTTTGGCCTTCTCAGGATAGTAGCGGGTCACCAAAAACAAGGCTGTTACAGACAGTGCCAGCGGGAACAGAGAGATGAACCGGTACCCTACTTAGACCTGTCCCAGTATGGGGAGCAGTACAAGCACTCCTCCCAGGCGGGCCTGGCCGACCTGGTGGCCGCATTGAAGTGGGTCCATGAGAACATTGAGAACTTTGGCGGCGACCCGGAGAACGTCACCATCTTTGGCCAGTCCGGCGGCGGCAGCAAGGTGATCTCCCTGACCCAGACCCCTGCGGCGGACGGCCTGTTCCACCGGGCCATTATGGAATCGGGCGGGCCCAGTGGCGACGGCGGCCCTGAAGCTGTAAAACAGAACCGTGCCACCAACCAAGAGGCCGCGGCCCTGATCTTGAAGTACCTGGGCATCCCGGAAACAGAGGCATCCCGGATCGAGGACGTGGACTGGTACGACCTGGCCCAGGCCACCATGAACGCCATTTACACCCTGAACCAAGAGGGCAAGCGCATGGGCTGGGCTCCCTTGCCCGATGGGGAGTACTTTCTGGGCCACCCCCTGGACTTCGGCTGGCGGAAGGAGAGCTTGCACATTCCCATGCTGATGGGCTCGGTGCTGGGGGAATTCTCCGGCAACTTCGACCGGAAGATCGGCGACTCCATCAAGAACAAGTGGGACGAAGCCACCCTGGACCAGCACCTCACAGAGTTCTTCGGTGACAAAAAGGAGGAGATGGTCCGGCTGTTCCGAGAGGCCTATCCCGAGCGGAACCTGGCGGACGTGCTGTTCCTGGACACCGGCCTGCGCCGCGGGTTCCTGAACCTGTGCAAGGAGCGGGCCAAGGCCGGCGGCGACACCTGGAACTGGATGTTCAACCTGGAGTCCCCCTTCAACTACGGCACCGTGGCCTGGCACAACGCGGAGGAACCCTATGTGTTCCACAACGCCGAGTATATCGAGTCCCAGTACATCCCCCAGGTGTCCGAGAGGCTGGAGGACCAGATGGCTGGGGCCTGGGTACAGTTTGCCACCACCGGCGACCCCAACTTCCCGGGCATTCCCAACTGGCCCAAGGCAACACCAGACTCCGTCCCCACCATGCGCTTTGACGCTGTCACCGACCTGAAGGTGGACTACGACAAAGCCCTGATGGAAGCCTACCCCGACCCGCCCCCCAAGGGCTTCCCCGGCTCTGGGAAGATGTACGCCATTTTCGGCCTCAAGCCGGAATGATCCCTTAGACAGGAACAGCCATTCCATTTTCCCACAAAAAAGCTGCAACCACGAAACGTGATTGCAGCTTTTCCGTTTTCTTCTGTGCGCTCTGCCGCAGGGACATTCCACAAACGCGGATCCCGCTTCGGACTTTTCCCACCAGCGGCAAAGCTTGTCAGGCTGCCTCCAGGCAGTCCAACAAATTCATCAACAATGCCACGCCTTCTGCCCGGGTCAGGGTATTCTTGGGACGGATGGAACCATCTTCATAGCCCGTCACCAGCCCCAGGTCCTGGGCCTGGGCCAAGGTCTGCCGGGCATACTCGCTGATGTCACCCTCATCGGTGAACTCCGGCTCCTGGGCGCTGGAAGTGATCCCCTGCTGCTCCAGGTACTGTACCATCATGGTGGCTGCCTGTTCCCGGGTGACGTTGGACAGGGGGGCAAACTCCGTGTCCGACATACCGTGGACCACACCGTTGTCATAGGCCCAATTCACTGCGTTAGCGTACCAGGCATTGGGGGATACGTCCGCAAAGGGGCCGGTTGTTTCACTGGCAGGGGCACCCTCCACCTGGTACAACAGAGTGGCGAACATGGCCCGGTTCATGGTGCCGGCAGGTTCAAAGAACGCTTCCGACATCCCGGAAACCAGGTCCATCGCTTCGGCCTGGAGCACATCCTCCAGATACCAAGCATTGGCAGGCAGGTCGATGAACACATCCCCCTCGAACAGGGCGCACAGGGTGATGTCCTGTTCCGGGGTCAGGGTGTAAGAAGGCTCGTAGCTGAGCGCCGTGCCGTCGGGAGTGTACCACCCCACCACAGGCAGTTCCCCAGCGGAGGACAAGGTGGTTTCCTCTCCCCACACACAGACGCCTCCCCCCTGCACCTGGCCGGAACGGGAGCTGACCACGTTCACGTTGGCAATGCGCACCCGGGGGTCCGTCACGGGAAGCATACTGGCGTCCCGTTTGGCATTGGCATCGGTTTCCTGGGTATACCGCCAGGAGGAAGCCATGGAAATGCCGAAATGGTCGTAAACGATCTTTCCATAGATCCCTTTGGAGCGCCAATCCTGCTGGCCGTCGAAAATGTAGTTCTGTCCACCCAGTTTCAGCTCGGTCCAACCGTGGTGGCCGGTCCAGGTGCCAATGCGGAGGATCCCCGTGTGGACATAGCTCTCCACGCCCACATACCGGGCCATCACCGCGAACAAGATCCCCCAGTCGTAGCACACGCCGGTGCGGGCCGTCAGCATATGGTAGGCCCGGTCGATCATATCCCGGGGATAGGCCTGGGGCAGCCCCGTTTCATAGGTGAGGGGATAGGTCAAGGTGAAGCAGTCGTAGGCAGGGGCGTAGTCCTGGGAGTAACCGTCCCAGCTGTAGTCAATGTTGTTGACTGTCCACTCATACAGCCCCTTTAAGGTGGTATAGGTATCCTGGCCTTCATAGGGCGCCACCAGCTCTTCCAGCATCTGGTCCAGTTCCACATACCCGGTCTTCTGGGGATAGAGGGGCTCTGCGTTCATCAGCTCACGGACTTGTTCCAGGCTCATGGCGTCCCCAGCGGCACTGGCGGTCCCCAACGGGATCACGGTCAAGCACAGCACCAGGGCCAGCACCAGGGAAACCGCTTTGCTCCATGGTTTCTTCATGAAAGATCCTCCTTTGAGAAGTGCAATTCCAATATGAATCAAGAATAGCGCACGCTGGGGCGGGTTGTCAAGATATTTGCACATCCGGGGGCAAAAATGTGGAAAAGGCCTGCTGCAAAATGCAGCAGGCCTTTTCCGTGATAGAACGATGTCCTCTTATTTTGCCACGATATTCTCGCAGAAAGCCGACAGGATGCTGGCAGCATGGGCCCGCTGGGCGCCTGCCTGAGGTGCCAGGGTGCCGTCGGTGTTGCCGTTGATCAACTGGTTGCCGTTGGCCCAAGCCATGGCAGTTTCAGCCCAGTTGCTGACAGTATCCCCGTCGGAATACTTGCTCAGGTCGGCAGCGCCTTCCAAGTCATACTTCTTATACTTGGCATAGTTGTAGAGCATCTGGGCGAAAGCTTCCCGGGTCACAGGGATTTCAGGCTGGAAGATACCATCGCCATAGCCGGCCACCACGTCGTTCTCAGCCGCCCAGGTAACCGCCTTGGCATACCAGATGTCCTTGTCCACGTCCACAAACTTGTCGGTGATCTCCTCCACCTCGGGCTGGCCTTCCAGGTTGTAAAGCAGCTGCACCACAGTGGCACGATCCAAAACAGCATTGGGATCGAACAGGCCGTTGCCCACACCAGCCATCAGGTCGTTAAAGTAGGCATAGCGGACCGCTTCATAGTACCACTGGTCCTGGGGCACATCGGTAAAGGGCAGGGGATTGATGATCTCGTCCAGAACCTGGGCAATCAGGCTGTGGCCATAGGCATTGGGATGGAAATCCAGGTTGACCTTGGCCGTTGCATCGATGGAAGCGTTGCAGGGATTTTTCTCCGCAGCCGCAAAAGCGCTGTACACATCCACCACCGTGTACTTCATCTGCGCGGCTGCATAGGAGATCACCCAGTTCAAACCGGCCACGCCCTCCTCAAATGTGGAGGCAACCGCCTTCAGGGAGTCAGCCACCGGGAGATTGGCAGCTTGTTCCGCCAGATAGGTGTAGGGGTTGTACTGGTTGGTCACAAGCAAGGTCACGTCCGAATTGGCAATCTGAATGACCCCCACAATCTTTGCCAGATTTTCCGTGTAACCCAACAGGGCGGCAGTGGCCTCCGTGGATTCCGCAAAGTCCGCCGCCACTGTCACGGCAAAGGCCAACAGTTCCGGATCGCCTGCCTGCAGCTTGGCCTGGATTTCCTCCTTGGTCAGCTGGGCTTCCTCTTCCTTGTCCGCATTGTACTGATTGGCCAAGTAGGTATACAGGGCATCCATCAGGTCATTGCCACCCACCGTGAGGGTGATCACATCCGCGGCGGCCAGCTTGGCTACCGTTTCAGGGTCCGCCAGCTTTGCCAACAAGGTTGTGGAAGTTTCCCCGCTAGCGGCCAGATTCTCCAAGGCAAAAGAATTGCTGTCTGCCAACAGCTTGGGGAAGGCTGTTTCGGTTTCAGCCAAGCCTACACCGGCAGGAATGCTGTCTCCCAGGGCTACGTACACCTTGGGCGTCTCCGGTTCCGCCTCTGCCGCGCTGGCAGTCAGGGGGATCATGCACAGCACCATGCACAGGCACAACAGTGTTGCCAAGATTCTTTTTCTCATGTGGGTTTGTTCCTCCTTTGTTTTGTGGAAACCATTGCCGTCACAGTTTCCCGAGCCCTTCTGCCCGGAAAGCCGCCTGCAACACGCCTCCTCCAAGTATTCTCCCAGGCAGGGTTTTGTTCCCTACCTAAAGTATAGATTTATTATACCATATGTTTTTTGGCTTTTCATCCCTATTTTTTCAGGCAAAACAACATAAATTTTCTTCATATCCTTTGGATTTTGCCTCTTGGGCACTTTTTCCACAAAATCCCACGGGGTGCCGTTCGCTGACAAAGAATCCTTCTAGCCTGTCAGAACAGCCCTGGAAGCTTCAACTGGAACTGGTTCCGTTGGTATTCCAGCAGACCCTCTTTCCGCATCTTGGACAACTCGTTGCTCAGGGCGCTCCGGTCAACCCCCAGGTAGTCGGCCAGCTGCTGGCGGTTGTAGGGAATCTGGAAGGAACCGCTGCCGGCTGCCTTGGCACACTGGGAAAAATAGGACATTAGCCTGCCCCGGATGGACTTGGAGCTGGTGTGCAAAATCCGCTGGGAAAGCTGCAAGCTTTTGTGGGCACATACCGTCAGCAGGTTGTGCACCAGCTTGGCGTGAAAAGGGCAGGCGTTGGTACAGGTGGTCAACATCCGCCCTACATTCAGGAACAAAACCTGGGTATCCTCCACTGCAGAAACAGAAATGCGCAACGGCTCCCCGGGGATACAGGCATACACTTCGGCGAAAACCGCTCCCGGGGCAATATGGCCCAATACGCTGTTGTTCCCCCACACGTCGCTACAGGAGATCAGGGCCATCCCGGAAAGCACAATGCCCAAGCTCTCTGTGACGCTGCCTTCCGAGAGGATAACAGCACCTTTGGGAAACTTCCGGCGGTCGGCACCCAGGCATTGCAGCAGGGACTGGATTTCCCCTTCCGTGATTCCCTGGAACAAAGGGGTATCCGCTAACAAAAACTCCATACTTTTTCTCCTTTTGTTGTTATAACAACAGACTTTCCTCTGAAAGTATAGTATACTCACCCCGTAAGTTCAAGAAACGGAAAGGAAAATGCCAAATGATTCGAAAGATTATTCAAATAGACCAGGAAAAATGCAACGGCTGCGGCGCCTGTGCCGAAGCCTGCCACGAAGGCGCCATCGGCATGGTGGACGGCAAAGCCCAGCTTTTGCGGGACGACTACTGCGATGGCCTGGGGGACTGCCTCCCTGCCTGCCCCACTGGTGCGATCACCTTTGTGGAACGGGAAGCCGCCGCCTATGATGAAAAGGCTGTCCAGGAGGCCATGGCCAAAAAGGCCGCCACCACCCACCAAGCCCACGCCGGGTGCCCTGGCCATCAAATGCGGCAATTCCACCGGGAGGCATCCGCCCAGGCTGCCCCGGCTGTTGCAGCACCCTCTCAGCTGGGCCAGTGGCCCTGCCAAATCAAGCTGGTGCCGGTGAATGCTCCTTATTTCCAGGGGGCAAAGCTGCTCATCGCCGCCGACTGCACGGCTTTCGCCTATGCCAACCTCCACCAGGAATTCATGAAGGGAAAAATCACCTTGATTGGCTGTCCCAAGCTGGACAGCGTGGATTACAGCGAAAAGCTGACGGCCATCCTGCAAAACAACGACATTCAAAGCGTGACCATTGTGCGCATGGAAGTGCCCTGCTGCGGCGGCCTGGAGATGGCCGCGAAAAAAGCCCTGCAGGCCAGCGGGAAATTCATCCCCTGGCAAGTCGTGACCATTTCTGTGGACGGCAAGATCCTAGACCGTTGAAACAAGGTTTCCCTCTCGATCTGAAATTTTCCAAATACTTTCCCAATTTAAAAGGAGCCGCTGTTGCCACTCCCGCTTGTAGCAAAGCAGGCTTCCACACGCTGCTGATAAACTTTGACTGCTTTTTTAGGGGCCCTACTCCGGTTCGGCTTGTTCCCTTTTAAAAAACAAGAGCTATCTTGCCTGCTTAGGTAATAAAAACGAAGGCTGCAGAGAAATCTATGGATTCTCTGCAGCCTTTGTTTTTGTTTGAAAGTTTTGTCAAATTTAAAAAGCGCGCAATTTTGCCTCCGTCTAACAGATTGCTTTTCATGTATTCCTTGATAATTTACCCTTCTTCCTTTTGTTCCAATGAACGATATTCTTTGGGCGTTAGGCCTTCTACCCGCTTAAACATCTGTGTAAAATGGGAAAAATTGCTATATCCCAATTCCAATGCAACCATACTGATTGGTAGAT
This sequence comes from uncultured Neglectibacter sp., assembly GCA_904391645.1. Lineage (GTDB taxonomy): Bacteria > Bacillota > Clostridia > Oscillospirales > Acutalibacteraceae > Acutalibacter. The sequence continues at coordinate 10,156 of CAJFMJ010000189.1, forward strand.
TGGAGTTAGTCAAAAGATCTTTAGCAATGGTAAATTTACACTGCAAAATATAATCTTTGATATTATGGCCCGTTTCCTTTTTAAACAATCGAGTAAAATATTCGGGATTTAAACCAATATATCCTGCAACATCCTTTACCGTGAGCAATTTATCAGTATTTTCTAAAATATATGTTTTCGCACGCTCCACATAGCTAGCTTCGGGTTCTTGTTTTTTTGAGGAATTAGCTGCAGCAATTAAAAACCGGATTGCTTTTTTTAATGAATCAATCGTATTGTAGCTTTCCATAAAAGTTTCGTATGTCATCGATTCATTAAACAAGGCCAAAATGTCAATTCCATTTTCATAGAAATAATTGAAAAACATCTGGGTTAACCGCTGATGTAACATACATAAATTTGAAAAGCCATTCGTGGAATTGGATAAATTTCGATCTAAAAAGCTTTCAATATCGTTTTGTAGTAAGCTTTTTTGATCCGCTTTCAGTAATGCTTCCCACCGGTTAATGAATTCTTCCAAAGAAGTAGGCACTCTTTCCTCTTCTTTCCCCATAGGAACAGAAATCAATCCCGGTTCCCGTGAAATATTATTCTTATAACTGCTATGAAGGCGATTTACTACATCCCTAACTTTCTGCAATGTGGTAATTTCTCCCACATAACAACTCACTGGTGTATCTAAATTAGTTTCCAAGCGAGAGTACAGTGTTTCCAATTGTGTAATAGAAAGGTTGAACGCCTTAGCTGAGAAAAACAAGATAACAAATGTGTCATACCTATTTTTCCCAATAATATATCCCACTGATTTCGACAAGCCCAAGGTTCGAATAGTCATTTTAATGGCCATAATGGCTTCATCTTGTGTCATTTTCCAGCCTGCTTGCTTTTCATTTACATCCACTAGAAGCAGTTTGATACAAGACATTAAGTTCAAATCGTAGCCTGCTTGACGAAGTAGTCGAATACTCTCCTGCTTTACCTCAGAATTTTTAGAAAACAGATTCAGCATAGCCGTATTGAGGAACTGCGTACGGTGGGACTCAAAAAATCTTCCTAAACTACTAATTTTTCGAGCCTTTTCATTCATTTTAATCTGCACAGCAGCCTTTGCTAAAGATTCTTCGATTTTCCCATAAGGTACTGGTTGCACCAAATAATCAAAACACCCCAGTTTCAACCCCTCCTGCGCATAAGAAAAAATGGCATGGGACGTCAGTAAAATCCTTAACACTTCGGGATACTTTTCGCGCACAATAGCATTGAGCTGAAGGCCATCCTTTCCAGGCATCTCAATATCAGATACTAAGACATCAATCGATTGCTGGGCCATGATTCCCAAAGCTTCGTCTGCGCTAGAAGCACTCAACGCACGTTGATACCCTAGTTTTCTAAAATTAATACTGCTCATTAAACCATTTATCACGCTAATTTGATCATCCACAATCAAAATGTTCATTCATATACCCCTTTCCACATCCCACAAAGGTTCACCCCTTAAAGGTTTAGACTTACAAAACTGGAATATATAGCAACGAATGGGCATTCTCATCTCCCTCATTGTAAAAAGCCACTTGAAAATCATCTCCATAAAGGAGTTGCATTCGATAAAGCAAATTGCTAATACCCACATGATCCTTTGAGAAGGAATCTGTTTTTGGCTTTGAATTAATACTGTCCAATACATCTTGAGGATACCCAGGCCCATTATCTGATAAATGAATCCTTAGATAATCTTCTCCTTCATAGTTTACCAAAGTCACTTCTATCCGGAACATTAAAACTTTCGCTTCTTTGCTTGCATACTTATATGTATTCTCCAAAAAAGTTTGAATTGCTAAAGGGGGAACTTGCGCTTCCAAAAGCTCCTGAGGAACGTCCTGTTTCAAAAGGAAAGGACGTGACATATCTAACATTATGATATGGTAATAATCATTCACTTCCTGCAACTCTTCTTTTAAAGATACCTTATTTAAAGTGTCGTGAAAAATATATCGCAGATGATTAGAAAAAGAAATAATCATTGCTTGCATCCTAGATCTATCATAATTCTCTGTCATGCCATATAAGCTCTTTAAGCAATTGATAAAAAAGTGCGTGCGTGTTTGCAATTGATAGTACTGCAACATTGCGTGCTCTTTTTGGCGCAAATTAGCATAGTTTTGCGCCTCTATCTCATTTTTCTTTTCCAACAATTCATTCAAAGCTTCCCGAATAGCAGCAAATTCGGCATACTCATCGACTAGATCCGACGATGAAGTGTCACCATTCTGACCAGAAAGTTGCGCCATCTGCTGAGCAATGGCACGCAATGGAAAAGTCAGTGCCCGATCCATCTGGTGAAAGACTTTCCAAAGGAAAACGCTAAGCACGGTTACCACAAACACGAAAAACGTAAGATAAGGAATCTGTTCTAAAATAATATCAAACCAAGAAACCACAACCGCTACTCCAATGGAACAAGAATCTATATTTTTACTACTTATTTTATAAAATGCTGTGTCAAAAGTGCCTTCCTTATCGCGAATTAGCCTTGCTATCGACGTACAATCTATGTCGCCTGAACTGATCAGCAATTGATCATCCATATAAAGAAATGCAGTGGAATTGTTTTCAAAATCCGCAACTGGATATAAACTAAAATAGCAATTTAAATCGACAATAGAACAAAAATACATCGTTCCATAATGGTTTACCAACATTAAAAGCCACTGGTTTTCCTTCTGCAGTAAAAACCACTGATTAAAAATGTATCCCTCATCGGAAGAGATCCATTCCCCTAGTTGATGCATAAAAGATGCGTTTTCTAAAAACGCTTCGTCGTCTGCAACGTCTTCTCCGTAAAAAAAGAGCGTCCGTTGAGTCCCACCATGATATAGTAAGGAAATACTATAATGAGCAGTTTGACTACGGAGCAGCTCCGATAAAGACTGTTCTGCCAAAAGCCTTTCCTTTTCTGTAGAACGGCTTAAACTCAGTGTGCGAAACTGAATATTATTTACAGTTAAATTCTCACTAAATTTTTTTTGTGTTTCCAACATTCTTTCCATTTCAACAGCATAGTTATCAACCATCTGATTTCCCGCTTCTGTTAAATGCTGTTCATTAGTTTTGGTAGCCCAACACATATAAATGAGGCTGATAACTAAACAGATTACAACCGAGGTTGCAATGTAACGAAAGAACAAGTCTTTTACTGATTTCTTTCCTTTTCCCATTCTCATAATTCACCCACCTTTCGATTCACAAGCTTTTAGATCTATCCCATTCTAAATTGCCAAAATAATTATATTGACCAGAACTACATCTGTCAACATCGGAAAATTATGTAAAAGGCACAATTGCTTTCTGTATCTAAATCTGTATATAAAAACAAGATTTTCAGGCCCTGCCATATGACAGGGCCTGAAAACATAACATTATTTTTGGTGGAGGATCGATTCACCTAAAAGAATTACTTTATCCACTACCTATTACTCCTGCTCTGCTAGCCAAGCATCCAATTGAGCCTGCTTTGCAGCAACAATGGTATCAACACCAGCCGCTCTTAGCGCTTCCTGGAATTCAGGCAGAGTTTTGTCAATATCCACTGCCCCGTTAATCAAAGGCAAGTAATATTGATCTACCACACTAGAACAAGCAGCATATTCATCGGACACTTCAGAAGAATCAAATACAAAGCCAAGAGCCAAGGAGAGCTTTGCTTCATCATTGGTTGCCATCATCTGCTCAAACTTATCTTCAGGCTGATACCAGAAAGTGGGGCACTCTGTCACATTGGGCCAATAATCCATTACCATACCGCCCCAAGCTACATCAAAGGCACCCAGGCCTTCAGGATAATGGAACTGTCCATTCTCATCCACCACATAGTGCTTGTCTTCAATACCATAAGCCAGCAAGAAAGCTACATCGGTATCCGTGTAAAGCGCATTCAGCATAGTGACAGCCGCTTCAGGATTCTTTGTAAAGGAAGAGATGTGCCACATATAAGTCTGCACGGTACCAGTCGTAATGTAGCGTTCACCAATCTGTGCGCCAACCATATTGCCATTAAAGTTCTGCTGAATATTTGCCTCGTAGCAAAATTCATCTACAGACCAGGAATACCCAGGGGTACCGTCCACAATCCCATACTGGAGATTGTACAGAGTTGCCTGATCGTTGCTCATTGGATCGGGGCTAATCAAGTTATTTTCCTGCCAAATCTTAACCTGCTCCATGAAATCCAGGAACTGGGAAGACTCATAATAGTTCTCTACAGTAGTATTTTCATCGGGATTTAAAATAACACCCAAGTACTTGGTATCGCCCAAATCATCCAGATCCTTAGGTACCCAATAGGTCTGGGTTGCACCAGGAATGAAGTAGCTGTTGGGGCTAGCCTCTTTCATCTTCAGCATAGCATCCGTAGCATCTGCCAAGCTCTTCACCTGGGACCAATCAATGTTAGCAGCGTTAGAAACATCCTCTTTAACTGTATAGATATTGGGAGTAGACCATGCAGTATAAGCAGGGACACCATACAGTTCCCCATTAATCCGGCCGCAATTGAGCACTTCAGGATATTCCTCATACAGTTCCAAAATGCCAGCGCCCTGCTCTTCCATATAAGGATCCAGGTTTAAAAGCTGACCATTAGACTTCAAGGTGCTCTGTGACATAAACCAGAAGGAGGTGAAAATATCCACCGAATCCTCGCCGCCGGTAAGCATCAGATTGAGCTGTGTGTTATCCAACTTTTGAACGATGTCAATTTGGATTCCATACCGCTCTGCTAAAAGCTTATTCATTTCTTCTTCAATCAGCTCTTCATCTTCACCTGTACCCGGCTGGTTAATGCACACACGCACCACAGGCATATCTTCCACCGATACATCTTCGTTCTCTCCGCCAGTAGAAGTTTCCGAAGTGCCGGATTCACCAGAAGAACTAGACGACTGGCTTCCATTTCCACCGCCTCCACAGGCTGTTAAGGAAATTACCATGGTTAGGGCCAAAAACAGGGCTAAGATCTTTTTCATGGATTGTTTTCGCTCCTTTCACTCCATCTATCTGGAGATTTTTTGTATCTTTATGTTATCAAATACATCGTTTCTCCGCTACTCGATTTCTGACTCACAATGTCACTTATCTGTTATTTTTAACGATAATAGGCAACAATATAATTATTTTTGGCGCTGTTGTACCAACAATAAACATTCATCGTATGTTTGGTGGTTTTTGAAACGAGCATCTATAAAGAAACTGGGAAAGAAGCTCTTTCCCAGTTTTACTTCTTTAAATAAAGACGCTTACATCAGCTTTCTTTTTCAGCCAGCCATGCGTCCAGTTGTGCCTGCTTTTCTGCAACAATCGTATCCACTCCCGCATTCTTCAACGCGTTCTGAAATTCCGGGAGAATGGAATCAATATCAACCGCTCCATTGATTAAGGGCAAATAATATTGATCCACGACACTGGAACAAGCAGCATATTCATCTGAAACCACAGACGAATCAAATACAAATCCCAATGCCAAAGAACGCTTAGCCTCTTTATTGGTTTCCATCATATTTTTATTTTTATCTTCTGGCTGGAACCAGAAAGTGGGGCACTCGGTGGTATTCGGCCAGAAATCCATGGGTACACCACCCCAATCTGTATCAAACCCTGTTTTTCCTTCCGGATAATGAAGCTGCCCATTCTCATCTACCACATAATGCTTTTCCTCTAAGCCATAGCCCAACAAAAAGGCTAGATCTGTATCGGTGTACAGTGCATTTAATAAGGTAACCGCTGCCTCAGGATTTTTTGCAAAGGAGGATACGTGCCACATATAAGTTTGCACTGTCCCGGTTGTAATGTAGCGTTCGCCAATCTGGGCTCCTACTACATTTCCGTTTAGATTTTGTTGGATATTAGACTCGTAACAAAACTCATCAATGGACCACGAATAGCCAGGAGTACCATCCACAATACCATACTGCATATTGAATAGATTGGCATCGTCATTACTCATGGGATCAGGGCTTATCAGGTCATACTCCTGCCATATTTTGACCTGTTCCATAAAGTCTAGAAACTGGGAGGACTCATAATAGTTTTCCACAGTGGTATTCTCATCAGGATTCAAGATTACTCCCAGATACTTAGTATCGCCTAAGTCGTCCAGATCTTTAGGAACCCAATAAGTCTGGGTAGCTCCAGGGATAAAATAACTAGTAGGGCTAACCTCTTTCATCTTTATCATCGCGTCTGTTGCGTCTGCCAACGTATGTACCTGCGACCAATCGATGCCAGCGGCCTCGGAAACATCTTCTTTAGCAATGTAAATATTGGGGGTCGACCAAGCCGTATAAGCTGGCAAACCATATAAATCACCATCTATTCTACCGCAGTCTAAAATCTCAGGGTACGGTTCAAAAAGCTCTAAGATTCCTGCCCCTTGTTCCTCCATATAGGGTTCCAAATTCATCAGCTGTCCGTTTCCATACAAGGTGCTTTGTGACATAAACCAGAAGGAGGTAAAAATGTCTATCGAATCTTCACCACCGGTAAGCATCAAATTCAATTGGGTATTGTCCAACTGTTTAACAATATCGATTTGAATACCATACCGTTCTGCTAAAAGCTTATTCATTTCTTCTTCGATTAGCTCTTCATCTTCACCGGTACTCATGACACTAAAACACATTCGCACCACTGGCATATCTTCTACCAAGATCTCTCCGCTATCATCTTCATTGGTTTTTTCCGATGTTTCGGATTTACCAGAAGAAGATGATAGCTGGCTTCCTTTTCCAGCGCCTCCACAGGCAGTTAAAGAAAGCATCATGGTTAACGCTAAAAGTAGTGCCATTATCTTTTTCATGTTTTCTCGCTCCTTTACTTCTTTTTTAATCTTTATGCCACAATAATATCAAAAGTAGATTTTTCTTTTCTACCTAAATTCTGATTTGCAATATCGCAAACCTGCTATATTATATTGTTTATTTAATTTTTGTTAGATATTTATATTCAATATAACATTTTTAAGCGTCTTTTAGGGCGTTGGGTGCTTTCTTTCACAAAAATTGCCTAAACCATCGAAATGCGTTCTTCGCCGATGGTTTAGGCAATTCAATAGCACTTTTTTAAGTTGGTTAATCACACAAGAATTTGAAAGGGCAACACTGGCAGCTCCTCACTGTTATAAATGGACAATTCACAATAAGGGCATTGGCAAAAATTGATTTTAACCCTGTCCTCGTCTGATAAACCGGGAATCCAGAGATCAATCTCATGAGGCAGAACTTTGACTGTGAAATTCTCCCAGGACTTTTCCCTAGAAGAAAGTTCAAATGTAGCTGGTTTTCTCCCTGGTTTTACGAAAAGTCCTAAGCCAGTATGTTTCATCAAAATTCGAACCTGTTCTCCACTACGTTCTACAGCCAACACAGTTGGGGAATCAGCCAGAATATGGCAATGGTACACTTTATCTAAAGCTTGCATTGCTAACCGTGTACCCACTGGACGTTTGTGCTTTGGATGAATATCATATTGCATCCCCACATCCATAGCAGTAACTATGTAGACACCCGGTTCCTCCCGAGCCAATTTCTCCTGTGATTTACGAATTGTGACAAAGTCCAAATATTCTGCCATTACCTCAAAGGCAGCTAATTGCACCATGATAAAGGGGAGAGGTTCCTTCCAACTATCACGCCAACAATGCACTACAGCCCGCATCACGCTTTCGTAATGTTCCGAAAAGTATTCGTCTGACTCTCCCTGATACCAAATCACACCGCTTACTGTATAAGGGATAATAGTTTTCACCATTAATTCGTACAAACCACAAGGGCGGAAGGCGGAAAACGGCCAATTATTCATAACCATCAACCGTTCGTGTGTAGCCTCGTCAATCAAAGGTTCGACAGGGGCCAAATTGGGCTTCCCCATATCAATATCGCTATTGAGAATCCGTTTTTGAATGGCAATATAATTGGGTAGCTCTTTTTCGTAATCTACGGTTGATTGCACTTCACGTGCTTTATCTAAATAAAATTGTAATTCCCCCGTTAGATACTCTTCAGACACCCAACATGATGCAGATGTACCACCCCAGGTACAGTTTATAATTCCTACTGGGACCTGCAATGTTTCATAAAGTCGATTGGCAAAATAGAACCCTACTGCCGTAAAGCCAGGGGAGTCTTTAGGACACTCTTTTCTCCAAAATCCAGCATCTGACATTTTGTAGTGTTCTTCCTGACCTATAAAGGAAATCTTCGGTACCTCAAAGCAACGAATACTTTCATTTTCCAGGGCACAAAACCTCTCAGCTTCCGCATCATATTTCAGCAAAAATTCCATATTTGATTGACCGCCTGCAATCCATACTTCACCGACAGCCACATCTTGGATTTTGCGGTTGAAATCCCCACCAGACACAACTAGAGAAAAACCAACCCCTGCTTCCATTGGAGGCAAATAAGTCTTCCATGATCCATCTACCACCTCGGCGCAAGCCGAATATTCTCCCAGAGAAATCCTCACAACATCGCATCCAGAAGCTGCACCCCAAATGCAGATAGGCTTTCCCCTTTGCAAAACCATGGAATCTTGAAAAATCAAAGGAAGAGTAACTGTACTTATCCTAACCGCCCCCTTACGGTTCCAAGGTTTTTTCGCAGTTTTCTATAGCATCCCAATACCTAATCTCAAACTGAAGTGCTTTAAAATTTGCATTTAGAACAGCGTAAAGATCCTCATCTTTCCAAGACATAGAAATTTGCTCAGGCCCTTCTGCTGTTACAGAAAACTTTCCATCAAACACTTTGTAGCTGTTACGGAACCTCATGAGTTTTAGAAGTTTTTGTACGACTGGCTGTGTGACCGCCTCATCGATTTCTTCCAGAGAATAATTGTGACGATTGATGCTACGTCCTTCTCCCCCGTTCTTCAATGACTCAATATCGTTCTTACCAGCCAACATTCCCACATAGTAGACCTGCGGGGTGCCAGGGGCAACTCGGGGGTTATCCTTTCCCTCCTCTTC
>CAJFMJ010000190.1 GCA_904391645.1 uncultured Neglectibacter sp.
GATTCCTTCCTCCCTTCCCCCCTCTTGATTTACGAAAGTGGGAAGGAAGAAGGAAGGAAAGATACTAAGGTCAATCTAATTAAGGTCTATATATATAGGGTAAAATTCTTTAACTTCTTGAAGTAAAGAAATTTAACCTTTAGAAGTAAAGAATTTTAACTTCTTGAAGTAAAAAATTTTAACTTCTTGAAGTTAAATATTTTAACTTCTAGAAGTAAAGCACGTTACTCATTGGCTAAACAGCAACTCTTATTTTCTGTCCTCTTATTACTATTCGGTCGTTCGTAATATAGGAAGCAAATTTAGAACGTAACCGTCAATTCCCCCAGCGCCTTGCCAGAAGAGAAAAACTGTTCCACACTTTAAGAGGCCAAGAAAGAACACAGTAGTATCAGATAGTATCCAAAACTCTGAGATAGTGAGGTAGCGGCATGGAGCAAATGGAGAGTTTGCAGAGCATCAACCGGTAGCAGTGTCTGGCGGAATGGAGCCTACGGTTGGAAGCCTGCTGGAACAGCGGACTATCAGTAGTGCAGTGGTGTCAGGAAAATGGGATCGCGGTATCCACCTATTTTTCCTGGCAAAGAAAGGTGTTTCAGGCCTTGAAGGAAGTCCAGGAGGTAACCTTCGCGGAGGTGCCGGTTCTGGAGTACCAGGGCTACCACAAGTTGCCAGAAAAGATCCGGGTGGTGGGCTGCTTGGCCCACGCCCGAAGGAAATTTGACGAGGCACTGCAGACACTACCCAAGGAAAACGGCAGGGTTCTCTGGCGGCAGTTGGCGAGTGCTATTGTACCAAGCTGTTTCAGCTGGAGGAGACCCTTTCTGAGTTGACGGCAGAAGAACGATACAACAAGCGTCTGGAACTGGAAAAACCGGTTCTGGACGCTCTGTTGGCGTGGGCTGAGGATGCCAGTGCCAAGACGGCGCCCAAGTCTGCCCTGGGAAAGGCGCTGCACGATCTGCGAGAACAGAGGCCTTATCTGGTGCGCTATCTGGAGGACGGGAGGCTGGAGCTTGTCCAGCAACCGCACAGAGCGCAGCATAAAGCCCTTTGTGATGGGCAGGAAGAATTGGCTGTTCTCCAATACCCCGGCCGGGGCCCAGTCCAGCGCTGTGATTTACAGTCTGATTGAGACCGCAAAGGAGAACGACCTGGATCTCCTTACCGCTATCTTGTTTGGCTTCTCCACAATGCACCTGAACAGAGCCAAAAGGATGAGGATTGGCCGGAATTTTTCCTCCCTATGAATGAACCGAAGGGATGCGGAAGCTAAAATCTAATTGAATCCCTGACCGCCATCTCAATGCCTGGCCGCTCAGGTGGTGGCCTTTTTTATTCGCTGGGAGGTTTGACGCTTACGGATACCCTGTACTGTACTGCTCAAATCGGGGTTTCATAGAAAAAAGTCCTTTCCCGAGCTAAGTCAGGAAAGGACTTCAATCGTCGTACAAAGTAATCAAGCAACAAAAAAGCGCCGTCAAAGTATCCACAACTATCTCGTCATTCCCTATCTGCCATTTACCATCTTGGAAAAGAAATACTTTGATTCGATCATCTACCCAGAGGGATTTGAAAAGTATCATTTCAAGGCAGCTATACCGGCACGGAATAAGTACCTTGTCGATAACGCGAGATATGCCCTATGCTATGTAACACACGGTTGGGGTGGTGCTGCCAAGACATTTGAAAGAGCAAAAAAGAAAGGATTAATAATCGTCAATATAGGCGATCGGAATACACAGAAAATATCTTTATATACCAGAATCATTGAGTGTAAAAATTATCACTTCATTGTATGTGCTATTCAGCAAAAAAAGCGCAGACGATATTCACAAAGGCGAAAATTAAGATGAAATATTGATATTGTTTTAGAAATTTTTTCGAGAATCTATTGAACATTTCCGGTTTTTATGGTATAAAATATCCAATAATACTGGGGAGGTATACACAATGGAGGAATTTAAATGAAAGCAAATTATTAAAAGCTATGGATATTGCTTGCTCATAGAGAAATGAGTAAAACGGACCTCCGTAAAATGGCGGGTGTAGCTCCTGCTACATTTACAAAACTCAGACGCAACCAAGAAGTCGCACTTTCGGTGTTGTTGAAGATTGCTAATGTGTTAAATTGTAATGTAGGTGATATGGTAAGTTTTATTAAAGATGGTGAATTAGATCTGATAGAAGAATCAAAGGAGTAAACTTGGAAATATCCCTTATCGTTTAAGGGAAACATAGACTTTAATGTCAGTTAATTTAAAAATGAAACTCAAAGAATTAGGAGGTACTACATATGTCTATCAGGAACATTCTTTTCGTCGAGCGGTGCGGGTTTTCTGCAGACGATGCTGCTGCTAAAAAGCGTAAAGAAATTGCAGAACGCCTGAGAAACGGCGGGACTGTCGAGATTGAGGGTAATAACGGAGAAATGAAAACTTCCGAAGACGCCCAAACTTCCTCCGGCCCTAAGCTGAAAGTCGACAAGGACAAGCTCGCTGCGGCTTTTTATTGGTACGAAAAAGACAGAGAATTATATAAGGCAGAAGTTGAAGCTATGAAAGTGTTCCCGCATTTTAGACTTGAAAAGCTCGACGATGATCGCTTGTGCTGGATTGGAAACCTTAACCCTAATGGAAAATCAGGAGGTACGTGGACAATTATGGCCGTCTATGACCATAACCATCCGCACAACAACACTTATGGAGGTTCCGTGAAGGTATACTCTGTACAACCCGATCTTAACGAACTCTATGCTGCAGCAGGAAAACTCCCTCATGTTTTGAGAGATAGTAACGGTTCGCTGTATATGTGTACCGCTCGTCCGCAAGACGTTCTGGTTGGAAAAGTTAGTACGTCGGCTGCAACTCATATCGGGCATGCAGTTAAGTGGATCAAACTTGTTGAAGACTGGTTGGAAGGTATCATCGGTGACGAAGTCTTTGCGGAAACATATTAATCTATTGGAGGGTTAGTATGCTGGAAAAAGTAGTGTTCTCCGAACGTGCAATCATCGCACTTCTCTCCGAGACACAGGAACATATAAAAACAGAGACAGGTGGAGTCTTTCTTGGGCACCGGTGCGGAAAGATTTGGTATATTGTCGAAACGATTGATCCAGGTCTCAACTGCATTTTCCAGCCTGCCTACTTTGAATACGACGATGTCTACTTAAATCACTTGATGAACAAAGTAGACCGGCTGTACAAAAAGCCATTGGATATTATTGGATTGTGGCATCGTCATCCTGGTTCGTTCGATCAATTTTCCAGAACAGATGATGGAACAAATATTAAATATGCCAGAAGGCATAAAGATGGTGCCATCTCTGCACTAGTAAATATTGATCCGAGTTTTAGGATAACAATGTATCATGTAACCGATCCACTATCCTACCGAAAAGTAAAGTACTCTGTTGGAGATAAATATTTTCCCCCTGAGTTCTTAGCTTATGCTACAAGAAAACAATATCTAAATCAGATCAATCACCCCAATGCCTCCGAAAATGGTCTGTTATCTAAGTTAAAAAAGATGGGAGGATTTATAAACGGGAAAGACACCAGTGAACTCTTCACTGATGAATATCTTGCTAAAAAGTTCTCGTTTAGTAATATTCTTCATGAGTATCTATATGAGGAAAAAACGAGGAAAGAATGTGAGGTTAGTTATACGGATCCGAGTGAACTAACCGATGTCGAGCTCGACCTCGTGCTCGAACGCATCCAAACCGATTTAAACTATTTTGAGGAAACCGGCATCAAAGTTTCGTTAACGTTGCTTGCTTCTGGCGGACTCGAATTAAGAGAAAACAGTGTAATGATCGGTGCGACACCAATTGCTATAACATTATTCGCGCAAAATGGGAAAGTGCTCTTTAACTACAACGAGAAAACATTTGAATATTTCTCGGGCATGCTTAAAGAGGCTTGCGAATTTTACACCCTATTGGGAGGTGTTCTATAATGATTCCGTTTAAAAACAAAGGGAAACAACTTGTTATTTTGCCAGAAGATTACATACAAAGCCATTACACTGGCAAGCTTTATGGAAAACATTTCGAAGAATCTAACGTCTTCAACATATTTTCTTCAGCTATGTTGGATGCATACAAAGACGTTGAGCACATTGGAGAAATTGTAGCTTGTAAGCCAGAAGCAGAAGTGGAATATCTTATAGGTTATTGGGAAGAAGATGTATTAAAGTTCGAATATAAAGGCGAGATTTACGGTGTTGAATGCTATAATCTCGTGCAAAACATTTTTTCGCGCAATACCGGTATTTTAGAATCGACTATTATGAGCAACAAGTGTGCTTTTTTGCTTGGTTGTGGTTCTGTAGGAAGTTTGGTTGCGCTCGAACTGGCACGAGCTGGTGTGGGCAAGTTTGTTCTCATTGATAACGACATCGTAGAATACCATAATCTTTGCAGGCACCAATGCTCCATTATGGATGTTGGCCAATATAAGGTTTTCGCTTTGGAGCGCAGGATTAAAGAAATCAATCCAACGGCGCAAGTATTTTGTTTCCCCAAAATTGTTGAACAGGTTGGCAGGCAAATATTTGACGAGTATTGCCAGCCCAGTGAAGCGATCCTGGTTGGATGTGCCGATAATCGAACTGCGGATGTCTATTCCAACTCAATTGCGGTTTCTTATAAGGTTCCCTTTATTAGCATTGGCTTCTGGGAAAGGGCGTTTGCAGGGGAAATATTCTATTGGCTTCCAAATTCCAATATGCCCTGCTATAAATGTGCATTGGGTGACGGTGGAGACCTGTCTCAGCGCACTTCAACCAATAGAAGGATCTATACCACTCAAGAGGATCTGGCAAGGGTGAATTTTGAGCCTGGCATATCTGTAGATATCAACTTTGTTACTACAATTGGAATTAAGCTCATTCTTGATATTCTTAATATAGGAAATGTCGAATTTACGCCTCGACTTTTAAACCATCTGCAACAGTATACATTGGTGTGCAATACGAACAATCCCAAGATTGGCGGAGAAATGGCCGAAATTTTCAGTTATCCTTTACAGGTAACTACTTCTCTTAAGGTCAGCTTCTGCAAAGGCTGCCCTCCATGCGAGTTTGAATGACGGAGAAATAACATGAAAGATAGAATCAGTCAACATAAAACAATTAATATGCTTATAAGCAGCATCTTCATTATAGCTGTGGTTGCTGTTTCTATTCACTTTTTTGCAGGCGAGATTCCTTATATATGATGATAAATATGGATATCTTGGCGTTTTAGTATTGTGTTTTATTTGCAATGTAACAGTTTTTGCGCCTGTACCCAGTCTTATAGTTGTTGTAACTGCGGCACAGACGCTTAATCCATGGTTAGTTATTTTGCTAGGAGCGGTTGGAACAACATTGGGAGAGATGGTTGGTCATCTTTCCGGAAAGTCGGGAGAACGCTTTTTCAAAAGGATGGACGCATTACATCTTGGGTAACTCGTCACGGTGCAATGGCTGTATTTCTTTTTGACAACATACCTGCAGGAGGTCATAATGGCAATTCGAATTGATGAATATGGACACATTATCCGCGACGATCCAGAACAGCCACATAACTATTCTGGGAACAATAATACCCAAAATGGAAATGCTACCCCTTCAAATGACCGATTGTTTGTCATGCCCAACTCCACTCAAATGGAGAATCCGTCTCCAGTTCCACTAGAACGGCCAAGGAGTCATAACGGATTAATCGGAGTCCTTGCAGCAATAGGTATTGTTATCTTTCTTGTTGTTGCGATTAAGAGTTGCAGCTCGGACAGCGACAGAAACGCGGGTTCCAATTACGGCCCTGGAGCAAATGCTCCAACCGGTAATTACAACAACTATACTGACAACTATGACACCAATAATGGTTCAAACAGTATGGACAACACACAGAATTCGACTCTTCCAACTCGTGAACCTATAAAGCTGTCTGTTGATCCATATTCGCAGGCAGACACTTCGATCGAACCATATAGCAAATCTGAGACTTCAATCCCGAATGCTAATTTCAATTATTTTTCTGGAACGATTTCACAGAGTTCGCAAGAAGATACATACTCTTTTACAACCAATGAAGCAGGCGTTTATCGCATTGAGCTTGCCGATATGGTTAGCGGATTCAGAGTATCTATGTATGTATATGATGCTAATGGCTTAAGAGT
>CAJFMJ010000191.1 GCA_904391645.1 uncultured Neglectibacter sp.
GAATATCGTAGACCGGATTAACGCACCGAGCATAGACTACCCCTTTTGTGGAGCGTAACGCGGACAAAAAATCAGGGGAATATGGTTCCCGACTCCGCATAGTAATCAAACTCATACCGCTATCGTTGTCGGAACGGCTGAATGGCAGAGTGATTTTCTCTTCCAAAGAGACTACATTCTTTGTGGAAACACGTACCAGTAAATAATAATATTTGCCATCAATGTAAGTGTTGATACCGTCTAGGTTGTCAATATAGATCTCTCCTCCGCCCTGTGAAACGGTCTTAATAAAAATCTTGTCGCCAGTATCAGAAGTAAGTGTCAACCATGCTGCTTCAGATTTGTGAGCACCTGGGGCAAACCCTGCGGATCCTGTATGTATCCGGTGAGGAATCCAGCCGGCAGATCAAGTTGCGCGCTTCCCGGCTGGGGGTGCAGAGCCCCCATTTGGAAATTCTGACGGAAACCGACGTGCAGTATATCATGGAGGAAATCCGCAGCACTCAGCCCGACTTGGTAATGATCGACTCCATCCAGACCATGAACTATACGGAGCTGAATTCCTCTCCCGGAAGCGTCACCCAAGTGCGGGAGTGCACCAACGCCATGATGCGCTGTGCCAAGTCTTTGGATATCCCCATCATTGTTGTGGGGCACGTCAACAAGGACGGTGCTATCGCCGGCCCCAAGGTTCTGGAACACATTGTGGACGCAGTGTTGTATTTTGAAGGCGACCGTCAAATGACCTACCGCATCCTGCGGGCCGTTAAAAACCGGTATGGTTCCACCAATGAGATCGGTGTGTTCGACATGGGGGAGAATGGGCTGCAACAGGTGGAAAACCCCTCCCAAGCCATGCTGTCTGGCCGTCCCAAAGACGTTTCCGGCACCTGTGTCACGGCTGTGATGGAAGGTACGCGGCCAATCCTGGCGGAGATCCAGGGCCTGGCCACCACCTCTGGATATGGCAATCCCCGGCGCATGGCCACCGGCTTCGATTACAACCGTATGGCGTTGATTTTGGCCGTGTTGGAAAAGCGGGCCGGGTACTATTTCTCCAATTTGGACGCTTACGTTAACGTGGTAGGCGGGCTGCGGCTGGACGAGCCTTCTGTGGATCTGGCTGTGGCAATGTCCCTTGTTTCCAGTTTGAAAGACACCCCCATCCGGGAGGATACGGTGGTGTTCGGTGAAATCGGATTGGCCGGGGAACTGCGCAGCGTCAGTCACGCCGATCTTCGCATCGCGGAAGCGGCTCGGCTGGGCTTTACCCGCTGTGTGTTACCCTATCACGGATTGAAAAGCTTGAGTCCTAGCCGCACACTGCAGATGGAGATTATTGGGGCCAAAAACATCCGGGAAGCCTTTGAGGCAGCCACGTGAGCAGGGCCCTGCGCTTTCCCGGGCTTCCGGAAGGGCCGGTTTCCCTGGTGCTGGCCTCTGGGGAATTCTCCTGGCTGCACCATGCCCTGTGCAGGGAAGGGGTGCAAAGCCTCCAAACTGCCCGGGATATCCGATTGCCCCAGCCAGTGGGATTTCATCCCGACTTACAAGTATGCCCTCTTCCAGAAAAACAAATGTTCGTTTTAAAGAGGAACGGGCTGTTGGACCACCTACAAGGAACGGGGCTTCATCTTCAGGAAACCAACCAGGTTCCAGGAAGCTTTTATCCCAAGGATGTGTTATGCGAAGGGCTGGCATGGGGATCCTGGTTGATTGGCAACCCAAAAGGGATGGATCCATCTATCCAACAAGCTGCCCAACAACTGGGGTGTAAAATCCTTCCAGTGCGACAAGGATATTGCGCCTGTTCGGTAGCCTTGGTAGATCACCGGAGCTGTATTACGGCAGACCCAGGCCTAGAAAGGGCTCTCACAAAGACGGGATTTGATGTGCTTCTCATATAGAAGCAGGGTTTATTCAGCTGCCGGGATATGATACAGGGTTTATCGGTGGCTGCTGCGGAAAACTGGCGCCGGACAAGCTGGCGTTTACCGGGTCGCTGAAAAACCATCCGTCTGGAACACGGATTCAAACTTTTTTACGCCAACACGGTGTAACACCATTGGAACTTTGCCAGGGCCCACTGATTGACGTAGGCGGAATTATCCCGCTGGCAGAATTTTGATGATCCACCAATGCAAGCAAGCACTGATAAAAAAATAAGGCCCTTTCAATTAGAGAAAAGGGGCTCCGAAAAAGAAAACACAAAATTATAGAAAATGAATATTTTCTATAATTCAGGGGGGGAATCAAACCAACATGGATCCCATTCAAGAAGAACTTTCACAGGTGGCACAGCAGTATGCCATGTATTTGCGAAATGTGCGAGGATTGTCTGCCAAAACCGTCCGGGAATACTGCAAAGATCTCCGCACATTTTTTAGGTTCATCAAGCAAGACCGTGGCTTGGTGGATCCCAAAACACCTTTTGATGAAATTGCGGTTGACGATGCTGACCTGGAATTTATCCGTTCCATTTCTACTTACGAGGTGTATGCCTTTATGAACTTTGTGGCGGATGAGCGGAACAATATGGCATCTACCCGCCAGCGGAAGTCCACCACACTGCGTTCCTTTTTCAACTATTTGACGGCCCACGAAAAGCTGCTAGAGCACAATCCTACGGAAAACCTGGTGGCGCCCAAAAAGGCCAAATCTCTTCCCCATTTCCTGTCCCTCGAACAAAGTATCGAATTGCTGAATGCTGTAGAGGGACCAAATGCCCCGCGGGACCGCTGTATTCTAACCCTGTTTTTAAACTGCGGAATGCGACTTTCCGAGTTGGTGGGGATCAATCTGACGGATGTCATCCACAACAACAATACACTGCGCATTCTAGGAAAGGGCAACAAGGAGCGCATTGTTTATCTCAATCAAGCTTGCCTGGAGGCCATTTCCAACTATTTGGCGGTCCGCCCCAAGGATGGGGTTATTGACCGCAACGCCCTGTTTATAACCAATCGTGGTACCCGGATTAAACCGATCACCGTAGAAGTCATGGTCAAAAAATACTTGGAAAAAATCGGCCTGGGCGGGCCGGGGTACTCGGTTCACAAGCTGCGTCATACGGCAGCAACGCTGATGTACCGGTACGGCAACGTGGATATCCGTGTCTTGCAGGATATATTGGGCCACGCAAACCTGGGTACCACCGAGATTTACACCCACACCTCCAGCACGCAGATGGAACAGGCAATCCATGCCAACCCTTTGGCCAAGGTCACGGAACGGAAGTCAAAAAAAGCTGAGCCGAAAAACTTGGAACCATCGGAAACAAATGATACGCCTAAAAAAAAGGAAAGCGCCAATTGATGGCGCTTTCCTTTTTTAGGGTTATTCGTCCAAATTCCTATTTTTCAATTGGGATTTCTTAATCAACCGGCCGTTGACGTAGACCATCTTGTCTTCGTCATCGTCATCTTCGTCCTCTTCAGGTTGGGCATAAAACCGGGCTACCTCGGGATCTTCCTGAGGAGCGGCCGCAGCCTTTCCCCCATTCTTTTCCTCTTCCATTTTCTTCTCATAGGGTTTGATCAGATACCGTTCTACCACCGGATAAACGGTGAAGTTGATGAAATAACTGATCAACGAGAACAAAAGGAACACGGTGATCAACAGCAAGATCATAATAACAAGGCCATTCAAAGGGATAACTGCCAGAAGCAGGTACAACAGCGCACCCAACACCACCGTGATCAGAATGTTCCGGCCAAGGCCAGCCAAAGAGAAGATAAAAGCGTTCCGATAGGCTTGGCCAAATTTGAGATCAAATGTGACAAACATCACTGGCAAGTAATACTGTGCAAACAGGAAAAAGATTCCAAGCACTAAGCATACCCAAAAAGGAATATAGTACAGCCAGCCACGAGAAGTGGCGTTGTAGTAATACAAAATGGAAAAGCTGAGGATCACATACACTAGGTATACAAGGGCACCGTTCATCAGGAAATATTTCCAGTTGCCTTTGACATTTTCCCAAAAATCAGACCACACAAAAGCGTGTTCTTCCCGGGCAAAATTCCGGGTCACGTAGGTAAGCCCCGCGGTAAACGGCGACAACAGTATCACAGGCAGCGGCACCGCATACAAATACCACACGTCCAACTGGATTGCCCCATCCCCTACAGGAAGTTGTAGGACAAAGTGGATAGGCGAAAAGGAAATTACCACCATCAACGCCACAGCCACAACAAACGGGATCAGAAAAATCAGATTCAACTGCACCAGTTTGCCAAACTTCCGGCCTAGAATTTCAAAAAAACGGACAGGCGCCGATTTTGGGGGCTCGTCCTTACTGACGCCGGGACCAGGCTTATCATAATTTCCGAAGATACCGAGGAATGCCAAAAAACCAACTCCATTTCCACACGAGCTTGATAAAAATAGTTTAACCCAATTTTGCCTTGGGATGGCAATTATTATACACCTGTTTTACATGGCTGTCCAGCAGTTGAACATACACTTGCGTAGAAGATATGTCCGCATGGCCCATCATGGTCTGGATATCCTTTACAGAGGCACCGTTCTCAAGCAAATGCAAAGCAAAAGAATGGCGCAATGTATGGGGGGTGATCTCTTTTGTAATCCCGGCTTCCGTGGCGTACCCTTTGACAATTTTCCAGAAACCCTGGCGGGTAAGCCTGCCGCCGTTCAAATTGACAAACAACGCATTCCCGCTTTCCGGCCCGGTGATCAATCCCCGCATCCGGTAGATGTAATCCGAAACCGCCACAACCGCTGAGGGATACACCGGGATCGAGCGGATCCCCTTTGTCCCCCGGCAATACAGCACCCCGGAACGCAGGTTTAAATCTTGGATATTCAAGTTGATCAGCTCGGAAGCGCGAATCCCAGTGGCATACAGCAATTCCAACATGGCCTTGTCCCGGCAGCCTTTGGGCTCGGTGATATCCGGCTGAGCCAGCAAAAGTTCGATCTCTTCCCCAGAAAGCACCTGAGGAAGCTTTTTGGCGGTCTTTTCCAATTTGATCCCTTTTGCCGGATTGCAGTCGGTCATGCCCCGGAAAATAAGGAATTTATAGAAGCACCGCACGGAGGCCAGATTCCGGGAAATAGTGGTGGGAGAACGCTTTAATTCATGCAGGTGGTCCACATAGCCTTGAACAGCCTGCTCATCCGCCACAAGGGGATCTACACCAACCTGGGACAGATACTCCAGATAATATAAAGTATCCCGCAAATAGGATTCCCGTGTGTTGGCAGAATTCGCCTTTTGGTTCATCAAATAGTCGCTGAACAAGGAGTAATAATCGCTTGTACTGCCCATGGTTTGTTGCCACCCTCTTTTCTCAAACAAATAGGAAATACACCGATGCTAACAGACTGCCCAATAAAGAGATCCCTACGGAAAAGCTGCAAAACAAAAGCAAATCGTAGAAATACAATTTCAAATCCAGCCCACCTTGTTGGGAGGAAAAACTGGCTTTCGCCATATGGCTGGAAAACTGGAAAGAGCGCACCGCAAACAGCAAGAGCAGCACTCCAGTAGCTGCAGCGGCCGGTGTATAAATCAACGCCGACTGGAAGAGGCCAAAAAGCTCGTCCCTCCATAAAAAATAGGAAATACCGATCCCCACTGTCATTCCTCGGAAAACCAGAAACAAGGGAACCGCAAATACCCCAAATGCGGTAATTCCCAAAAGGAACAACGGGATCAACCCAGTCAGCGCATTGAGCAAAAGAGTGGAAAAACAGGAAACAAACCCCGAACCATTGATAGGCATTCCAGAAAACTGCAAAGGAAGTACCCATCGGTCCTGGAACAGGGCTAGCATTGTGGCACAGCCGCAGCCGCAAACCACGCCGAAAAGCAGCGCGAACAGTAAAAGAACTCCTACTTTCCGATTGAAAAAACGCTCCCAAAGAGGGGACTCCTCTTGTCCCTTTTGAGAAAGCCGAACATCCTTTTTCAAAACCTTGCACCTTCCTTTTACAAACTCCAAAACCTTGTTCCATGGATATGAAAAGAAGGGTGCAGCTATTCTCCTCTTACAAAAAATGAATACAGTTCTAAAATTACAGGAAACTTCCGTTTCTGTTTTTTGGAAACCAGCATATTCTCAAAGCTGTGTATACATTTTTTGAGAATTATGGGTGGTGGAAAACAACCCCTGTTTTAAAGAGCTGCCTTCTGTACATTTCAGAACCGCAAAATATGCCATCTAACCCTGAAAACCAGGGCAAGATGTTGGGCTTTTTATAGGAAAAACTCCAGGTTTTATGCCCTCTGAGCGGGATTGTGCCTTTCACTTTTCCCACCGGTTTTTCAACAGACCTTTTGATCAGCCCAATTTTTCTCCTGTGGATATATACTATAATACATCTTTGGAAATTTTTCAAGAGAATTAACGAATATTTTTTCGGTTTTATTTAAACCAAGCAAATTTATGTATTTTTTATTATGTAAACCAACGAATACCTGAACAGAAAGTTTATGTCGCGTCCACAAAATATTGTGTGCATAAAAATACACACGGGTACACCGTGTGTATTACTTCTTGTTTTGCGTTTAAAATTTCACCTTTCTTTTCCGGTTCACTCCCAAAATTCCTCCGATACAACCACTGAAAAAAATCGCTGCCAAGCGTGCCACGCCTCCCAGAGCAATCGACCCTTGGGGAAGAAGCAGTCCGCCTGCTAAAATACAGCAGGATACAAATAGACCACAAGCGCCTCCCAGTATAAGCCCCTTCTCCCCTGTCAACAAAGAAGCTGCCAAACCTCCCAGGAATACAGCAACACACAAAAGCACCGTAACCAATACGGAAACTGCTACACCTTGGGGCAAATTTCCGGTTTTACCAATCACCAACGCTGCAATGGCCAACAAAATCATCCCAGCGGCAGCGGCCACCCCTAAGGACAACAGGAATCCTTTTACTTTTCGCACGGAGCACCTCTCCCCTACACCTTTTGTTCCAGCATATGAAGGTAGGGTTGAATTTAGCACAAAAAAAGAGGCATTTTAAATGCCTCTTCTCAAAAAACTCTGTGTACTTCTTGGGTTAGCCCTGGTCATCCTCATGGACCGTATCCACACTGGCAATAGCCCAGCGCTTTATCCGGAGCTTGGACTTATCGCTGCCAGTTTCGATGACGATGGAATCAGTTTCATCTTTCACAGCCACGATACGGCCGCAGATGCCGCCAATTGTGGTGATTTCGTCGCCCACCTGGGCGTTCTTGCGCATTTCCTGTTCCTTCTTCTTTTTCTTGCTCTGGGGGCGGAAGAAGATGAAATACAGGGCCACAATGAAGACAGCGTATACCAGAAGCATAATCACCATCTGCACGCCGCCGCCCGCGGCAGCAGTTGTTGTGTCAAGAGCCATTACATGATTCATTTTGTCAATGCACCTCCGAATTGATGTTTAGATTATAACAAGAACCAACGAAACTTGCAAGCAAATCATGGAAAGTTTTCTCTTTTAAATTCGTTTTCCCAGCGCCTCTATATGCTCCCGATAGAACTGCTCATAACAGCTGGCGTCCAGCGCCTCGCGGATGCACTCCATCAGGTGGTTGTAGAAATACAGGTTATGCATCACGGTCAGGCGCATGGCCAGCATTTCCCCCGCCTTAAACAGGTGGTGGATGTATGCACGGCTAAACTTTTGGCAAACAGGGCATTGGCACTCTTCATCCAGCGGGGCCTCATCCAGCTCGTATTTTGCATTAAGCAAGTTTCGGCAGCCCTCCCAAGTAAAGGCATGACCGTGGCGGGCATTACGGCTGGGCATGACGCAATCAAACAAGTCAACGCCCCGGCGGACTGCTTCCAGGATGTTGGCAGGCGTCCCCACACCCATTAGGTAGCGGATTTTGTTCCGAGGCATATGGGGCTCCACCGCTTCGATGATGCGGTACATCTCTTCGGTGGGTTCCCCTACTGCCAAGCCGCCGATGGCATAGCCGTCACAGTCCAGCTGTGCAATGCGCTTCATGTGTTCTACCCGCAGGTCCTCGAACGTGCAGCCCTGGTTGATGCCAAACAACAGCTGGTGGGGATTGATGGTATCCTCCAGGCTGTTGAGCCGGGCCATCTCCTTCTTGCATCGTTCCAACCAACGGGCAGTACGCTCACAAGAAGCCTTGGCGTATTCGTAAGTGGCAGGATTCTCCACACACTCGTCAAAGGCCATGGCAATGGTGGAACCCAGGTTGGACTGGATACGCATACTCTCCTCGGGGCCCATGAAAATCTTGTGACCGTCTACATGGGAGGCAAAGGTGACGCCCTCTTCCTTGATGTTCCTCAACTTCGCCAAGGAGAACACTTGGAACCCGCCACTATCTGTGAGGACCGGGCCGTCCCATCCGGTGAACTTCCGGATTCCGCCCAGTTTTTTCACAGTTTCATCTCCAGGGCGCAGGTGCAGATGATAGGTGTTGCACAGTTGCACTTGGCAGCGGAGGTCCTTCAAATCATACGCCGACACAGCGCCCTTAATGGCGCCGGCTGTGGCCACGTTCATAAACGCTGGAGTCTGGACAGTACCGTGGACTGTAACGAACTCCCCGCGTCTAGCAGCGCCCTCTTGCTTGATCAGTTGATACATGGGAAATGCTCCTTTGAGTTCAAATCAGAAAGCCTCAAAAAAATGCGGTGCTGAGGCTCCCTCAGCACCGCATTTGCGGCAGGCATTCCGCTCACTGCGATATTATAGCTTGTTTTGGCACTCCCGTCAAGGCTTAGGCGGTCGTGCAGCTGACAGGGGTGTAGCCTGCTTCTGTGACAGCATCCATCAGCGTTTGGTCTGCCACATCTTTTTCCAGGGTAACTGTCGCCTGCTTGCTGTCCAGGTCCACCACTGCTTCGGTGACGCCTTCCACCTCGGCCAGAGCTTTCTGCACATGGGCCTGGCAATGGGCACACATCATGCCTTCCACAATCAACACTTTTTTCATGGTACAACTTCCTTTCTGCATTTCCGGCGCCAGGGGAGCATCCTCCACTGGTTCCGTTGGGTTTGTTTGGTCTTTATAAGAAGCCTCCCCCGCAGGGGTGCTTTCCGGCACAAGGGCTGGCCCTTTTCTACGAAAGAAGCGAAGCCGCAGAGCATTGGTTACCACGCACACGGAGCTCAAGCTCATGGCAGCAGAACCAATCATGGGGCTCAGCCGCAGCTGGAACGCCGGGAACAGCGCTCCTGCCGCCAGGGGGATCCCCAGGATATTGTAAAAGAACGCCCAGAACAAGTTCATGTGGATATTGCGCACCACAGCACGGCTCAAATCGATAGCAGTGGCAACGTCATCCAAAGAGTCTTTCATGAGCACTACATCGGCAGATTCAATGGCAATATCCGTTCCCGCGCCGATGGCAATTCCGATATCTGCCCTGGTAAGTGCTGGCGCGTCGTTGATGCCGTCACCCACCATGGCAACTTTGTGGCCTTGCTCCTGCAGCTGGCGGATGTGTGCCTCTTTCTCCGTGGGCAGCACGTCGGAAACCGCCTTCTCGATCCCCAGTTCTTTCCGGATGGCTTCCGCAGTCACTTGGTTATCACCGGTGAGCATCACCACATGGAGGCCCATCTGGTTAAACCGCTGGATTGCCGCCCGGCTGGTTTCCCGGACTGTATCCGCTACAGCAATCACGCCCAACAAGGCGCCCTCCCGGGCAAAGAGAAGCGGGGTTTTTCCCTGCTGCGCAAACCGTTCTACTGCATCCTCTGCAATGCGCTGTTCCTCCAGAGTAACAGGCAGGTGGTTTTCCTTGAAAAAGGCCAGGTTTCCTGCCAAGTAGACCTGGCCATGAACCTTCGCCCGGACACCGCGGCCTGCCACGGCTTCAAAGGAATCCGCAGCTGGCAAGGCAAGGCCAGCGTCCTTAGCGGCCTCCACCACAGCCTGAGCCAAGGGGTGTTCGCTGCCCCGTTCCACCCCGGCAGCCTCCGCCAGAAATTCCCTTTCCGTTAAAGCATGATCCAATACCAAAATATCTGTCACAGCAGGATGTCCACAGGTGATGGTTCCCGTCTTATCCAGAACAACCGTATCCACATTGTGGAGGTTTTCCAAACTTTCGGCAGACTTGATGAGGAGCCCCATTTCTGCCGCCTTCCCGGTCCCCACCATAATGGCCACCGGGGTGGCCAACCCCAAAGCGCAAGGGCAGGAAATAACCAACACGGAAATGGCATTGGAGAGGGCAAACTCAAACCCCATCCCAGCCACCAGCCACACGATTGCTGTAACCAAGGCGATGCCGATTACCACCGGCACAAACACACCGCTGACTTTATCCGCCAGACGGGCAATCGGCGCCTTGGAATTGCTGGCCTCATCCACCAGACGGATGATCTGGGAAAGGGTGGTGTCCTCTCCCACTTTGGAGGCACGGAATTGGAAGGTGCCATTTTTATTGATGGTTGCGGAAATCACAGTGTCACCCGGATTTTTCTCCACAGGGATGCTCTCCCCGGTGATAGCAGCCTGATCCACATAACCGTGGCCCTGGGTCACAACACCGTCCACCGGGATACCCTCTCCAGGGCGGATCACCACAATATCTCCAGCGACTACCTGCTCTGCTGGGATCGTTTGCTCGGTATCCCCGCGCAGGACCACTGCCGTTTTCGGTGCAAGGTCCACCAGCTTTCCCAAAGCATCTCCCGTTTTGGACTTGGATTTTGCTTCCAAATACTTGCCCACGGTTACCAACGTCAAGATCATGGCGGAGGATTCAAAATACAGGGCGTGGGCGTATTGATGGATGACCTCCATATCCCCGTGTCCAAACCCAAAGGCCAGCCGGAACATGGCAAAAAGCCCATAAACCAGGGAAGCTCCGGAGCCAATGGCCACCAGGGAATCCATATTGGGCGCCCTATGCAGCAGGGCCTTGAACCCCGTTTGGAAAAAATGACGGTTGATAAACAGCACGGGGATGGTCAAAAGCAGCTGTGCCAAAGCCGAGATCAAGGAATTCTCTTCCCCCACAAAGAACCAGGGTGCCGGAAGCCCCATCATAGGGCCCATAGCAATATACATCAAAGGCACAAGCAGGACAATGGAAAAAACCAGCCGCTGTTTCATCTCCTTTTGGTGGGCAATTGCCTGATCTTGACGGGCCATCCACTCGCTTCGGAACCCACCTTTTTCCAAAGCTGCCGGTTGCTGTTCCAGAGAGGAAGCCCCATAGCCGATCTTCTCCACCGCTTGAACAATGGTATCTGGCTGCAGTTTTGTTTCGTCGTAGGAAACCGTCATTTGATTGGCCAAAAGGCTGACGTTTACGTCTTCCACACCCTCCAGCTTGGATACACATCGTGTTACATTCGCTTGGCACGCAGCACAGGTCATCCCCGTGACATTGTATTTTTCAGTTTTCACGCCTGCCCCTCCTCACTTCAGCTTTTTGATCAGCTCCACTGCCTCGTCTACGATCTGGGTATTCCCTTTTTGGATCTCTTCCACCACGCAGGTTTCCAAATGGTCCTGAAGAACCAGATAGCCAAAGGATTGCAGTGCGCTTTCCACAGCCGCCACCTGGATGAGGATATCCCCACAGTAACGGTTGTCGTCCAGCATTTTGCTAATTCCGTTTAACTGCCCTAT
>CAJFMJ010000192.1 GCA_904391645.1 uncultured Neglectibacter sp.
AGCACTACCACAAGAGCGATTATAACAATGGCCGCCACAGGCCGGGCACTGTTCACCAAAGAGAGGAGAATCCCTACGGCAGCGCCGCCCAAAACCAGTTTCCACCAGGTCCAGGAGGACCGTTTGTCCCAAATGGCCAACAGCAGAGCAATGCTTCCCAAAAGCAGAGTGGTGTAATAGGGATCAGGAAGGACCTGGAGATTAAAGAGGATCTGCGAGGGATAAAAGCACCAAATGGCCCCTGCCAGGAATCCCAACACATGACCGGAGAGCTTCCAGCCAATGAAGTAAAGTAGGCCCAGGGAGATGGTGGATAGAACCACATTGGTCACAGCAGCCACAGTGGGGGAGGCGCCAAACACGGCAAAGATACCGCTCAAGAAGGAGGCGTAGCCAAAAATGTGGGGAAACAGCGCCATATACCGTGGTAAGTATTCCTCCAAACCGGAGATGTCAAACTCTGCAGCCAGGCATTCTGCTGCATGGTAAATGGTGTAGTAATCCCCTTCTGGATTTACCGGATAGCGCATCACCCAAACCAGCCGGATCGTAAAACCGATCAAAAGGAGAACGCCCAGACCCAACCAGGGTAGGGCCTTGTTTTCCCTGGCTCGTAGGGATAGGCGGGTTTCTGCAAACCGGCCCCAGAACAGTGCGATGAGAAATAGGGCGGTTGTGCCCTCCAATACCAAAAGCAGGGTATAATATTGGGCAGTATTCTTCTGTGAAGGGAAAAGTAGCCCGTAAAAAAGCACCATAGCTCCGATCAAGGAAAACAAAACCATAATCAGGATCCTGGTAAACCAAGAAAATTTCTCTAAAAACTGTCCCGTGGGGGATGCCCCCTGTTTCATAGAAAGTTCCTCCTTTTTTGGACCCCACCCGAGGTCCTCTCCTCGTAAGCCAACTGGGACATATTATAGAGCACTTTCAAGAAAAAATCTACTGTTGCGGGAAGGAAAACCTCTCTGGAATCTGTGGGGTGACTTTTCCCTGGGTGCCGTGGTATAATAGCCGCAGAAAATGCGAACGTGGGCGGTGAGGCGGGAATACCCAGCCCGTCCGGCGGCCCAAAAGCCGCCTGCGCGGCTTACCCACCGCAGGGAATGGGTGAAGAAACCAATCGAATCGACAACGGGGAGGTTTTTGTAATGGCACAGGCGGAAAAACAGTGGCATCCACGGTTTATGCAGTATATGGAAAAAATTGTCCATCATCCCAATTACAGAGGCCTGCCTATCACCAAGAAAGCGGATGGGTCGTATGCCTGGATTGCCGCAGCGAAATCGAAAACAGGCCAACAGAGGATCCAGTGGTGTATTCGCAAAGCGGAAGAATTGGGTTTCATAAAAGAACACGAACCATATCCAGGGGTGTATGCGGATGTAATGTTGGAAATTCATCCCACCAAATGGAAAGTGTGCCAGATTTGCGGCCGGGAGATGTCCCTTTATTACCACTATCCAAACGCGAATTTTCTTAAATCACTGAACGCAAAGTTTGGCACAGACTTTTCCGATTGTGATCACATCGGTGATATCTGGAATGAATTGATCGAGCGTGGTGTTTGTAAAGAGGAGATAGCAGACTTTTTAATCCGCAAAGGGAACTTGGACCTCCATGCGCGAACTGCTGAAAAGGAAGAGATCATCGATGCCTTGGAGTACGCTTGCCGGAAAGGCGATAAAAAATGTTTGGGGCCAGGGGCTATGTCGAATTTCCCAGATCGCTTTGATGGGTTCCATACATATAACCGGTGTTGTCGGGCGGTACAGGATAAAGGGCGGTCAAAAGAAAATCTCAAGTCCTATACAAAGGATAGGCGCGCCTATGAGTATTGGAGCGATGGAAACATCCATGCAGCCAATCAATTTATGGGAAGCAGGTTTTTTAAGGGCACATCGGCTGACCATATTGGACCCATTTCTTTAGGTTTTGTCCACGACCCACGTTACCTACAGCCAATGCCCGGTGGGGATAACTCTTCTAAACGTGACCGCTTACAGATTTTAGACATTGAGAGCATCGTAGAAACGGAAAAAAGAACAGGCGTGTACCCGATGTCATGGTATTCGAAACAAATCTGGGAATATATAAGGGCAAATTATATCGCCCACCCTGACAAGGTGCCAACCGTTTACCGAGATGCTTTAAAGCAGAACATGGCAAATTTCATGTTCATTCTCTTGACCATATTGGAAAATTGCCCCAACCATGGGGAAGCGTTTCTTGTTTCTGCTTTTTTAGAGCCCAAGTATGCTTACTTTCAATACTCATACACGTTTAACGAGAAAGGCGAGATCACCGGCCACACAGCCAGGCATTATACTGGCCGCAATCAAAATGAAATAGACAGATATCGAAGGGTTGCCATAGAAGCTGTCTATGATTACAGCGAAAAAGAGAATCGAAACAATAAACACAACCTTGTCCCATGGGAATTGGCTACGTTGAAAGACATCTGTTCCAGCATTGAATCAGGTTCGTCTGTGCTGGACAATAAGCAGCGCGTCATAGCTCTTGTTGAAGCCATCGAAAACAGAATAATCCGTTCCTTATAATATTTAAAAGAGGATGATTATCCCCACAACGATGGGGAATCATCCTCTTTTTTATGGCGAGCCTTGCTGGAGGGGAACTACCTGCGCAGCGCTTCTATGGCCTTTTCAAGGGATGTCTGGTGTTTTCAACTTGACATACTCTTCATAGGACAATTCCCCTTTGAAAAACTTCACAATGTCCGATTCTTCGTGTTCCACATAGGTTGCAGCGTGATCCCATGGAACCGTTTCCAGATCTGCAATGGTTTCGCGGGCAGTCACTTGTTGTGCTGCATCAGCTGTTATGGGTGTAGGGAACAGATCCTCCGGAGGGATGGCGAGATCGTATCGAGTGCAGATGATAAAAACCCTTTTCCTTTTTTGAGGAACCGCATACTCACTGGCCATCAAAGTGTTGCCCTTTGTACGGTATCCCAACTCCGAAAAGAGCGTGTGCACTTCTCGGTATGTTTTCCCGCCTTGGAAACTCAGCAGACCTTCCACGTTTTCAAATACGATCACTTTGGGATTCACCCTCTTGACGATATCCACAAACTCACGGAACAGTTGGTTTCTGGGATCATCCGCTGCCCGAAACCCTGCCATGGAAAATCCTTGGCAAGGCGGCCCGCCGCATATGATGTCGGCGCCTCCCTCCTGTGCAGCTTTTTCAATGGCATCTTTTGTTTCAGCCTTCGTGATATCTCCACATAACACAGGGAT
Organism: uncultured Neglectibacter sp.; assembly: GCA_904391645.1. Classification (GTDB taxonomy): domain Bacteria; phylum Bacillota; class Clostridia; order Oscillospirales; family Acutalibacteraceae; genus Acutalibacter. The sequence continues at coordinate 3,264 of CAJFMJ010000192.1, forward strand.
TTCCGGATTGTTGATCTTTAAAGTGATACAGGCACTTTCTTCGATGTCATTGCTCAACAGAGAGTGGATACCCGCAGCCTTAAAGCCTGCGGTCATACCGCCTGCGCCGCAAAATAGGTCAATGGCTTTGGAACAGCCTGTTTTTTCCTTTATGATGTGTGCTATCTGGTAGGCCAATACCGTAGGCACGGCATTACCTACCTGCTTTAAAAGCTGTGTTTTGTTGCCAAAGAAATAGTAATCATCCCGGAATGCCTGAAACCTTGCTGCCTCCCGCACGGTCAACACCCGCTGGTGGACGGGGTGTACATAAGTCCCGTTTCCAGGCCGGTTGAAGTAGGTCGTTATGGTATAGCTGGGCTTATTGTAGTCGATCCTCCCATACAAAGTCGTCCGGCCGCCGGTTTTCGTTATTTTTTTCAGCCGTTCCGATTTTTCTACAGTTTCCCTGGGAATGTCCTTCCAACTTCCCCCAGGCGGCACAGACTTTATCATTTCAAGATCCAAAGCACTTAATTTAAAAGTGGTATGGTTCAAGACCTGCCCTTGGAAAAGTGCTGTGTATTTCTCTGTGATCCCTTTTGCAACATTCCCATCAAATTTGCTGAAGCCGTCCAGAAAATGGTCTATTTTCAGTTGACCATTGAGGATTCCCTCAGCTTGGTCCCTTGTGATTTGTGGGAGTAGGTGCTGGATCGCATCTGTGTAATCTTCCACGCAGTTTTTGGGCCTCGTTTCCCGTTTTTCTGGGGAGGGGGAGAGCCCATAGGCTTTATAGGCCAATTGCTCGATCTCTTCGAGAAGCGTTTCTTTTTGTTCTTGTAAAAACACCTTGGCAAGCTTTGAAATCTTTTTTAGTTCGGGTGCTTCCACGGGAACGGGGAAACAGTCGATCTCATAGTTGTTCACGTGGTTGTTGCTGCTGGTCAATTTAAACAGCCAGTTTATGAGCTTTGTGTTGAACAATCCCAACAGGGCGTAACTGTCGATCCCGTATGGGTTTTCCTCTACGGATATAAAATTGCAGGAATTTCCCAACACGTAGTTTTTTGGTGCCAAAGCAAAGGTCACGCGCCGCTCTTTGTGCATATTCGCAATTTGCTGGCAGATGATCCGCTCCTGTTGTATATAGGGCTTCTTTTTGGTGGTGTTCACAAAGTCAACCGTTACAAATTCTTTTTTCGGCGTGCCGAGCAAGGTGTAATAGCCAATATTCCTGCCTCGAATCAAGGGGTAATCTGTTTCAAAAGGGACAATCTGGTGTTTGTTTGCCGTCAAGTCCAGTTCCCCTCGCAGGTTGACAATAAAGGGAAGCTCTTTCACAACGGGAAATTGCCTTAACTTTTTCAGAATTTGATACTCCTTTGCGGAAACTGCCACAATGGCATTTCCGTTGGGCTCATTCAAAATATCGCGGAGGGGGATGAACGCAGTGTCCTCTGGATGGTTACAGGAATCTTTGACGACTGCCAAGTGGTCTGTTTTACGTCCTTTTTGCAGAAGGACAGCACAAAGCGCCTGTTGTGCATCGATATACCCACTGCCTTCCCCAAGCACTTTTGCGGAGATCCATCGGCAATCCAACAGCATATGGGTCCTAAGTTTTGCACAAGTCTTATCCGACAGGATTGACGAGGGGATAAGCAGGCTGATAAAGGCTGTTTCGTTTGCGTACTGATCCACAATCGCTTCCACAAAAAGCTTATATAAATTCAAAATTCCATTTGTAGAATATCGAAATCTTTTTGACACGATCTTTGAAATCGCGGAATACTTTTCTTTATCTCGGCTGTATTCCTCCGCATTCCCGTATTGCCCCCGCTCGGCTTTTAGATTTTTAAAAGGCGGGTTTGTGGCAACAATATCAAAGCCTTTTCCAATGACCTCAGGGGGGAAAACCTGAATGATGGGAATATAATCCAGATGGGTTGCAGTCACATCGACCAACAGCCCACTTCCAATATGACTTTGAAAATAGGAATCCGATAATTGGATGCCCCAAAATGATGCGGCGATTTCCTTCAACGACTCTTTATATCCGTCAATAGCCTCCGCATTGATGTCTGCAACATAGATGTGATCCAGCATCACTTCGGCATCGCCTTGATCGATTCCTGCGGTTTTAGCTGCTTTCAAATAGGAAAAGACGAAATTTCCTGTGCCGACACACGGTTCTAAAAAACGGTATTCACATAATTTTTTTCCCGGATTGCTTGCCGTGAGCTGTTCCACCAGCTCACGCATCATGGCATCGGTGAGAGTTAGATCTGTATAATAGCTTCCCGTCCTTTTTCGTTGTAAGACATCCATGCTGGCTTCTATTCGCTTGCTTTTTTCACGTAAGGAGGACCATAACTCTGTGTATTGCGTGCTGCCCATCCCGATCTCCTTGCTTCATGTTTTGAGTTTGTGGTTTTTTGAATTATAGCTTGTTTTCGTGTTTTTTTCAAGGCGTGAGAGTGCCGGTGTGATATGCCTTGCCAGGAATCCAAACGCACTTCCCGCTTTACAACAGCCCGGTTTCTGCCCACTGGGAATGGATCCCCTTCTGCATGAAAAAAATCTCCGAGAGCCAAGGTCTGTTTCTCAGCTCTCGGAAGTCTTTTTACTTCAATTTCCTTTTGTACATGAATGGCCCGTCTTGGAAAGCAATACGACGCACTCCACATGACTGGTGGCCGGGAACATATCCACCGGGGCCGCTTCAACAGAGGCGTACCCCAGCTGGGCAAACAGCTTCAAATCCCTGGCAAGGGTGGCCGGGTCACAGGAAACATACACCACACGTTGAGGACCAAACTCCACCACCGTGTGGATCAGATCCGGGTCGCAACCCTTTCGGGGCGGGTCCAGAACGATCACATCCGGACGCTCTCCCCGATCTGCCAGCATCCTGGCAGCTTGGGCAGCATCCCCACAGAAGAACTCCGCATTTTCCACATGGTTGAGAAGGGCGTTCTGCTTGGCATTTTCCACAGCCTCTGGGACGATCTCCACGCCCAGCAGCCTGCGAGCCTTGTGTGCCATGGAAAGCCCAATGGTCCCCGCACCGCAGTACAGATCCAGCAGCAGTTCTTGGCCGGTGAGCCCGGCGTACTCCGCTGCCAAATGGTACAGCCGCTCTGCCTGGGTGCGGTTGACCTGGTAAAAGGAGAGGGGGGACAGCTGAAACTCCAGCCCACACAGCTGGTCTTGGATGGTGTCACTGCCATAGATGGTGCGGTATTTTTTCCCCAGGGCTACATTGGTCCGGTCCCGGTTGGAGTTGATCACCACGCTGGAAAGCCCCGGTACGGCTGCTTTCAAAGCCTCTACCAATTCCCCTTCGTGGTGCAGGCCGTTACCGTTGACCACCACACAGGCTAACACCTGGCCGGAACGCTCCCCTTTGCGTAGGTATAGCCGCCGCATCCTGCCGGAGTGAGTGGCCTCGTCGTAGACCGGGTCCCCATATTGGGCTGCCCATGCCCGGAAAGCCTCCATGGCCAGGTTAAAGTCCTCTGGCTGTAATTTACAGCTGGCACAGTCCACAATCCGATGGGAGTTCACAGCGTAAAAACCCAAGGAAAGGCTGCCATCCTTCTTAAGGCCCAAAGGCAGAAGCGCCTTGTTCCGATACCCGTCCCGGGAATCCGCCCCCAAGATGGGCCGCAGGGGTAGCCCCTGGAAGCCGCCGATCCGCTCCAGCGCGTCCCGCACCCGCTCTTCTTTGATCCGCAGTTCTTCCTCATAGGTGATGTGCCGGTAGCAGCAGCCACCGCACTGGGAAAAACAGGGGCAGTCCGGTTCCACCCGGTGGGGGGAGGGGATCAGCAGTTCCTCCAGCCGGCCATAGGCAAAGTTTTTAGCCACCTTTACAATGCGCACCCGGGCCACATCACCAGGGGCGGTGAGAGGGGTAAAAACCGCCAGCCCTTCCCAATGCCCCACACCGCTGCCCTGGGCGGTCATCCCGGTGATGGTAAGCTCAACCATGTCGTTTTTCTGTACTGCCCTCATAGCGTAAGCCCCTTTGCTGAAAACTGTCCTTGATTGTAGCACACCCGCCTTCAAAACACAAGGCTGCCAAAAAATGAGCAAATTTGTTGTGCTAATTTTATAAAAAGGGATTTTTATAAAAAATCAGATTGATGGAAAAGGGAGATTCTCCGTGAAACGGTTGACATACATCGGCTGAAAAGCTATAATATACCCGTAATCAAGAGTACAAGCCTAGCGGCTCAAAGCCGCACTTTTCAATACAACTCCTCCCCAAAAGAAGGAAAAGGACCGGATGACCGGTCCTTTTCCTTTTTCTTTGCTTTTTTGTGAAACACTGTGCGAATTTTTCGCAATTTGTGTGAGGATAGCACAATCTTTTGGAACAGAGGCACAAATCTGTCATCCTTTTGCCATCTGGTAGATGGTCCGGATGTCTTCCTGGTGAAGAATTTTAAACAGGCCGATGGTCCGTCCGCCGAAGCAGCACTTCTTTGCCAGGGTGTCGATCTGCTCTTGGGTCAGGTTTTCCACACCCAGCTCCCGGATGTTCACCGGCATCCCAATAGAGCGGTAGAACGCCTCCATGGCTTCCACGCCCTTGAGGGCGGTTTCCTTTGCTTCCCCCATGGGGATGCCAAAGATCCGGTTGGCAAACTGGGCAAAACGCTCCGGCTTGTCCTCCAGGACGTACCGTGCCCAGCTGCCCCACACCGCGGCCAGGCCGGCGCCGTGGGCCACGTCGAACATCCCGCCCAGCTCATGTTCCAGTTGGTGGCAAGCCCAGTCGCCTTTGGGGCCGCCGCAGTTCATCAGGCCGTTGTGGGCCAAAGAGCTGGCCCACATGATCTCCGCCCGCGCCTTGTAATCCTCAGGGTCTTTCAAAGCAAGGACGGCATTTTTCATCACTGTTCGGATGAGGGCTTCCGCCATACCGTCGGTGAGCTCCAAGGTGTCCTCTTTCACAAAGTACCGCTCCATCACGTGCATCATGATGTCGGCAGCGCCACAGGCGGTCTGGTAAGCGGGGAGGGTGTAGGTCAGTTCCGGGTTCATCACGGCGAATTTGCACCGGCACAGGTCACTGTTATACCCACGTTTGATGCCG
>CAJFMJ010000193.1 GCA_904391645.1 uncultured Neglectibacter sp.
TTGCTTTCTGGTGAGGGTCAGATGGCGCTTCACCTGCTGGATGTATGATTCTTTCATGATACACTCTCCTTCCACTGAGCGATAAACCCATCTACACACTGGGTATAGTCCGCCCAAAACGATGTGAGTTCCTCTAAAATTTGCTGCCCTTTTTCCGTGAGGGAATAGTATTTCTTGGTACCACCGTTGGCTGCTGCTGGGGCAAGGCGGGTTTGCACCAACCCCTGTTCCTGCAGCCGGTAGAGAATGGGATAGATAGTCCCTTCCCGGGCATATCCCAGTACGGCTCCTCCTCGCTGGTTCAACTGGGTGAGGATCTCGTATCCATAGGTTTCCCGCTGGGCGATCAAACACAAAAGGATCATTTCCAAAGATCCCTTTTTGAACTGTTGGACATATTTCCCTTCCATCCCATCACTCCTTACTGTTGCTATTTAGTATTACTAAATACTATTGCATAGTATAGCCCTTTGCGGGAAGGCTGTCAAGAGGGATATCTTGCTTTTTTCGCAGAAAACTACTTTGCAAATGGCAGCAACTGGGCTATAATCTCAACAGAACGGCTATCCTCAGAAATTTTGAAAGGAGCGATTTGCTCATGTATCCTTTTTCCATTGGCGTTATGTTGGATTCCTTCCGCACGGACGTGCACACAGCCCTGGAGAAAGCCCAGTCCTTGGGCGCCAAGGGCATTCAGGTGTACGCCACCCGTGGGGCCATGTCCCCGAAAGAGATGACCCCCCAGCGCCGCCGGGAGTTTCTGCAAGACGTGAAAGACCACGGCCTTGTGATTTCCGCACTGTGTGGGGATTTGGGCCAGGGGTTTGCCAATCCGGAAAAGAACCCGGCTCTCATTGAGGAATCCAAGCGGATCCTGGATTTGGCCAAGGATCTGGAAACCGACGTGGTCACCACCCATATCGGCGTGATCCCTGGGGACAGTTCCCATCCCCGTTACAGTATCCTCCAGGATGCCTGTGGGCAGCTGGCAGCCTACGCGGATTCTTTAAAGGCCCATTTTGCCATTGAAACCGGCCCGGAAGAGGCTGCCACCTTAAAAGGCTTTTTGGACAGCCTCCATTCCACCGGTGTGGCGGTGAACTTAGACCCGGCCAATTTTGTCATGGTCACCGGGGATGACCCTGTGCAGGCCGTGTACACTTTGAAGGACTACATTGTCCACACCCATGCAAAAGACGGACGGCGGCTGCACTATGTGGACCCGGAAGTCCTTTACGGCATGGTAGAGTCTGAAATGCTGGCGGACAATTCCTATATCGAGTTGCCTTTGGGCCAAGGGGATGTGGATTTCCCCAACTATTTAAAGGCTTTGGATGCCATTGGCTACACCGGCTTTTTGACCATTGAGCGGGAAGTAGGGGAGGATCCCCAGGCGGATATTGCTTTGGCGGTGCGGTTCCTCCAGGAACAGCTGGGGTAATGGGTCTAAAAGGCTTTGGTAAAATAGAGAAAAAAGTTCTGTTTTGTTTCGGAAAACAGTTGTAAATTTTTGTTTGTTGTGGTAGAATCTCAAACGGTCCGGGAAAATGGGGCCAAATCCACAACCACACTGTAGTATCAAGGGATGGAGAGGACTGCATTATGTCTACTGGAACTGACCAAGAACAGCAACGAAGTGGGCTTCTTTCGTATTTTACGAAGGATAACCTAAAGGCTTTTTTAGTTGTCAACCTAGGGCTTTTCCTGTTAACTGTGGGTGTTTACTTTTTCAAAATCCCCAACAACTTTACCACTGGCGGCGTCAGCGGCTTGTCCATCATCCTGGGAAGCGTCATCCCGTTTTTGTCCACTGCCACGCTGATGGCCATCATCAACGTGCTGCTGCTGATTCTAGGCTATCTGTTTTTGGGGAAGACCTTCGGCTTCTGGACCACCTATTGCAGTTTGATGTATTCCTTTGAAACATGGGTATTGGAAAGGGTTTGGCCCATGGACAAACCCTTCACCGATCAGCCTTTGATGGAATTGTTTTTTGCCATGATGCTCCCTGCGGTGGGGTCTGCACTGTTGTTCAACTACAATGCCTCCTCCGGCGGCACGGACATTGTGGCGATGATCCTAAAAAAATACACCAGCATCTCCGATATAGGGAAGGCGCTTTTTGTCAGCGATAGCGTGATTGCCCTGTCTTCCTTCTTCTTCTTTGGCGTG
>CAJFMJ010000194.1 GCA_904391645.1 uncultured Neglectibacter sp.
TGCAGAAGCTAAAATCTAATGGAATCCCTGACCGCCATCTCAAAGCCTGGCCGCTGAGGTGGCGGCCTTTTTTATACGCCCGGAGGTTTGACGGTTACGCGGTTCACATTGAAGCGCTCAGTTATTTGGCGTTCAAGCTATCCCAAATAAAACACAAAGGGGACCCTCGAAAGGGTCCCCTTGTTCTTGTAGGTTAGTTTGCCAAATTTACATTGAATTTCATCAGGATACTGGCTGCCTGTGCCCGGGTGGAATCTCCGCCGGGCTCCAGGGTGCCGTCGTCGTGGCCATTAATGAGCTTGTTGCCGTTGGCCCAGGCCATGGCAGTTTCCGCCCAGGGGCTCACCTCTTCCCCATCCGGGAACGCAGTGAGATCGCCGGAGGCCGTCAGGTCATAGTCCTTGTACTTGGCGTAGTTGTAAAGCATCTGGGCCAGCTCTTCACGAGTGACCGCCTTGTTGGGCCGGAAAGCGTTGTCCTCATAGCCACTTACCACTCCTGTTTCCTGCGCCCAGGCAATGGCTTTCGCCGCCCAATGGGTGCCAGAATCGGTAAAGGTGGTCGCCTCTGTTACGGTGGGCTGCCCCTCCAGGTTATAGAGAATCTGCGCCACCATGGCACGGCTCAAAGTTGTGCCCGGCTCGAAGGTGGTGGCACTGGTACCGGTCATGATGCCTTGTTCCACCACATAGTCCACAGCTTCATGGTACCATGCTTTCAGCAGGACGTCCGTCAGGTGGCGGGAGGGACACAACTCACTGCCGATACAGCGGAAAATGGCCTTAACTGATACACCATCGGCTGGCATGACAAATTCAAACTTGTCGTTGCCCTTGTCGGTAAATTTGACCTCATCGCCATTGTTCTTGGTGATGGTCAGGGCAGCCAGCTCATAACCTTCGTCCGGTGCGACCGTGACAGTCACGGTCGTTCCTCTGGAAGCGTTCTTGGGCGAAACAGTCACAGTACCGTGCTCCGTTTCCACTACAGTAACCGGATAAGTGGTCACTCCCCCACCGCCACTGCTGGGCTGATAAAGGGTCAATGTGCCAGTGAGCGTCGTGTAATGGGTCGTATCCGTCGGGGTGAACAGCCAGTGGTAAGCGGTATTGGCCGTCACTTCGGTGGTGTTAGGCAGAGCACTGCCGTTTTCGTCCACCCATTTTACGGTGCCCACGGTGTTAAAAGTGCCGCCCTCTGTGGTCAGGTTGGCATCCGCCAGGGTCTTGCCGGTGGTGAAGATGGGGGTATAGGCTGGCGCACCGGTGGGCGTAGCCTTGGAGATGATGAAGGACGCCGTCCCTTGACCCAAGTAACCCTCATCCTCATAGGTCACAGTAACGGTGTATGTGCCCGGCTCAGTGGGCTTGCCGATACTGGGGCCGACCGAGGCACCGGCCTCCGTTGTGCCGGAATAGTGGATCGTCAGTCCACTTGCTGTCAGAGAATTTCCAGTTTCATCCACCACAGCGATCACGGGATCGTCCAGTTCCGCGCCGTAGGTACCATCAGCCTGGGTCACGGTGACAGTGGCTGTTTTTTTGTCAGTAACGGTAACCTTCACCGTCACGGTCACCTGACAGGAATCCGTGTTGACTACCACCGGGATGGAGATTGGCTGTCCCTTCAATGCCGCAGCCGCATTACTCATTGTCTGGAAGATTAGCTCACCGCTGTTGCTGACTGACGGTTGGGTAGTAAACAAGTAATTGATGGACGGATTACTGGCTATTGTACAGTCGGTGATCTCCCCGTATGTTTCCTCGTCAATATCAATCTGCACTGTACTCTGGCTGCCCGCTTCGACGGTGACTTCCTGGGTTAGGTTAAACGTGCCGCGAGTGATCTCCAGGGCGTCGTAATAAAACCTCTCAAAGGCTTCGTAGGTACCATCGGACGGCCGACTGAGAATGATGCTGTACACCCCGGCGGCTTTGGGAGGATCTGTGGTCAGACCGTCAAAGTCCCCGTTGCTGTAAGAGGTGTAGTACTCCACCGTAAAACCTTCTATGCCCAGATCGGAAGGCGTGACGTTAAAGGCAAAAGCATGGGGATCGCCGTCGAAGGTGTAGGTATTATCCCCCGGCGTGACGCCGATGGTCTGGGACGTGGAAGTGGCGACAGTCAGGCTGGCCAACGCGGAGCGGAAACTGCTTTCGGTGGCGTCCACCCTGGCCTTGAGCACATAGGTGGTGCCAGACGACAGACCCTCAAAGGTGATGGTGCCGCCGGTACCGGTTTGCGTATCAATAAGACTTCCTGTTTCGGAGAACAAAGCGTAAGTGACGCCGCTTGTGCCGGTCAGGGAGATGGCGGTGGCGGTCTTGTTTACGCTGTTGTCATTCAACGCAGGCGCTACAGGGCGTGACGGGATTGCAATCGCGCGAACGGTGGTGTTGTCTGCCGTGATCACATCGTCAAACTTGGCATAGACGGTCTTGCCGATGTAGTCGGTGATGGAACTGTTGGCATCCAGGGTGATTTTCGTTTTGCACTCCTCATTGCTGTAAATAGACACCCCGCTGGCCAGCGTGGCGGTCTCGTTGATGTAGTCGATGATAAGAGCGTCTTCACCGGGCATGCCGGCCTTGGTGGTGAAGGAGGCGGCGGCGCTGACGGAACCGCTGTCCTTTTTCCGCTGGACAAAGCTGTACTCCGTGCTGGGGGTAAGGTCGTTGAATGTAGTGCCCTCCTGCCAGGAGATGCCGGATGCGGTCATAAGGCCGTACTCATAGGTCTGGCTGTCTGTCGGTGTGTCCAGGGTGATGGTATCGGCAGTGATATTGCTATCCTGGGCAGTCGGCGCAGCGGGAGCCGATGTACCGACTGCTGTTACCGTGACCGCCTGACTGTTCACCGTGCCCCAATAGCGCAGCTGACCGGTGACGGCGCAGTAGTAGACTCCCGTTTCGGTTGGCGTATAACTGCTGCTTGTCGCGCCGCTGATGAGCTGGCCGTCTTTGTACCACTGGTAGGTTACGTCCGAAGTTTCTTTATCGGGCGTCAGGTTGGAAAGATTGGCAGTCAGTTGAGTGTTCACTGTGGCCGTGCCGTTGGTGGCCCCATTCAGCGTCACGCTGCCGCCCAGCCGCTTGCTGCGGATGACGGTAAACGCGTTGAGGGCACCGGCGCTCGTGGACACCGGGAAGGTATCCGAATAACTGGCGTTTGTTTGATAGAGCAGCGGGTCAGCCTGGTCGCCGGAGCCGTAAAACAGGTTATAACTGCCCGCCGCCACCGGCCAGAAGGCCAGGGAGCAGTAGCCGGGGCGCAGGTCATAACTGGGGGAGCCGGGACCGCTGTCCGTGCCCTCGACGGCGGAGCGGCTAATGGGTGTGGTAACGGTAGGCGTTTCCTCGCTGCTATCCAGTGTGTACTCCATCATGGGCTGGCTGGCGTTGACCGTCAGGCTCACGGCGATCACGCCGGACTGGGCCTGGATGGTAGGATTGTTGTTGATGGCCAGGGTACCGGTATTGCCGCTCAATCCACCGGTGGAGCGGGCAGAGTAAGACAGGGGGGAGGTGGAGAACAGCGACGTGCCGTCGATTCCCGCATTGCCAGTTCCGCCCTCGACATCCGTCCACCCGCCGATGCCGGCGTTAAAGTCTACGGGGATACCGCCCTGGGGCCCGCCGCTGGACGCCTCCTGTCCCGCGCCGATGCCTGCGCCGCACTCGCTGGCGGCGGTGACATCGCTGGTGCCGGAAATGGTAATATTGGTGGTGCTGGGGATATTGACGCCCTCTGTCAGTGTGCCGGAGCCGATGCCCGCGCCGGACACACTGGAGGCCCGGACGATGCTGCTGCCGCCAATGGACACCGTGACAGTCTCGCTCTGGGTGACAGAGCCAGACTCGTTCCAAACTGCTTGTCTCCATCCGCCGCCGATGCCCGCGCCCGCTTCACTGATGGCGGTGACTTCGCTATTGCTGGAGATGGTGATGACCGGACTGGGAAGAGTCTGTACATTTCTCCTAATGGCGCTGTTGCCGATGGCGGCGCCCTCCTCGCTCCGGGCGGAGACAGTACTGTTGTCAATGGTTATGGTAGGACTGTTGGAACTTCTTCCTGACCAGATGCTCCAACTCCAGGCATTCACACCCACAGCGGGATAAATATCGGAGGCCTCCATTCCGGTGACGATGCTGTCTTGGATGGAAAGATTTGTAAACAGGCCGCCAAGGCGAGGGGCGCTTTTGTAACTGCCGGAATAAGTCACGGTTGAGCCGCCGGTGATGGAAATGTCTTTGGCGTTGATGATGCCGCCGGTCAACGCCACGGTGGAATTGGTGACCTTTATAGAGGAGTTACCCATGGTGCCAGTCAAGTAGTAAATGTCATTGGTAGAAAACCCATGGATATCCTGGATGTTGTCCAATGTGGAATTCTCAATGGTGATGTTGTTGCCGCGGATCCCCCGGTCCGTTCCATCTCCCGTCATAGTAACCTTACAATTCTGGATGGTAAGGGATTTCCCCACGGAGATCCGGTTGTTGTTTTTGCATGGATCCATGGTGATGGCGCCGCCGTCCAGCGTCAGGTTGGTGTTTACCACCAGATAATCCACGTTCAGGGTAGAAGTCCCATTGGGCGTCAAAGTCAGGCTGATCCCCGTCTTGGTGTTAGCGCCGGAAGTGCGCCCGCCCCGGATCGTAGCCGCCTCCACCGTGCCGACATACTCAATAGGCAGGGTGTTTTCCTCACCAAGGTTGAGAAAACCAAAATCAATTTCTCCAGTGGTGCGAAAATCCTGCAGGATGACCTTTTGAGGAAGTTCATCCATGGTGTTTCCGGAAGATATCTCACCAAAATCGACGTCAACGGGATAGATTTTGGTGGAATCTCCGACCAGCGTGATGGTGAGGTTCTCCGCCCGGGTGCAAATATTGATCTCCGCCGTCCCACTGCCTGGGTTCACCTGACGCAGATCAATAACTGTGTCCCCATTGCATATAATCGAGTTGGTCGTATTCAATGCGTGGAAGGTATAGGTGGTGACGCCGCCGTCACTCGTAGAGGTTTCATAATCATCAGCCGCCCATGCCGTGGTGGGCAGCATGCCCAGGCACAGCGCCAGGACGCAAATCAAACTTAATATTCGTTTTTTCATGTCACAGTTCCTCCTTTGCCATAGATGAAGCAGTGCGGCGCAAGGTGTCCCGACTAAAAGGCTGGAGCTCAGCATCTTCGCCTTCCCATCTGCCCACAATGTCTCCCAAGGTTAAAAATCCGCAGTCAAAGTCACTGGCATCCACCGTGCCCCGGTTGAGGCAGTCCGATACGGTGATGCGGCCCCGGACGTTGCCCACAATGCTACCGGCGTCAATATAGTAGCCCGTGTCGCCCAGGATCTGGATGGAGCCGTCAAAAACGCAGTGGGTGATCTTGGCATCCTCAGCAGCACCCACCACGCCGCCCAGGTAGATGAAGTTTCCCAGCACATTTTCAAACCGTGTGCTGGAACGGCAGTCACAGATGGTGCCCTCCCTGAGCTGGCCCACGACGCCGCCTGCATACATTCCCAGGGATCGCTTTTGGCTGTCGATAGAGATGTCAGCGGTACAGTTGTTAATCTGTCCGCCGTCCACCAGCCCCGCAACGCCACCCACGGCGGAGTGGACATCCCCGGCGATGCAGGTGATGGAGCCGGTGACGGTGAGGTTTTCAATGGTCCCCGTGCAGAACCCAAACAAACCGTAGCTGCCGGGATAGTCCTTTTTGATTATCATATTGCGGACGGTATGGCCGCAGCCGTCGAACGCCCCGGAAAAGAAATGTCCGCCACAGCCGATGGGGACCCACTGGTCCAAGCCGCCCAAGTCGATGTCAGCGGTGAGCTTCACGGTCAAGTCCGGTTGGCCGTGGTACCGCCCCGAGTTGATATCTTTGGCAAAGGCACGCAGTTCCCCCGCTGTGTCGATTTGCAGGGTGATTTTTTCGTTCACAGAGCTATTCCTTCCTTTCCTGGGCTGGAAGCGCCATGGCCTGGCCGGAGATGGCCGCCAGGGCGGCGCGGATGGCGTCCAGCTGTAATTGCAGATATGCCTCATCCTCAAACATGGCGTAGTGGACACAGGCCCGGACAAACAGATATGTCATACCCTGGATCAATTCCACCGGCAGGCCAAGCTTGGGGGAGAGAAGTTCGGCATACTGATGGTACCGGACATTGACACCTTCAAAAAACGCCTTGCCCTGCTCCCAATAACGTGGACTTGAATACACTTGATACATAAACCGGTATTTGGCCCCGTGGAGCTTCGCGGTGAGATAAGGCATCTCCCGCAAAAATCGCCCGATATCCTCAAAGCTGGTGGGTGCCTGCGCCATAAAGTCGTCCTCCACCTTTGCCATGCCGTAAGCCGTGGCCTCGATGATGAGGTTGTCCTTGGTACCGAAGTAATAGACCAGGTTCCCATTTGCCACCCCGCAGGCGTCTGCCAGCATTTGCATACTAGTATTCTCCAGCCCGTGTTGACAAAAGGTGTCAAAACAGGCCTCCAAAAAAGCGATACGCCGTTCCGGGATACCCTTTTCGCTTCCCATGGAGCAGATCACCTCCCAAAAATTGATTGACTAAACGGTAAATTCGCAGGGAAAAATTTTTTGCAATCCCCGAAAAACGCAAAAAGGCGTATTCCACCCGTGTAAAAACGGGCAGAATACGCCTAATCCATATGAAGTTACCCAGACAAACAGGGCAGAATAATAGTCTATTTGCTTGCTTGCTTGCTTGCTTGCTTGCTTGCTTGCTTGCTTGCTCAGTCATTGTGACGCCTTTCCTTCCCATTGTCAAGTCCTTATTTGCGAAATTATCTCAAGTATATGGTACCATATGCCCCAGATTTATTCAAGACTGTTCTTAGTTCCAAACCCTCTAAACTAGTTTTTCGATGGGTGCAGGGCAAGTTTCGGCGGCACCTCATGGAGCATTCCCAAGGCTGCAAGAGTGTCCATCAGCCAGGGGCGCACCTGCTCCTTGGCCAGCAACACAGGCATCCGGTTGTGTACATCACGGACCGAATCATTTGCCTCGGTAGTCAAGATGGTGTACCGGCGTTTGCCCTCGACCATCTCCCACAGGCCCGCTAGATACACCACTGTTGAATTCGGGTACTGAAAGAGAAACTTCTCCTTTGTCTTGTCCCACTCGTAAAACCCGGAGGTGGGTACAACGCAGCGTGACGTTAGCAAGGGGCGACGAAACATGGGCTTTTCCTCCGCAGTCTCGGATCGTGCATTGATCAGCAACCCTTTTCCCCGAACTCCAGGGAACCCCCAGATGGCGGTGCGCACCACCACTTTGTCTTGATTCGCCACCAAAATGGGGGCACGGTCCGAAGGAAAGACCTCCCCCAGCTTCAGCTGGCCTTGGGCCTGCCGTTGGGCAATATCAATGATCTGACGGATCTCTTCGGCTTGCTCTCCGGTGTATAACGTGTATCGTCCACACATAACCTCGCCCCCTTCAACATCAGTATAGGCAATTATTCTGCGGTAATCCAGCTATTCTTTCATTTCCACAAACCATCTTCCAGATGTTTCATAGAGATAAGTCTCTTTCCCTTTGATTTTTACCACATACCGCCGTGCAAGTTCCCCTGTGGTACGAGCCTTACCACGCATAGTCTCTCGACAGTCCTCGATCTCATACACGGGACCAGTCGCCAGGACGATCTTCTGAGGCCGGACGCTGCCATCAATGTAGTGGGTTGCCACCACTTCCACATACTGTTTCCGACGGGCATAATTCATGGTGAAATATCTCCCTTCTTTTGATTACTCTCCTCCAGTTGCATTTAGTATATCCAAAGGCTCACCTCTATTATAGAACATTAGTTCTATTATTTCAAGATAGAAACCAGATAGAAACAAAAAAAGCACCGCTGGGTTCCCCAAAAATACGGGCAGCCCAGCGATGCTTCACCAGTTAATATATTCCAGCAGTTTGTTTCTGAAAATTACAAACCCAAGTTCCAGAGATTACTGTCGTAACAGGTCCTCCACCATCTGACGTTTTTGACGGTTCGACAACCGGAACATGGCAATCAGTGCTTTTTCTTCCGGGCGTAACTGCCCTAGCCGTTCCGGCTGCTCTTCAACTTTTTTCTCTGTTCGCTGACCAGTCTCCCAGTTGACTGTATTGGGATCAGACAATAGATTCACCATACGACTAGGGGAAATATCAAAGACTTTTGCCAAATCCAATAATCTTTGAAGGTCCGGAGCTGTTTCACCGAGTTCATAGTAACTGTATGTCGCACGATTGATGTGAAGAGCATTTGCAACCGCCTGCTGTGACAGGCCACATTTCAAACGCAATTTTTTCAAAGCTATGCCAAATTGCTGCCATTCAAAAGCCATATTTATCCACTCCCTTCAGGTGGCTTTTTACAGATGCGAACACGATATTTGATGAATCCGTATTTTTCTCAAAACCCTCCATCCTCTCCTTTCCTACGAGAAATCTTAATTAAATATCTAATTTAGATATTTTAAGTCTAGTTTTCTCTGAATTATATCGAATTTCAAAATAAAATCAATAATCAAGAGAATAATTTTCTTGATTTAGGATTTATTTGAAATGAGGATCACTCTATGGGTCAAAATATGTATCTTATCTCCGGCAACCTTTGCTCAGATCGAGTCCGATTAGCTCGTGCCCTCCAAAAGCCTCCTTTGACACAAGATGAACTCGCAGTAAAGATCCAGCTTATGGGGGAAGAAAAGATGACAAAACAAATCATCTCTCGTATCGAGCAAAACCAGCGCCATGTCTGTGACGCTGAACTGCTCATCCTGTCCAAAGCTCTTGGTGTTAGCATGGAATGGCTGGTTGGAGAAACAAATGAGTTTCCCAACCTCCTGGAATAATCTTTGACAGCCCATTCGCCATAAACGAATGGGCTCCCTTTTTTCCCATCCTATCGCCTTCGTTCATGCTTTTTTAAGAAAGCTTATGTTTATAGTTCATTTTGCGTTATATAGTTGATTATACGCTAGATAGGGTAAAAAAAACAGGTTACCATAAGAAACATAAGCCAAATTCACAATAAATCTCAAAAAAGGATGAACCGATGCTTAAGTTGCGAGAGCTTCGACATGAAAAAGGGTTGACCATCTTGGACGTGTCTCTGGAACTGGATGTTTCTTTTTCCACAATTCGCCAATATGAAACAGGCGCTACCGAACCTAGCATCTCTATGCTCATAAAATTAGCAGACTTTTACAATGTGACCATTGATTATCTGGTTGGCCGCACGCCTGTGCGAGAGCCTCTATCAGATGCTGACGAAACATTGGCTTACCAATTTCGCAGAATTAAAAAGCCTGCTGTCAAAGAAGCAATCCTCACTTTGCTCAATGAGACTCCAGAGAATCCATAAAATAAAAAAAGGACTGCAATGCCAGTCCTTTTTTGCTTTTTGATGCGTCTGCATCATGTATGGCTGATTCTCTCCTGAGAAAGCAACATCATCTGGCTTGCCAGATGATGCTGGTCTACATTGACATACCGATTGAGTGTGAAAGCTACGTTTGTGTGTCCCAATATCACTGAAACACTTTTCGGATCTGCTCCTCGTTCAATCATTCTTGTGGCAAAACTGTGTCGAAGAATATGTGGGGACACATGATCTATCCCCGCTATCTTGACCGTTTTGTTGCAGATGTACCGAATATGGTGCCTCGTCATTCTTTTTCCTTCCACGCTAAAAATGTAAGGACAGGTTTCTGCTTCAGGCCGTTGGCGCAGATGAATAAGCATCAGTGCCACCTCTGGAATAACTGGAACCTTTCGCACCCCAGAGGGCGTCTTGCTTTTGGGAATCATCAGAACCATCTCCTTCCGGTCCCAATCCGCCCAGGTAAGATCGCATAACTCATTCCGCCTTAGTCCTGTTAAAAGAAGCGTTAAAATAGCAAAGTGGTCAACGACAGGCAGTTGACAGGCAGCTTGTTCAAAGAGTTCCTGCTGGTCACTGGCCATTGCGTTAACCACTTTCTGAGTAGCATATTTGGGTATTTTCGTTGATGGAATGGGATTCCATTGGCAGAGATGATTTTCTAGCGCTGCTTTGTAGATCTTGTTATACAAGACCTTGATATGATTCACTGTACTTTTGGAATAACTCCTCCCTAGCACATTTAATAATCCTTGAAACTGGACGGGTTTCAGGGCCTCCAAATGGAGTTGTTCCACATTGGGAAAAGCTACGTTCATCCTTCTTCGTGCGTCTTTGTATATCTTGATTGTATTCTCACTCATCTCCCCTGTATAGACTACAAACCACTGATCCATCCATTCCTTAATTGTCATAACAAGAAACCTCCATCATTTTATTCCCGGTTTTTTCCCGAGGCTCCTTTAATTTTATTACAAATTTCCAGGTTGTTTTATGTTTCAAATGCAATTAACATTTTTTATTAAAGTGTTTATCCTCCTTTCAAGTATTCAAAGAAAATCCCGCACTGATGACGTTTTTGTATCCACCACCCTCCTTGCTTAATCTCTTGAAAAGTGCAATTAGAACTATAAAGTTAATATTGAACTAACCGAGACAGACTGCTGGGATACTCCATACGAAAGTTTTTTTCACAGACTATCCCCATGAAACTGTAACAGGAACCGGAACCAGTTCCGGTTTTATCCCTTTAACCATGGCCACGCCTGTTCAGCATAAATTATTCCACCAGAGGACGGGCTGG
>CAJFMJ010000195.1 GCA_904391645.1 uncultured Neglectibacter sp.
CACAAACCTGTATGCTGAAGCCAGAGAACCCGAAAACCCACTGGAAAGGAGCCAACACCATGGAAGTGACCTACACCAGGCAGGGGGATTATTTGATTCCCAATCTGCTGCCGCCCCAGGAGGAGCCGATGCCCCTGGGCAAGTACGCCCGGATGCGGAAGCGCTTTTTACAGGAGCATCGGAAAATCACCTACACCAACCTGCTGACCAGCGGGAAGCTTTCCAGCCATCTGGTAGAGATCCAGCAGACCGCCCAGCGCCGGATGGAGGAGCTGGTAGCGCAGATGGCGAAAGCCCAGGGCGTGACGGAAGAGCTGAAAGCCAGCAATCCCATGCAGTGGGTGGGCCTGATGAACAGCCTGCGCAGCGCGGCGGAAGAGACGGTTTTGACGGAGCTGATCTACAACTAAATACACCGCAAAACAATGGGGACATCCAACGGCCTTCTCAGGAGAGCCAGCAGATGTCCCTTTTTGATTTTGGCGAAGCTGCCCCGTCCAAAGCCTACGACCTGGGCTATGGCCACCTGGGCAACGGCGTCACGGTGTGGAACCGACTGGAGGAAGAACATGGGGACTACAAAACGGTGGCCCACATCGCCCCAGACCGCACGGTGACGATCTACGAGGAGGAAATGCCCCAGACAGTGCGGGGGGAAATCCAGCGGATCGCAGATACCTCGGAAATGACCATTTCCGCCACCCAGGACACGCCGGTGTTTTCAACGCCGCCCAGGGAAAAGGAACCCCAGCTAAATCAGGACACCTTTTCCATTTATCAAATACCGTCAACCCCAGAGGGACGTGATTTCCTGTTCCGATCTCACGAGGAGCTGGAAAGCGAGGGGCTTGCTGTGGATAGGAACAACTACGACCTAATCTATACAGCCCCACTGGCCGATGGAACCACGTTGGAAGACATCTATTACACGTTTAACGCGGATGACCGTCCCACCGGTTTCCGTGGCCACAGCCTATCCGTTTCGGATGTGGTGGTTTTGAACCGTGATGGCGAGGAAGAAGCCTATTATTGTGACAACTACAGCTTTACCCCTGTACCGGAATTTCTACGGGGAATTCCCCTTGAGACAGCTGAAACCTCCATGGAGCCCACCCCGCCACAGGAGGAAGCCGGAACTGGTTCCGGTTTGGAAGGAGCGGAAGCCGCACTGGCGGAGCAAATCCCGGAACCACTCCAGCGTCATGGAGAGCAGCATCCTCCGGACACGGAGCCATACATCTACTGCGAGTGGAGCGAAAGCCCCGTCTTTGCGGATAAGAGCCGGTACAGCGTTGGCGAGTTTGACGCCCTGATGAGACAGGCGGATGCGGAACGGGTAGCCGGTTCGCAGGCCGCGCTGGAAAAATATGGTGGAAACTGGCAGGCGTGGTACGATGCGGATGACCCGGAAAATGCCCAATACCTTGGGTACGATAAGGTGAAGTTCACCGTGGTCATGCCGGACGGAACCACCTACACGGAGCGCCAGGATATTGGGGACGGCGATGGCGGTGTGCTGGATTTCCTGGCGAAATACCCCCAATACCAGAATGTCCTCTCCGCCCTGCGGGAAGCTGCCGTGCGATCCCAGCCTGCCCTCGAAGAACCGGTTGAGGAAACCGTGCCCTATAACTATGAGCATGAATATCTCCTATTAAGCCGCCTGAAAGCTGACTGTGACTACTTCCTGGGCGCTGGCGGACGGGTGGAAAAGCATTTATGGGCTGGGAACGTGCGGGAACAGATCGCCAAGATGCGGGAACTCTACGCCGCCCTGCCGGAAAAACCGGAGTGGCTTACCTCGGAGGACATCGACCGCTATGAAAGCCAAATGGCCGCCCCGGTACGGGAGGAAGAAGCACCTGCCCAAAAAGAAGAACAACTCTCTCTTCCTCACCCGGAAATCCCCAACAGCGGGCGCCACAACTTCCGCATTACAGACGACCACTTGGGGGAGGGTGGGGCAAAGACAAAATTTCGCAACAATGTGGCGGCCATCCAAACCTTACAGAAAATCGAGTCGGAAGGAAGGCTTGCCACCCCGGAGGAACAGGAGATTTTGTCCCGCTATGTGGGCTGGGGCGGCTTGCCCCAGGCGTTTGACGGGAACAATCCCCAGTGGGCGGACGAATTTGCCGAGCTGCAAAAACTTTTGTCCCCCGAAGAATACGAGGCCGCCAAGGCTACCACTCTAAATGCCCACTACACCTCGCCCACCGTCATCAAGGCCATCTATCAGGCGGTGGAGAATATGGGCTTCCGCACTGGAAACATTTTGGAGCCCTCCTGTGGCATTGGCAACTTCTTTGGCCTGGTGCCGGAGACCATGCAGGACAGCCGTTTGTATGGTGTGGAGCTAGACCCCCTCACGGGACGCATTGCCCAGCAGCTGTACCAGCAGAGCAGCATCGCGGTGCAGGGCTTTGAGGAGGCGGAACTGCCGGACAGCTTTTTTGACCTTGCCATCGGCAATGTCCCGTTCGGCAGCTATTCCCTCCACGACAAGCGGTATGACAAGCACCATTTCCTGATCCACGATTACTTTTTCGCCAAAACCTTGGACAAGGTGCGGCCTGGTGGCATTGTGGCCTTCATCACCAGCAAAGGCACGCTGGACAAGCAGAACCCCAGCGTGCGCCAATACATTGCCGAGCGCGCCCAATTGATTGGGGCCATCCGCCTGCCCAACAACGCTTTCCTTGCCAACGCCGGGACTCAGGTCACGACAGACATCCTCTTCCTCCAAAAGCGGGAAAGGCTGGTGGACGTGAGTTTGCCTGACTCGGGTCTGGAATGGCTCCACCTGGGGCAGACAGAGGACGGGGTGCCTGTCAACCAATATTTTATCGACCACCCGGAGATGATGCTGGGCCGGATGGCCTTTGACCGGAGTATGTACGGCAATGAAAAGGAAACCACCTGCAAGCCTTTGGAGGATGCCGACCTTTCCGACTTGCTGGCGAAAGCCGTGGAAAACCTCCATGCCCAATACGCCCCCTACGAAATCGAGGAACGGGAGGAAGAGGAGGAAGACCGCTCCATCCCTGCCGACCCCACAGTGAAGAATTTCA